>NZ_PTXM01000004.1:0-426232 GCF_004343765.1 Burkholderia sp. SRS-25
TCCGAGGATCAGCTCGCTTCCATCAAGCGCCCACACTTATCGGCTGTTAATTTTTAAAGAGCATTCTGCGAGGAACTTCGTGTTTCCCGGCAGCGCTGCGTTTTCAGCAGCAGAGAAGCGAGATTATGAACCGTGTTTCGCAGTTCGTCAACAACTTTTTACACTACATCGTTGCGACTGCGGGGCTCAACTTCCAGGCCGGCTGCGCGCTTCAGACTCCAGCACACCGCCAACCCTGCTTCCCTTCTCCCGCGCCGTGTTTCCGTTAGCGCGAAAGAGGCGTGATTCTAAGCACCCGCTTCGATCTGCGCAAGAGGTTTCTCAAAAAATATAAGGCCCCGCACGCTGCCGCGTGCGGGGCCTTATATAGAAGCAGCCGATCCGTCAGACGGCGCGCACCTGGCGCGCGACGATCTCCATATAGTGATCGAGATCTGGCGTCACCTTGCCTTCTTCCTTCGCCGTATCGTCCCAGCGGCGCAGACGCAGTGCGTCCTCTGCGAACGGCCGCTGCAGGAACGCCGCTGTCTCCTCATCACTGAAGATGCCGCCCTGCAGCGCGAGGCTGCGCACCGAGTCCGGCGACAGGCTGTCGAAGTAGCCGGCGTCCGTGCGGCACAGGCAGCGCTTCGCGTCGACGTGCAGCCGGATCGGCTCCAGTACCGCATCGGAAAACAGCGGCCGCAGGAACGGCAGCACGTAATACTGATGCAGATCGTCGATCCCGCGCGCGCTCGGCGTCTCGCCCTGGCGATTCAGCAAATGCCCGAGATCATGCAGGAACGCCGCCGCGACCAGCGCTTCGTCAGCCCCCGCCTCCTCGGCCAGCAATCCGCTCTGCAATGCATGTTCGAGCTGCGTGACCGGCTCGCCGCTATAGGCCACATGGCCATGCTCACGATACAGCCCGTGGATCTCTTCCACCGTCAATGCCATTCATTCACTCCCAAGGCAGCGAAAACGTCTTCAGGTTCGTGAAGCTCTTCATCGCCTCCTGAACGCCTTCCTTGTAACCGAGCCCCGAATCCTTGATCCCGCCGAACGGCGACAGCTCGATCCTGTATCCGGGCACTTCCCATACATTCACCGTGCCGACGTTCAGCTCGTTCACGAACCGCACGACCGCCGCCGTGCTGTCCGTACAGACGCCCGACGACAGCCCGAACGCCGTTCCGTTGCTGATCCGGATCGCGTCGTCGATCGTGTCGAACGCGATCACCGGCGACACCGGGCCGAAGGTCTCCTCGCGCACGATCGTCATCGATGGATCGACGTTGTCGAGCACGGTCGGCGCATACAGCGCGCCGCGCCGCACGTTGCCGGTCAGCACGCGCGCACCCTGCGCGACCGCCTCTTCCACTCGCGCCTCGAACAGCCGCGCCGCTTCCTCGTCGATCACCGTGCCCATTTCGTTGGCGGGATCGAACGGATCGCCGTACTTCCATGCGCGCGTCTTCTCAACGAGCAATTCGGTGAACGCCGGCGCGATCGAACGCTGCACCAGCATCCGCTTGACGGCCGTGCAGCGCTGGCCCGAATTCCGGTACGAGCCAAGCACGGCCAGCGACGCCGCGCGTTCGAGATCGGCATCGTCAAGGACGATCAGCGGATCGTTTCCGCCGAGCTCCAGCACGATGCGGCGGTAACCCGCCCGCGCGGCAATCGCCTTGCCGATCGCCACGCCGCCCGTGAAGGTAATCAGCGACGCATGCGGGTGCGTGACGAGCTCGTCCGCGATCTCGCGCGGATCGCCGGTCAGCACCTGCAGCATCGGCTCCGGCAAACCGGCCTCGTAAAGCAGGTCGGCCAGGTAGAACGCCGACAGCGGCACCTTCTCCGAAGGCTTCACGATCACGCGGTTGTTGGTCGCGATCGCCGGCGCGATCTTGTGCGCCACCTGGTTCATCGGATGATTGAACGGCGTGATCGCGACGATCACACCGTCGAGCGGCTGGCGCTGCGAGAACACGCGGCGCGCCTTGCCGTGGGGCGTCAGGTCGCACGAGAAACTTTGCGCATCGTCGCGCAACGCCTCGACCGCCGCAAACTTCAACACGTCGGCGACGCGGCCGATTTCGTAACGCGAGTCCTGTTTCGACAACCCCGATTCGAGCGTGATCAGGTCGGACGCTTCCTCGGTGCGCTCGCGCAGCAGCGCGGCCGCACGCTCGAGGATCTGCGAACGCTCGTACCGCGTGAGCGTCGGCCGGTACGCCATCGCGTAGTCGAATGCCGCGCGCACATCGTCGACGCTCGCCAGCGGCGCCGTCCCGACACGCGTGCCCGTATACGGGTCCATCACGTCGAGCGTGCGTTCCCGCGTCGCGCGCGTGCCGCACCAGCGCAGCGCCTCCGCGCGAAACGCCGGGTGATCGTGTCGGGGATGAGCCATCATGTCGCGACCCGGTTCAGCACGAAATCGAACACGTCGAAGTTGCGCGGGCGACGCGCAGGATCGGCCGGCTCGATACGGCGATTGAACAGCAGCGGTACTTCCTGCTCCGACACGCCGCCATGCGAACGCAGCGGCACCGTGAGGCCCGACAGATCGTGTTCGCGCTCGCGCGTGCCGAGCGTCATGTCGCGGCGGCCGATTACGACGAGATCGCCGATCCGGTCGGCCGGCAGTTCGAAACGTGCAGCGGCTTCCGCGTTGTCGAGCACGAGCTCGACGCCGTCGAGGCCGCCGACGCGCCACATCGCCTCGGCCCGGTCGACGCCCGGCGCCAGATAGATGGTCGCAAACGAGCCAAGCGCACCGTGGTGCACGACGTACGGATCCGTGATCGGCAGGATCACGCGCGCAGCCTGCGCGCCGTACCAGCCGTCGAATGCGTCCTGCAGATAGATGACATTCGGCCGGCCCGTCGCGGGATCGTGCTTTGCGTTCATCCCGTGGTCGGCCGTGAGGCCGATCGCCCAGCCAAGCGCGTCGAGCTGCGCAAGGTAGCCGTCCATCATCGCGTAGAACGCATTCGCGCCGGCACTCCCCGGCTCGCACTTGTGCTGCACGTAATCGGTGGTCGACAGGTACATCAGGTCGACCTGGCGCGTCTGCGCAAGCCGCACGCCGGCTGCGAACACGAATTCGGACAACGCCGCGCTATAGACGTCCGGCGACGGCAGGCCAACCCAGTCGAGCACGTCGACGATCCCGTTTTCGGCGAGATTCGCCTGCGCGGCCTTCTCGGCCGAAAAGCAAATGCCGTTCAGTTGCCAGCCGAGCAGCCGGCGTAGCTTGTCCTTCGCCGTCACGACAGCGACCCTTGCACCGGCGTCGGACGCCGCCGCGAGCAGCGTGCCGGCCCGCAGGTAGGCCGGGTCGTTCATCATGACTTCGGCGCCACGCCCGCCGTCGGCGGCCGGATCCCAGAAATAGTTGCCGCAGATCCCGTGGACCGACGGCGGCACGCCGCAGACGATCGACAGGTTGTTCGGGTTGGTGAAGGTCGGCACGACGCAATCAGCGCGCCAGGCCGTGCCTTCCGCGATCATCCGGCCGATGAACGGCGCGACGCTCGCTTCCACCGCCCGTTCGAGATAGTCGTACTCGCAACCGTCGACGCAGACGACGATGGTCGGCTCGACCGGCAGCCGGTAGTGCCGGCCGTTGACGTCGACGGAACGTCCCGCGAGACCCGTCGACGTGCCGGCTGCCGACGCTTCACCCGGCTGGCGCAATGCGAACGCGGCGTTCATGATGCCACCCGCTTGCCGCGCGGCACGCGCGCAGCGATCAGCAGCAGCGCCGCGAGCGACGCGCCGAGCATCAGCAGCGACAGTGCCGATGCCGGAAGGTAATACCCTCGCTCCACCTGGCCGATCACGACGATCGGCACGGTCGCGAAGCCCGGCGGATAAACCGTGAGTGTCGCGCCGAGCTCGCCGAGCGACAGCGCAAAGCCGAGCGCGAGGCTCGCGCGCAGCGCCGGCACGAGCTGCGGCAGCAGCACGCGGCGCAGCACCATCGCGGGCGGTGCACCGAGGCTTGCCGCCGCTTCGCGCAGCACGGTCAGCTCCGGGCGCAGCGCGGCGGCCGCGCAGCGATAGCAGAACGGCAAAATCAGCGCGAGCTGCACGAGCACGACGATCGCCGCCGAACTCGACAGGTCGACCGGCTTCTGGTGATACGCGATCAGCACCGCGAGCCCGAGCACGACGCTCGGCACACCGTTCGGCACCATCACGAGCGCGTCGACCACCGCGCCGAGGCCGCGCCGGTCGCGCCCTTCGAGCGCCAGCGCAAGCCACAGCCCGAGGATCGTGCCGACCGCCGACACGCCGAAGCCGATTTCCAGGCTCGTCAGCAGCGCGTCGTATTCCGGCGACCCGAGCCGCTCGAACCAGCGCAGGCTGTAGCCGGCCGGCAGAATCGTGCCCGACCACTGCGTCGCCACGCTCGAGAGCGCGACAACGATGACGGGCAACACGAACAGCCAGAAGCACGCGAACGCGGCCAGCGCGAGCGCCGCGCGCGACGCATGCTTGAGCACCGTGTCACCCCAGCCGATCTGATGGCGCGGCACCGCTTGCCCGATACGAAATTCAGCGGACATCGTTTCCTCCCGTCGCACGCCGGTTCACCCGGCGATAAACCGCATACAGCGCCAGCGACAGCGACAGCATCACGACCGCGCCGGCCGACGCGGTCGGCAGGTCGAGGTCGACCGTCGCGCTGCTGTAGATCGCAACCGGCAGCGTCACGAGCCGCGCGCTGCCGAGCACCAGCAGAATCCCGAATTCGTTCAATGTCAGCAGGAAGCACAGCACGGTGCCGGCGGCGATGCCCGGCCACGCGATCGGCAGCACGACGCGGCGCGCCAGCATCCAGCCGGACGCGCCGAGGCTGCGCGCGGCTTCGATCAGCCGCAGGTCGAGCGTCGCGAATGACGCGAGCGTCGGGCGCACGACGAACGGCGTATAGAACACGGTCTGCGCAAGGATCACGCCGCCGATGCCGAACAGGAAGTCGAGCGGCGGATTCTCGAGATGGAACAGATGCTGCAGCGCAATGCTGACCGAGCCTTGCGAGCCGTACAGGAAGATCAGCGTGAACGCGACGAGGAACGACGGGAACGCGACGTACAGTTCCAGGAAACGCGTGACGAGCGATGCGCCCGGAAACGGCTTGAAGAACAGCAGCGCGGCCAGCAGCACGCCGAGCACCGACGCGGTGCCGGCGCTCGCGAACAGCACGCCGAGTGTGGTCAGCAGCACGCTGCGCGTATCGGGGTTGCCGAAGAACGTACGGTATGCGGCGAAACTCAGCCCGTGGTCGCCCGACACGCTCAGCAGCACGAGCCGCATCAGCGGATAGACGACGAGCGGGCCCAGCAGGATGATCGCGAGCGCCGCCAGGTGCAGGTCGCCCATGCGCTTGCGGCGCCGCGCGGCGGCGGCGTGCGCGGCGGCCGACGCGAGCACGTGCGGCGGCAGGCCGGCTTCAGGGCTCGATAAGGACGACATCGTCTGCCTCGCAATGCAGGGAAACGCGCGCACCGCGCTCGGGAGCCGCACCGCGGCCGCGTTGCATCGTGACGCGCACGGGCTCGTCGGGGGCTGCATCGATCGTGACCGCGATCGACAGGTCCGCGCCCTGCCATTCGACGGACGATACGGTGCCGTGCAGCCCGCCCGCGGCCAGCGGCATCAGGGTCAGGCGCTCGGGGCGCACACAGGCCACCTTGTCGCGCACTTCGTGGCGCGGATCGCCGAGCGGGAAGATCACGTGCGGCGGCAGCAGGTTGGCCGGGCCGAGATAGCGCGCGACGTAGCCGTCCTGCGGCGCGTCGTACAGCTGCTGCGGCGTGCCGAGCTGCGCGATGTGGCCGTCGCGCATCAGCAGCGCGCGATCGGACAGCACGAGCGCGTCGTCGCGATCGTGCGTCACGCAGACGACGGTCAGGTTCGGCAAACGCTCGTGCAGCGCCTTCAGTTCGCTGCGCACCGACGCGCGCAGGTTGGCGTCGAGCGCCGACAGCGGCTCGTCGAGCAGCAGCACGTCCGGCTCGATCACGAGCGCGCGCGCCAGCGCGACGCGCTGCTGCATCCCGCCCGACAGTTGCGCGGGCAGGTGATGGCCCGCATCGCCGAGCTGCACGAGCTTCAGCGCATCGGCGACGCGGCGCGTCACTTCCGACGACGCCATGCCGCGTGCGCGCAGCCCGAATGCGACGTTCTCGAACACCGACAAGTGCGGGAACAGCGCGTAATTCTGGAACAGCAGACCGAGATTGCGCTTGTGCGGCGGCGCGTAGGTCAGGTCGCGTCCGGCAACGGTCAGCGTGCCGGTCAGGCCGTCGGCCTTCACGAACCCGGCGATGAAGCGCAGCAGCGTGGTCTTGCCGCAGCCGCTCTTGCCGAGCACGGTCAAAAATTCACCGGCGCCGATCGACAGCGACAGATCTTCCAGCACCGTGCGTGCGCCGTAGCGCACGCTCAGGTGTTCGATCTGCACGCCGCCCGGCGCGCCGGACCGCAACGTTGCGCGCGGTTCGGCGGCGCCGAATGCGCCGGGATGGGTCAGGGTGGTTTCCACCGGGTTCATCCTCTCGCTCACAAATACAGGCGGCGTGCGCCGATCACTTCGGCTTGACGACGTCGAGCTGCTTGCCCGAGCTGCCGATCACGTCCTTCTTCCAGCGCTCGATCCACACCGGCTTCTTCGCCATCACCTGGGCCCAGTCGACCGGGATCAGCTTCACGCCCGCGATCGCCTTCTTGACCGCTTCGCCGTTCTTGCCGGCCAGCGGCACGTCCGTGCGGCCCGGGATGCCGTACATGTCCGGCACCTTCGACTGCACTTCCGTCGACATCAGGTAGTCGATCAGCTTCTTGCCGGCGTCCTGGTTCGGGCCGCTCTTGATCAGGCCGATGCCGTACGGGAGCTGGAACGTGGTCGGCTGGTCGCCTTCCTTCCCGGCCAGGAAGATCGGCTTGACGGACAGCGCGCCGTGTTCGGCATCGTCGAGGTCCATCTGCAGGTCACCGTTCGCGACGCTGATTTCGTTACGCGACAGCAGCACGTTCAGGTAGCCCGTGCCCTTCGTGTGGAACTTCACGCTCTGCGACAGCTTCGCGAGGTAGTCGAACGCCTTGTCCTCGCCCATCAGCGACGTCGTCAGGATCAGCACGGCCATCCCGTCGCCGGCGGTGGCGGGGTTCGAGTACGCAACCTTGCCGGCGTAGGCCGGCGCGAGCAGGTCGGCGAACGTCTTCGGCTGGTTCTTCACGACGTCCGGGTTGATCGCGAACGAGAAGTAGTTGTTCACGAACGTCGCCCACGTGCCGTCTTCGGCCTTCGCGATGGCCGGTACGTTCTTGTAGTTCACGCTCTGGTACGGCTGCAGCAGGCCCATCTGGCCAGCTTGCTGAATGAACGGCGGCAGCGTGACGATCACGTCGGCCTTCGGGGAGTTCTTCTCGATGTTCGCACGGTTGACGACTTCACCGCTGCCCGCCGTCACGATGTTGACCTTGACGCCTTCCTTCTTCTCGAAAGCCGGCAGCACATCGCGATAGAGGTTCTCGAGACCGTCTGCCGTATACAGCACGACCGCGCTCGCCGCATGGGCAGGCAGCGCGGCGCCCATCAGACCGGCGACGCTGGCGGCCAGCGCAAGCTTGCGGAACGCACCGGCAGCGGTGCGCGAGGGTTTCTGCAGTGTCATCTGACTTCTCCGTAGGCGGAACACCAAATGGCCGGGGCACGATCCGGCTCTCCTGTTATCTCCGGGCAAGGCCGATCGACGGCCCGCCTCGCTACCGCGCCGAGGTTAGGTTTCGCGCGGCAAGCGAAGGATCACAGCGTTCGATGACAAACCCGTGACGAATGCGGCAATTTCCAAAAAATGACACATTTTGCCAATATCATGCAAGTCATTCAGAAATGCGTTCCGGCGTTTCTTCCGACCTTTGCAGAGGAAAACCATGTCCGATCCGATTCTTCTTACGCCTGGCCCGCTCACCACGTCCGCCACAACACGCCACGCAATGCAACATGACTGGGGCTCATGGGATGCCGCTTTCAACCAACTGACGGCCAGCGTCTGCGCGGACCTCGTCGCGATTGCGCACGGCGGCGACGAGTACGTGTGCGTGCCGATGCAGGGCAGCGGCACGTTCTCGGTGGAAGCCGCGCTCGGCACGCTGGTGCCGCATGACGGCGTCGTGCTGGTGCCCGACAACGGCGCGTACTGCGCGCGCATCCTGAAGATCCTCGGCCGGCTCGGTGTCGAAGCAATCGCGTTGCCGTTCGGCGAGGACGCGGCCGTCGATCCGGCCGCGATCGAAGCCGCGTTCGTGCGCGAGCCGCGCATCACGCACGTCGCGCAGGTGCACCTGGAGACGAGCGCCGGCATCCTGAACCCGCTCGACGACATCGCCGCCGTGTGCCGACGCCACGGCAAGCGGCTGATCGTCGACGCGATGAGTTCATTCGGCGCGCTGCCGATCACGCTGGCCGGCAGCGGCATCGATGCGCTGATCTCGGCGAGCGGCAAATGCCTGGAAGGCGTGCCGGGGATGGGATTCGCGATCGTGCGGCACGACGCGCTCGACGCGAGCGAAGGCAACTCGCCGTCGCTCGCGCTCGATCTCCACGATCAGTACGCATACCTGCGCAAGACGGGCCAGTGGCGCTTCACGCCGCCGACACACGTGATCGCCGCGCTGCGCGCCGCGCTCGACCAGTATCTCGCCGAAGGCGGCCAGCCGGCGCGCGGCGCGCGCTATGTGGACAACTGCCGGACGCTGGTCGAATCGATGCACGCGCTCGGCTTCACGCCGTTCCTCGATGCGAGCGTGCAGGCGCCGGTGATCGTCACGTTCCACGCGCCCGACCACCCGGCCTACGATTTCCGCCACTTCTACGACGCGGTGCGCGACGCGGGCTTCATCCTGTATCCAGGCAAGCTCACGCAGCTCGAAACGTTCCGTGTCGGCTGCATCGGCGCAATCGACTCGAACGATATCCGCCGCGCAGTCGCGGCCATTGCGCAGGCGGTCGAATCGCTCGGCATCGCAGTGCAGCGTGCGTAAGCGCCGTACCGCGCCAGCCGGCAGATCGACCGGCGCGCGCATGCAAAAAAGCCCGGCGGCCTTGCGGCTGCCGGGCTAACGCACAGGATCTGCGTGGAGCCGGTGCTTACAGCTCGATCCGCTTGATGTCGCCGACGACGAAGATGTACGATGCCGCGCCGACCAGCGCGATCACGCCGATGAACACGAGCGCGCCGACGAACGACCCGGTCGATGCGACGATGAAGCCAACCACGAGCGGCGTCACGATCCCCGCGAGGTTCGCCGCGAAGTTGAAGATGCCGCCCGTGACGCCGAGCAGGCCGTCCGGTGCGATGTCCGACACGAGCGTCCAGCCGAGTGCGGCCATCCCCTGCGCGAAGAACGCGACCGACATGATCGCGATCACGGCCTCGTTGCTCTGCACGTAGTTCGCGAGAATGATCGTCGATGCGAGCAGCAAGCCCGCGATGATCGGCAGCTTGCGCGCGAGGTTTGCGGACTTGCCGCGACGCAGCAGCCAGTCGGAGAAAATCCCGCCGAACATCACGCCGACCGACGCGGCGATGAACGGCATCACCGCGAAGAAGCCGATCTTCAGCCAGCCCATGTGGCGTTCGGTGGCGAGGTAGGTCGGGAACCAGGTCAGGAAGAACACGAGCGTCGAGTTGCCGGCGAACTGGCCGAGGCAGATGCCCGCGAGCTGGCGCTTCTTCACCAGTTGGCCGACCATCGACCAGCTGAACTTGGCCTGCGCCGGCTTGTCGCCCTTGTCGCCGCTCTTGCGCGCACCGTGCACGAGACCGCCGCCCGCCTCGATATAGGCCAGCTCCTCCGAATTCGCACCCGGATGGTTGCGCGGCTCGTGATAGAACTTCCACCAGACCAGGCCGAACACGATACCAACCGCGCCGACGACCCAGAACAGCGAGCGCCAGCCGAACGCACCCATCAGCGCGAACAGCACCGGGCTGAAGAACGCGAGGCCGATGTACTCGCCGACGGTGTAGGTACCCGTCGCCATCGCACGCTCGTTCTGCGGGAACCACGTCGCAACGACGCGGCTGTTGGTCGGGAAGCATGGCGCTTCCGTCACGCCGAGGCCGAGCCGGCAAGCGAGCAGCGTCGCGATGCCCGGCACGAAGCCTTGCAGGAACGTGCACAGCGACCACAGCGTCATCGACCAGTAATAGGTGATCTTGCTGCCGAAGCGGTCGAGGAACAGGCCGCCGGGAACCTGCATCGCGACATACGTCCACGAAAACGCGGAAAACATGATGCCCATCACGGCTGCGTTGATGCCGAGCTCCTTGGTGAGCTGCGGCGCAGCCACCCCCAGCACGGTGCGGTCGAGATAGTTGATCATCGTGCCGATCGCGAGCAGCGCGAGAATCTTGTAGCGCGCCGAAGTGCGCCGGACGGTGCCGGACGCCTGCGCCGGCGCGGCGCTCGTGTGGGTGGTGTGCTGCATGGTCGTCTCCTGGTCTCTTTCTGTGTCTATAAGGGGGTCAGCGCGCGACGAGCGACTGAAAGTGGTCGAACATCCGCTCTGCGTCGGGTGTGCGTCCGGTGAAGATCTCGAACGCGTCGACGGCCTGGTAGACGGCCATCCCGCCACCCGGCAGCGTGGCGCAGCCGGCCGCGCGCGCCGCGTGGATCAGTTCGGTTTCGAGCGGGAAGTACACGATGTCGGCCACCCACATGCCCGCGTGGAGCAGGTCGGCCGGCAGCGGCAGGCCCGGATGCTTGGCCATGCCGGTCGGCGTGCAGTGGATCAGGCCGGTCGCCGCGCGCATCGCGGCCGCGAGATCGCTGCCCGGCGTGACCCGGGCGGCAGGGAAACGCTGCTGCAATTCGGCCGCGAGCGCGGTGGCGCGCGTGCCGTCGACGTCGAAAATCGTCAGTTCGGCCGCGCCCATCTGCAGCGCCGCATGCGCGACGGCCGCGCCCGCGCCGCCCGCACCCAGCTGGACGACACGTTCGAGCGACGCGCCGGGCAACCCGCGGCGGAACGATTTCGCGAAACCCGACCAGTCGGTGTTGTGGCCGATCCGCTTGCCGTCCTTGAACAGCACGGTGTTCACCGCGCCGAGCGCGCGCGCATCGTCCGACAGTTCATCGAGGTGCTCGATCACGCGCTGCTTGCACGGATGCGTGATGTTCAGGCCGTTGTAGCCCATCCGCTGCGCGGCATCGAGCAGTTGCGGCAGTGCGTCGACGGTCACGCCGAGCACGTCGAGATCGATGCGCCGATAGACATAGCCGAACCCCTGGCGGAACCCCTCTTCCTCGTGCATCGCGGGCGACAGCGAGCCGCCGATGCCCTGGCCGATCAGGCCGATCAGAAACGACGGGCGGCTCATCGTGCGGCCCCCTGCGCGAACAGCGTCGCCAGACGCTGCAGCGCAAACACGTAGCCTTCGGTGCCGCAGCCGCAGATCACGGCTTCGGCGAGCGCCGACACGTAGGAATGGTGGCGGAACGCCTCACGGCGATGGACGTTGGAGATATGCACTTCGATCACCGGCTTCGCGATCGCGGAAAGCGCGTCGGCCAGCGCCACCGACGTATGCGTATAGGCGGCCGGGTTGATCACGATGCCGTGCGTGTCGTGGCGCGCGGCATGCAGCCAGTCGATCAGCTGGTGCTCGGCGTTCGACTGGCGGAACTCGATTTCCAGCCCGAGCGCCTCGCCCGCCGTACGGCAGCGTTGCTCGACGTCGGCAAGCGTTTCCGCGCCGTAGATATGGGGCTCGCGTGTGCCCAACAAATTCAGGTTCGGGCCGTTCAGCACGAGCACCTTGTGCTTGCTCATCGTGTTTCTGCTCCTGAAACAGGGGCAGACCACGATCGGCGCCGCCCCGAAGACATCGGAATGTGGCGCTAGTGTGCGCCCGTGCAAGCGGGCTGTCTTTTCGGGTTTTCGCTAATTTGTACCATCTAGTTAGTTTGTACAATATGCATCACTAGCCTAGTAAATTCGGGATATGGTGCCCGTCAGGAACTCAACGACTGGTTCATTCAGGGTCGGTTCGGCCGACGCCATGCCCGCTCATCCTCAGGAATCGCCCATGCAGCGCTCGATCGCCACCGTGTCACTGTCCGGCACGCTCGCCGAGAAGCTCGCCGCCGTCCAGACCGCTGGCTTCGACGGCGTCGAAATCTTCGAAAACGACCTCGTCTACTTCGATGGATCGCCGGCCGACGTCCGGCGCATGGCCGCCGATCTCGGCCTCGACATCGTGCTGTTCCAGCCGTTTCGCGACTTCGAGGGGGTCAGCGCGGCCCAGCTCGCCCGCAACCTCGACCGGATCAAGCGCAAGTTCGACGTGATGCATGCGCTCGGCACCGACCGCATCCTGGTGTGCAGCAACGTGTCGGCGGACACGATCGCGGACGACGGGCTGCTCGTCGACCAGCTCGGCGCGCTTGCCGAAGCCGCCCGGCAGGCCGGCGTGGTCGCCGCGTACGAAGCGCTCGCGTGGGGCCGCGTCGTGAAGCGGTACGGCCATGCGTGGAAACTCGTGAATGCCGTGAACAGCCCGCACCTCGGCCTGGCGCTCGACAGCTTCCACACGCTGTCGCTCGACGATTCGCCGGACGCGATCGCCGACATCCCCGGCGACCGGATCGCGTTCGTGCAGATCGCCGATGCGCCGAAGCTCGTGATGGACGTGCTCGAATGGAGCCGCCATTTCCGCTCGTTCCCGGGCCAGGGCGACTTCGACCTCGCACGCTTCACCGCGCGCGTGATCGAGTCGGGCTATACGGGGCCGCTGTCGCTCGAGATCTTCAACGACGGCTTCCGCGCGGCGCCGACCGCGATCACGGCCGCCGACGGCCATCGCTCGCTGCTCTACCTGGAAGAACTGACGCGCGAGCGGCTCGCGCAGGACGGCCGCGCGCCGGCCGCCGCCCAGCCGCTGTTCGCGCCACCCGCGCCGCCCGCACACGTCGGGTTTCAGTTCATCGAATTCGCGGTCGACGCGCAGGCGGCGGCGACCGTCGGCGAATGGCTCGGCCGGATGCGCTTCCGGCTCGCGGGCCGCCACCGGTCGAAGGACGTGACGCTGTTCCAGCACGGCGCCGCGTCGATCGTGCTGAACGCCGAGCGCGACTCGTTCGCCGACGCGTTCTTCCAGCAGCACGGGCTGTCGCTGTGTGCATCGGCATTCCGCGTAGACGACGCGAAAGTGGCGTTCGAACGCGCCGCCGGCTTCGGCTATGCGCCGTTCTCCGGCCGCGTCGGGCCGAACGAACGCGTGCTGCCGAGCGTGCAGGCGCCGGACGGCAGCCTCGAGTACTTCGTCGACGAAGCGCCGAACGCGCCGACGCTGTACGAATCGGACTTCGTGCTGACCGACATCGACGGCCCGAGCGAAGTCGGCCCGCTGACCGGCATCGACCACGTGTGCCTTGCGCTGCCGGCCGACGCGCTCGATACGTGGATCCTGTTCTTCAAGACGGCATTCGGCTTCGAGGCCGAGCGCAGCTGGCTCGTGCCCGATCCGTACGGGCTGATGCGCAGCCGTGCGGTGCGCAGCGCGGACGGCTCGGTGCGGATCGCGCTGAACGCGTCGGTCGACCGCCACACGGCGGTTGCCGAATCGCTCGACCGCTACCACGGCACGGGGCTGAACCACGTCGCGTTCCGTACCGACGACATCGTGAAGACGATCGCCGCATTCGCGGCCGACGGCATTCCGTTCCTGCGCATTCCGCCGAACTACTACGACGATCTCGCCGCACGCTACGCGCTTTCGGACGAGCTGATCGACACGCTGAGCACGCATCACCTGCTGTATGACCGCGACGAGCACGGCGGCGAATTCCTGCATGCGTATACAGAACTGGTCGACAACCGCTTCTCGCTCGAGATCGTCGAGCGGCGCGGCGGATACGACGGCTACGGCGCGACGAATGCGGCCGTGCGGCTCGCCGCACAGGCCCAGCGCAGAAAATAAGGGAACGAAGCAGACGCGGATTTAACGGGCAAATCACGTTCGTGGTCCGCGGCTGCTTCGGAGGGCCGCATCCCGCGCGCACCATCGTGGTGAATCACGCGTCCGCGCGCCCGCCCGCGCGGCTGGCCGCGATCAAGCCGGAAACCGCATTCCATATGGCGTTACATCCGGTAACCCGTACCGCAGCGCAGCATTGCGTCGCCCACCGCGGCTTTAAGAATCGCTTAAGTCTTCGACGGCACCATCCGCAACCAGTACCCGATGGTTATCTCGAAAAGGAGGAAAGCGATGAGCGCCGTAGAAGCACCCGCGGGCCGCCCGGCCGCGCCCCCTGCAAAGAAGACGATGCTGCGCCGCCTGCTCAGTCATCATGAAATCGCGACGCTGCTCGTGCTGCTGCACGCACCGATCGGCGCCAATGCCAAACCCGAACTGCCTGCGCTGCAGGAGGCCGGTCTCGTCGAGATGGTCAAGCTCGACACCGAAACGGCACCCAGCTTCCGGCTGACCGAAGACGGCACCGCCGTCCTGAAAGGGCTCGGCTACCGCTGAGCCGCCGTTTTCATCCCTGTCCCGCTTTCCCGCAGCACCCCGATCCCAGCGACCCGCCGGCCCTTTCGGCGTGTCGCGTCACCCTGCCCGCTCCTGCAGCATCAGCCGGTATTCCGTCGGCGTGACGCCGACCGTCGCCTTGAACTGGCGCGTGAACGCGCTGTGGTCCGTATAGCCGCATAGCGCCGCGACGTCGGTTACCTTGTCGTGCGTGACGAGCAGCGCGGTGGCCGCATCGAGGCGCGTCTTCAGCAGCACCTGGCGCGGCGTCAGGTGGAACACTTTGTGGAAGTAGCGTTCGAGCTGCGCGACCGACATCCCCGCCATCTGTGCGAGATGCTTCAGGTTCAGCGGCTGCACGTAGTGATCCTGGATGTGCTGGACGACATCGGCGAGCCGGCTGTACGCCGGATGCGATCCCTCGTGCGCCTTCAGGTCACGCGAGATGCCCGCGAGGCCGACCACCCTGCCCGCGGCGTCGCGCAGCGGCTCCTTGCAGGTCAGGCACCAGCCCGGCTGACGGCCCGGATACAGGTGCAGTTCGAGCTGGTCCATCAGTTGCTGGCCGGCGTTGATCGTCGCCATGTCCTGCTCGAAATAGCTGCGGCCGAAGCGGCGTGGAAACACCTCGTCGGCCGTCTTGCCGAGCAGGTCGCGCTTGTCCTTGTAGCCGCAGCGCATCGCCAGCGTGCGATTGACGATCGCGTAGCGGCCGCTCGCATCCTTCACGAAGAATGCGACGTCCGGCAGTGCGTCGAACACCGGTTCGAGCAGGCGGAAGTGCGCAAGCATCGCGCCGAAATCGGCGTTGTCGGGCTGGTAGCGCAACGGTTCTGACAGGCTCATGGTCGGTACGGCAAGCAAGGGCGTCATCCCGGCAACCGCAATGCGAGTGGCAGATGGCGTCGATTATAGAAGCGCCCCTTCGATCGCGTCGCGCCGATCGCAAAGGCGGGCAAGGTGGCGGCGGCCGACGCAGCGCGCCGCCGGTCGGCCGGCATCGTCACGCAACATACGTTGCGTGCGCAACCACTGCGCCGAGCGTGCGGTGGCCGATCGAAAGGCCGCGCGCGTCGACGCGACAACCACGCGTGCGCCGGGGCCGACATGCCGCGCGCGGACTGGCGCATTCGCACACCGGCACCGCACGCTCGAACTCGCCAGCATAAAAATGCGAACGTGCAGCGTCTTGGCGCGTTTGCGCATTCGGCATGACGATTTCAGCATATATCAGGGTTATCGACGATATGCCGATATCGTCGCCGGCCGCGCATCGAACGCGCAAGACGCGCGCATTTTCGCTGACTAGACTTCGCTTCACGGTCACGAGACGACCTCACGCCGCTGCAGCAATCGGCATGCATGGCCTGCGGCATCGGCCATCATGTGCGCCGATTTCGGCACAGCCCCGGGCAGCACGCGGCAAGCACGCACGGCCCTCGCACCGGCCTGCCGACCGAACCGTCTCGCCCGGTTTACCGGCGCCGGCACGCCAGCCGGCGGCGGCCCAACCACGCCATCAAGGGGAAGTGAAAGTGAAGCTGAAGGTATCGCACGTCGCGCTGGCCGCCGCCTGCGCACTGTCGGGCGCGCACGCCATGGCCGCCGACGTCGTCAAGATCGGTTTCGCCGCACCGCTGACCGGCCCGCAGTCGAACTACGGCACGGACATGCAGAAGGGCGTGCAACTCGCGATCGCCGATTTCAATGCAACGCGTCCGACGATCGGCGGCAAGCCCGTCACGTTCCAGCTCGATTCGCAGGACGACCAGGCCGACCCGCGCACGGGCACGACCGTCGCGCAGCGGCTGATCGACGACAACGTCCGCGGGATCATCGGGCACTTCAACTCGGGCACGAGCATTCCCGCGTCCGACCTGTACGATCGCGCGGGGCTGCCGCAAATCTCGATGGCCACGTCGCCGCAATACACCGCGCGCGGCTACAAGACCACCTACCGGCTGCTGACGAGCGACGCGCAGGCGGGCCGCATCGTCGGCACGTACGCGGTGAAGACGCTGCGCTTCAAGCGCATCGCGATCATCGACGACCGCACGGCCTACGGCCAGGGCATTGCCGACGAATTCGCGAAGGCCGTCGAAGCAGCGGGCGGCACGATCATCAAGCGCGACTTCACGAACGACAAGGCGCTCGATTTCTCCGCGATCCTGACCAACCTCAAGGGGATGAACCCGGACGCGATCTTCTACGGCGGCGGCGATGCGCAATCGTCGCCGATGATCCGCAAGATGCGACAGCTCGGGATGAAGTCGGCGTTCGTGACGGGCGAGATGTCGCGTTCGCCGACGTTCCTGAAAGTCGGCGGCGACGCGGCCGAAGGCGCGATCGTCTACATGGGCGGGCTGCCGAAGGAAAAGATGCCGGGCTTCGCCGGCTACGCGGCACGCTACAAGGCGCGCTTCAACGAAGACGTGATCACCTACTCGCCATACTCGTACGACGGCACGATCGCGCTGCTCACGGCGATGAAGGACGCGAACTCGACCGACCCGAAGGTGTACACGCCGTATCTCGGCAAGGTGTCGGTCAAGGGTGTGTCGGCCCCCAGCATCGCGTACGACACGAAGGGCGACCTGAGGGATGCGCCGGTGACGATCTACAAGGTCGAGCACGGCGCGTTCAAGCCGGTCGATACGATCGCCGGCAACTGATACGCAAAGCCCTGCCCCGCGCGGCGCGTCAGCGGCTCACCGGCCGCGCGCGCCGTTGCGTCCGCTTCAGCTTCGGCTTCGCGATCCGAACCGTTCCTCGGCGCGCGCCCACACGGGCTCATTTCGCGCTCCTGTAGAATCCCCCCACCCGCTTTGACGCTTCGTCCCCGCCGCGCCCCATCCCGGTGCGGCGGTGCGTGTTTCGTGCCTCACCCCGCACGCGGCACGCTTCGACGACGCAAGCCGCGCCTTGTCAGTCCATGCCGAAAAGCGGGCCCTGGAGACGCAGCACCGACAACACCATTCCAAAACCGATCGTCCTGACCATGCAAGCTTCCGAATTGAGCGGCGTGCCTCGCGCCGCCGAACGCGCGCTCACGCGCAGCGACTACAAGACCCTTGGCCTCGCCGCACTCGGCGGCGCCCTCGAGTTCTACGACTTCATTATCTTCGTGTTCTTCGCGCCGGCGATTGGGCAACTGTTCTTCCCGCACGACATCCCCGACTGGCTGCGCCAGTTGCAGACGTTCGGCATCTTCGCGGCCGGCTATCTCGCGCGCCCGATCGGCGGCGTGATCATGGCGCACTTCGGCGACCTGTTCGGCCGCAAGCGGATGTTCACGCTGAGCGTGCTGATGATGTCCGTGCCGACGCTGCTGATGGGCCTGCTGCCCACCTACGACACGATCGGCATCCTCGCGCCGGTGTTGCTGCTGCTGTTCCGCGTGCTGCAGGGCGCGGCCGTCGGCGGCGAAGTGCCGGGCGCATGGGTGTTCGTGTCCGAGCACGTGCCGTCGCGCCACATCGGCTATGCGTGCGGCACGCTGACCGCGGGCCTCACGGCCGGCATCCTGCTCGGCTCGCTCGTCGCGGCCGGCATCAACAGCCGTTACTCGAGCGCCGAAGTCGGCGCGTTCGCGTGGCGCATCCCGTTCCTGCTCGGTGGTGTATTCGGCCTGTTCTCGGTGTACCTGCGCCGCTGGCTGCATGAAACGCCGGTGTTCGCCGAGATGAAGGCGAAGAAGGCACTCGCGGCCGAGATTCCGCTGAAGGCCGTGCTGCGCGACCACGGCCGCGCGGTGATCGTGTCGATGCTGCTCACGTGGATGCTGTCGGCCGCGATCGTCGTCGTGATCCTGATGACGCCCGCGCTGCTGCAGAAGCAGTTCCACCTCGCGCCCGCAACCACGCTGTTCGCGAACAGCATCGCGACGCTGTGCCTGACGGCCGGCTGCATCACCGCGGGTTCGCTCGCGGGCCGGATCGGCGCGAAGCGCGTGCTCGGCATCGGCGGCATCGGGCTGGCCGCGTGCTACTACCTGCTGTTCGTGCAGGTCGCGGCCGACGCGTCGACGCTGCCGCTCTACTACGGGATCGCGGGCTTCATGGTCGGCACGATCGGCGCGGTGCCGTTCGTGATGGTCAAGAGCTTCCCGGCCGTCGTGCGCTTCTCGGGCATCTCGTTCTCGTACAACGTCGCGTATGCGATCTTCGGCGGCCTCACGCCGGTGATCGTGTCGCTGATGATGAAGTCGAATCCGCTCGCACCGGTGGTGTACGTCGCGTCGATCTGCGTGCTCGGCGCGATCGCCGTGCAGTTCTCGAAGGATGCGAAGGACGTGAAGGCTACGCACTGAGCGCCGGCGCGCACGCGCGCTCCATGAACAAAGGGCCGAATCCCGCGGGATTCGGCCCTTTTGTTTTGCTTCAGCGCAACGGCAACGGCGCGGGTATGCGCGATCAGCGCAGGCTGCCGTACGTCGTGCTCGGCCGACGCAGGCCGTCAATGCTCGCGCCGCCGGCGCCGGTGACGAACAGCAGCAGGAAGCCGCCGGCGATCGCGATGTTCTTCCAGAAATGGATCACCATCTCGTGCTGGACCGCGGCGTCCGTCGCGTCCCAGAAATTGTGCCCGACCATCGCGGTCGCGACCGTATAGAACGCCATCAGCAGTGCGAGCGGTCTGACCTTGTAGCCGACGATCAGCAGCAACCCGCCGAGCCCTTCGATCGCGACGACGATCGGCCCGATCACCTGCGGATACGGCACGTTCAGCCCATGCAGGTAGCCGATGAAATCGCCGTAGCCGAGCAGCTTCATCACGCCGCCCCACAGGAACAACGCCGCCAGCGCCAGGCGCGCGAAAAAAATGACGCCGGAATCGACGGAACGCGTCATGCCTCTCTCCTCGTATGCAATTCGGCCGTCCGCGCGGGACGCGCCCGGGCGGTTCAGCGCCGCGCGACCCAGCGGGGCCCGCGGCAAATGGGCCAGCATAGACAGAGTTTCGGCCGTGTCCAAGAAAAAGGTTGTAGCAAATCTTTACACGACCGCGGCCGCGCGGCCGCGAAGGCAGCGGGACGAAAAGGCGTTTAGCCCGCGTCGCTCAACAACACGCCCTTCTTGAAGATGAAGCAGCCGTAGCCGCGCAGCTCGCCGGTGACGATCACCGCATACGTCTGCTGCGCGCGCTCGTAGAACGCGAAACGTTCGACGCCGGTCAGCGGCACCGCGCGCCCTTCCGCGCGATCGATCTCGGCCTGCACTTCGCGCTGCACCGGCGGCACCGCCGCCGCATCGCCGACGACTTCCATCCGCCATGCGGGCGTGTCGACGAACGTGTCGAGCGGCAGCACGGACAGCACCGCGCGCACGACGCGCGCCGAATCGGCGCCGTCGATCCGCAACGCGCGGCCGACCACCGTATGCTCCGCGACGGATTCCGCCGGGAAATTCGCATCGCAGATCGCGATTTCATCACCGTGGCCCATCGCGCGCAGCGTGTGCAGGATGTCGGCGTGCAGCAGCGGGTCGAGATTCTTCAGCATGTCGGCTAGTCTCCGGGATCAAGAACGAATCGCATAACGTTACCCGATCCCGGCGGCCGCTGCGCATGCATCGCTCACGTCACGACGCCGCGGCCGGCATTTCGTCGATGAAACCCGTGACCGACGCGAGGCGGCCCGAAGCGTCGACGGTGCCGAAGTCCGAACCCTTCACGATCGCCGCGCCGTCGGGTGACACGAGCGCCCACGAGAACCGCAGGTGCTGTCCGAAGCCGTCGACGTCGGTCGTGCGGCGGAAGCGGAACGCGGGGAAACGCGCCTGCACGGCTGCGATCATCGCATCGATGCCGGCGTGGCCGTCGCCGGCCATCAGCGGATCGCGATAGGCCGCGTCGCTCGCGTAGGTCGCATCGATCAGCGCGCGGCGGCGCGTGACGTCGGGTTCGTTCCACGCGTCGATGTAGCGGTCGATCAGGTCGGCGTGAACGGAAGATGCGGAGGGGGCGGTGTTCATGGCGAGGCTCCTTGTGTCGATGAGAGGACGATGTCGCGAACGTGGCATGTTGCGTGTTCGCGTGCAGACATCGTCGCCGGCCTCGTGCGGGCGGTCGATTACGTGACAGGTAAGGAATTCGCACCGTCCGCGCAAGAGGTGCTGCATGCGCCGGATCGTGAATTCGCCGCCGCAATGACAACGGGCGCCCGAAGGCGCCCGCATCTTTCGGCGGCAGCGGCCGCTCGCGTCAGGTCACCGGCGCCGGATTGAACAGGGTCAGCGCATTCGCGAGCTTCCATTGCTCGGCCCACGTGCGGCGCTTGCCGCTCGCGACGTCGAGCATCAGCCGGAACAGTGCCCAGCCGGTGTCCTCGATCGTGGCCGCGCCGGTCGCGATCTGCCCCGCGTCGAGATCCATCAGGTCGTGCCAGCGCCGCGCGAGGTCGCTGCGCGTCGCGACCTTGATCACCGGCACCTGTGCAAGGCCGTACGGCGTGCCGCGGCCGGTCGTGAAAATGTGCAGGTTCATCCCGGCCGCGAGCTGCAGCGTGCCGCAGATGAAGTCGCTCGCGGGCGTCGCCGCGTACAGCAGCCCCTTCTGCTTCGCGCGATCGCCGGGACGCACGACGCCTGCGATCGGCGCGCTGCCCGACTTCACGATCGAGCCCATCGCCTTCTCGACGATGTTCGACAGGCCGCCCTTCTTGTTGCCGGGCGTCGTGTTCGCGCTGCGGTCGACGCGGCCGCGCTGCAGGTAGCGGTCGTACCAGTCCATCTCGCGGATGATTTCGCGCGCCACGTCCTCGTTCGCCGCGCGCGACGTGAGCTGCGCGACGCCGTCGCGCACTTCCGTCACCTCGGAGAACATGATCGTCGCGCCCGCGCGCACCAGCAGGTCGGCCGCGAAGCCGACGGCCGGGTTCGCGGTGAGCCCCGAGAACGCGTCGCTGCCGCCGCACTGCACGCCGACGACGAGATCCGATGCCGGGCACGTCTCGCGGCGGCGGCGGTCGAGCCGCTCGAGGTGCGATTCGGCCATCTTCATGATCGAGTCGATCATCGAGTTGAAGCCGACGTGCGCGGCGTCCTGCAGGCACACCACGCCGCCGTTGTCGGTCGCACCGTCGGCCGCGACCGGAATCGTGCCGGGCGGCAGCAGGCGCTCGGGCTGCAGCTTCTCGCAGCCGAGACTCACGGTCATCACCTCGCCGCCGAAATTCGGATTCAGGCTGATGTTGCGCAGCGTGCGGATCGGGATGTCGGCGTCGGGCGCATCGATCGCCACGCCGCAACCGTACGTGTGCTCGAGACCGACCACGTCGTCGACGTTCGGATAGCGCGGCAGCAGCTCGGCCTTGATCCGCTTCACCGCGTGCTCGACGACGCCCGACACGCACTGCACGGTCGTCGTGATCGCGAGGATGTTGCGCGTGCCGACCGAGCCGTCGGCATTGCGGAAGCCCTCGAACGTATAGCCTTCGAGCGGCGGCAGCGGCGGCGCGGCGCGTGTTGCGAGCGGCAGGTCGTCAAGCCCCGGCGGCTCGGGCATGCGCATCGTGCGTTCGTTGACCCAGCTGCCGCGGCGCAGCTCGACCAGCGCATAGCCGATCACCACGTTGTAGCGGACGATCGGGTCGCCGGCCGCGAGGTCGACCAGCGCGACCTTGTGCCCCTGCGGCACGCCTTCGCGCAACGTCAGCCCATCGGCGAACGTCGCGCCCTCCGGCAAGCCGCCGTCGTTGACGACGATCGCGACGTTGTCGTCCGGATGCACACGGATATAGAGCGGGGAAGCAGTCATCGGAATTCCAGGAGGCTATCGGCCATATTGTTAGTCATCATACGACATTCAGCCGGAATCGGCGATGCTACGTAAACCCTTACCCGGAAAGACCCTACTATTTATCGACCGGCAAACCGCTTGCGTCACATCTCCCCTCGTTGTACGATGACATACAACGACATCGCCAATGTGGCTCGTATGCCGTTCCCGACGAACCCAGCACTCGCGCTAGACGGACGACCCAACCATGACCTCACCGCAAGAACTCAAACAGATCATTTCCCACGGCCTGCTGTCGTTTCCGCTGACGGACTTCGACACCGACGGCAGCTTCCGCCCGACCACCTACGCCGAGCGCCTGGAATGGCTCGCGCCGTACGGTGCGAGTGCGCTGTTCGCGGCCGGCGGCACCGGTGAATTCTTCTCGCTCACGCAGCGCGAGTATTCGGACGTGATCCGTGTCGCGACGGAAACCTGCAAGGGCAAGGTGCCGATCCTCGCCGGCGCGGGCGGCGCGACGCGCGTCGCGATCGAATATGCGCAGGAGGCCGAGCGCCTCGGCGCGAGCGGTGTGCTGCTGATGCCGCATTACCTGACCGAAGCCAGCCAGGAAGGGATCGCCGACCACGTCGAGCAGGTGTGCCGTGCGCTGAAGATCGGCGTGGTGGTGTACAACCGCGCGAATTCGAAGCTGAACGCCGACATGCTCGAGCGCCTCGCCGATCGTTGCCCGAACCTGATCGGCTTCAAGGACGGCGTGGGCGAAATCGAAAGCATGGTGACGATCCGCCGCCGCCTCGGCGACCGTTTCGCCTACCTCGGCGGCCTGCCGACGGCCGAAGTCTATGCGGCCGCGTACAAGGCGCTCGGCGTGCCGGTGTATTCGTCGGCCGTGTTCAACTTCATCCCGAAGACGGCGATGGCGTTCTACGAAGCGATCGCGAAGGACGACCACGCCACGGTCGGCCGCCTGATCGACGAATTCTTCCTGCCGTACCTGAAGATCCGCAATCGCCGCGCGGGCTATGCGGTCAGCATCGTGAAGGCGGGCGCGAAGCTCGTCGGCCATGACGCAGGCCCGGTGCGTGCGCCGCTCGTCGACCTCACCGACGAAGAAGCGGCGGAGCTCGACGTGCTGATCAAGAAGATGGGCCCGCAATAAGCGGCGTTCGTCGTCGGCGCACGCCTTCATTGGCGCCGCGCCGCCAGTTCTGCATCGCGGCCGGCATTCGCCGGCCGTGACCTTTTGCGCGCTTTCCGCGATGACGCACGCATCCGCCGCGATGCGTGTCGCCGCCGTCACATCTGCGCGATGACCCCGACGATCCGGTAACGCACGTTCCCCAGCTTGACGCGTGTCGCCTCGATCTGGTCCTGCGCACCCGATCGCGCGCGCGAATTCGATTCGCCGCCAAGGATCTGCCCGAGTACGTCGCGGTCAACGACCGCGTCGAAGAACCGGCCGACCGTGATCGTCGCCGACTGCTTCGCGGTCGCGAGTTGGCTGTTCGCCTGCATCAACGCTTCGGTACGCAGGCCCGGATCGCGTTCATCGATACCGCGCCGGTACTGGAGCGCGAACACCAGCGCCTCCATGTCCTGCCGGAAACGGCGTACGGCTTGACCGAACACAAGCGAATGCGCGTCGGAGCCCGTGACGAGCCGCCCCTGGTTGATCGTGATGTCGAATTCGCTGCCGCCCAGGTCACGCTGGAATTCCAGCAGCGCATTCGCGAGCACGCGTCCTTCGCTGTACTGGCCGATCTGCGTTCGCACGGATTTCGCGACGTCGCCGATCGCTTTCCACAATCCGGCCGCGAACAGGTGGTCGCCACGTTTGTTGATGTTCATGATGCCGTTCCCTCTTGGTCTTTTTCTGGATCTCTCAGGTTTCGCCCGCGGGTCGGTCGACCCGGGGCTCCGGTACTGTAGGAGAAAAGCGGGCGGCGGGAAAGCCGGCGAGATCAACGACCGCTTTTGCCCACACGGCGGCAACGGCGCTCGCCCCGGACACCGGACCCTCCATGCCGCTTCGGCACGAATGCGCACCTCCTCGCTTCGGTCCGACTGACCGGTGGAAGCAAGCTGTGGACGCGCAACCGGCGCCTGCCGGGCGCAGCAGACCGCCTGGGGCTCGCCGCGCATCCCGCCCACTGACGCTGCAAGATCGACACCACGCAAACCTGCCATGCAAAAAGGCGGAAGCGGCTCATTGGCCACTCCCGCCTTTTCGTTTTTGGCGACCGGCGCGCTCTCAGGCTCACCGGTCGCAGCCGATCGCTCCCTCAATCGAGGTGCGTCATCACTCCGCCTTCCCGTCCCGCAGCCGCGGAATCGCGAGCGGATTGCTTTCCTGCAACCCTTCCGGCAGCAGATCGTCCGGGAAATCCTGGTAGCACACCGGCCGCAGGAAGCGCTCGATCGCCGTCGCGCCGACCGACGTGACGGCCGGGTTCGACGTGGCCGGGAACGGCCCGCCGTGCACCATCGCGTCACACACCTCGACGCCGGTCGGGTAGCCGTTGACCAGCAGGCGGCCGGCCTTGCGTTCGAGGACCGGCAGCAGCCGGCGCGCGAGCGGCTTGTCGTCGGCATCCATCTGCAGCGTGGCCGTCAGCTGGCCTTCGAGTGCTTCGAGCACGCGCGCGACTTCGTCGAGATCGCGACAACGCACGATCAGCGACGCCGGCCCGAACACCTCATGGCTGAACGCCGGCTCGGCGAGGAACGCCTGCGCACCGACTGCATACAGCGCGCCGCCGGCCTGGCAATTGGTCTGCGCCGCCTCGCCCGCGCCGATTTCGCGCACGCCCGGCAGTTCGGCCAGCTTGCCGCGGCCGTTGCGATACGCATCGGCGATGCCCTGTGTGAGCATCACGCCAGCCGGCTTCTTCGCGAGCGCCTGCGCGGCGACGGTTTCGAAGCGGTCGAGATCGGGGCCGTCGATCGCGAGCACGAGGCCCGGGTTGGTACAGAACTGGCCGACGCCGAGCGTCAGCGAATCGACGAAGCCCGTCGCGATCGCGTCGCCGCGCGCGGCAAGCGCCGCCGGGAACAGCACGACGGGGTTGATGCTGCTCATTTCCGCGTAGACGGGAATCGGCTGCGGGCGCGCGTTCGCGATCTGCACGAGCGCCATGCCGCCCTGCCGCGACCCGGTGAAGCCGACCGCCTGGACCGCCGGATGGCTGACGAGCGCCCCACCGATCACGCGGCCGGGGCCGACCAGCAGCGAGAACACACCGGCCGGCATCCCGGTTTTGGCGACAGCGGCGCGGATCGCGCGGCCGACCAGCTCGGACGTGCCGAGATGCGCCTCGTGCGCCTTCACGATCACCGGACAGCCGGCCGCGAGCGCCGACGCCGTATCGCCGCCGGCCACCGAGAACGCGAGCGGAAAGTTGCTCGCACCGAACACGACGACGGGCCCGAGCCCGACTTTCTGCAGCCGCAGGTCCGAACGCGGCAGCGGCGTGCGCGCCGGCTGCGCGGGATCGATCGACGAGGCGAGGAAGCGCCCGTCACGCACGACGCGCGCGAACAGCCGGAGCTGGCCGACGGTGCGGCCGCGCTCGCCCTGCAGCCGCGCGACGGGCAGGCCCGTTTCGGCATGCGCACGCTCGATCAGCGCGTCGCCGAGCGCGACGATTTCATCCGCGATCGCTTCGAGAAACGCCGCGCGGGCCGCGAGCGGCTGCGCGCGGTACGCGTCGAACGCATCGCGCGCGAGTTCGCATGCGCGCTCGACGTCGGCCTGCGCCGCGACGCCGAAGGCCGGCGCGTCGATCGGCGCGCCCTTCGACGGGTCGAACGCGTACAAGGTACCGGCCGAGCCGGCGACCGCTTCGGCGCCGATCAGCATCTCTCCAGTCAGTTGCATGGGGTGTGCTCCGTGGTTCGGGAATTGATCGTTCATTGTAGCTCAACAGATACGATGTCTGCCGACGACGCAGCGTCATTCTCGCCACCTGTGAAGGCGTCGACGATACATCCTAAGGCCTTGCCGAGCCAGAGAATCATGACTCTCCCACACTGTGATGCCGATCTTCGAGGGAAAACCCGAGGTTTCTGAATTCGAGCATTCTCAATACACTTTTGGCCATGTCATACGACGACGTACATTTAAAGTGAGCAACCAGACCTCCCCTCGCGATCTTCCGCTCGACCTCGCGCGCGCCGCGCGCCGGACCGCCGTGCGCTACTGGATCCTGGCGATGCTGTTCGTCGTCACAACGCTCAACTATGCGGACCGCGCAACGCTGTCGATCACCGGCACGCCGATCCGCAAGGCGTTCGGCATCGATCCGGTGACGATGGGTTACATCTTCTCGGCGTTCAGCTGGGCGTACGTGCTCGCGCAGCTGCCGAGCGGCTGGCTGCTCGACCGCTTCGGCGCGCGGCGCGTGTATGCGGCCAGCATCTTCCTGTGGTCGGCGTTCACGCTGCTGCAAAGCACGATCGGCCTCGGTGGCAGCGCCGCGTTCGCAGTCGCCGCGCTGTTCGCGATGCGCTTCGCGGTCGGTATCGCCGAAGCGCCCGCGTTTCCGGCGAACGCGAAGGTCGTCGCGAGCTGGTTCCCGACCGCCGAACGCGGCACCGCGTCGGCCATCTTCAACGCCGCGCAGTACTTCGCGGCCGTGGTGTTCTCGCCGCTGATGGCGTGGCTCACGCATGCGTATGGCTGGCACCAGGTGTACCTGTGGCTCGGCCTCGCGGGCATCGCGCTCGCGTTCCTGTGGCTGCGGGTCATGAAGGATCCGGCCGATCATCCGGCCGTGAACCGCGCGGAACTCGAGCACATCGAGCAAGGCGGCGGCCTCGTGCGCACCGCGGCACGCAGCAGCAATGGCGCGCGCGCGGAAGGCAGCCGCGTGGCCGGCTGGTACTACGTGCGCCAGTTGCTGTCGAACCGGATGCTGATCGGCGTATACCTCGGCCAGTACTGCGTGAACGTGCTCACGTACTTCTTCCTCACGTGGTTCCCGATCTATCTCGTGCAGGCGCGCGGAATGTCGCTGCTGAAGGCCGGCTTCATGACGTCGCTGCCCGCGATCTGCGGGTTTCTCGGCGGCGTGCTCGGCGGGATGCTGTCGGACGGGCTGATCCGCCGCGGCGTGTCGCTGACGCTCGCGCGCAAGATCCCGATCGTCGGCGGGATGGCGCTGTCGATGGTCATCATCGGCTGCAACTACGTCGACAGCGAAGTGCTGGTGATCGTGCTGATGGCCGTGTCGTTCTTCGGCAAGGGGATCGGCTCGCTGGGCTGGGCCGTCGTCGCGGATACCGCGCCGAAGGAAGCGATCGGCCTGTCGGGCAGCCTGTTCAACATGTTCGGCAACACGGCCGGCATCGTCGCGCCGATCGCGATCGGCTACCTGGTCGGCGCGAGCGGCTCGTTCAACGGCGCACTCGTGTTCGTCGGGCTGAACGCGCTCGTCACCGTGTTCAGCTATCTCGTGATCGTGAAGGACATCAGGCGCGTCGAACTGCGTCATCGCGACGCCTGACGTTCGGCTTCAAGACAAGACAACGGCGGCCGCATGAAAACGGCCGCCGATGTTGCATTCGACCTCAGGTACCCGCTGTCAGACCGACGAATGTGCGACGCGCAGCATGTCGTGCACGCCGGACGTCATCAGCGCGAGGAATGCGAGCAGGCCCACGTAGCAGAGCGCGTACGTCGTCTTCGTCTCGATCGACGTCGCGTAGTACACGCGGTTCTCCGGCGCGTCGGGATCGTAGCGCCACGCACGCTTCAGTTGCGGCAGCGCGAGGATCGCCATCACGATCAGCAACGGGCTCGGGCGATACACGAACAGCGCGATCAGCACCGGCACGCCCGCGAACCAGATGCGCGGCGACAGCACCGCGGTGATCCGCCCGCCGTCGAACGGCGACAGCGGAATCATGTTGAACAGGTTCAGGAAGAAGCCCGTGTACGACAGCGCGAGCAGCAGGTTGCTGTCGTAGTGGCGCGCGGCCGCGTAGCAGGCCAGCGCGCCGAGCGTGCCGACGAACGGCCCGGCGAGCCCGACGTACGCCTCGGTTTCCGCGTCGTGCGGCATCTCCTTCAGCTGGATCCACGCGCCGACGAACGGGATGAAGGTCGGCAGCCCGACGTCGAGCCCGCGCCGCTGCGCGGCGATGTAGTGGCCGGCCTCGTGCACCAGCAGCAGCGCCACGAAACCGGCCGCGAACCGCCAGCCGTAGAACAGCGCGTAAACCGCGATCGACGCCAGCATGGTGCCCGCCGACACGAGCACCTTGCCGAGCTTGAGGCCGCCGAAGATCAGCAGCAACAGCTTCGTCATTCCTTGCGCTCCGTGCCGGACACGTCGGATACGCCGGATGCATCGGCGACGGCCGGCACCGCAGCCGCCTTCGGCTTGCGCCCGAAGAAGCGCTTCAGCGCCGCGCCGCCGGCCAGCAGCGCGACCGCGCCGATCTTGAAGAACTTCACCGCGAACGCGCCGATCAGCGCGAGCAGGCCGAGCTTCTTCGCGCCGACGCCGACGATCAGCGCCGCGAGGCCGTACTCGGCGACATGGTCGGTCGACTTGTTGAAATCGGCGTAGCGCTTGCCGTCGTTGAAGCTGATGTTCGACAGCAACTCGTCGGCCGACGCCTTGTATTTCGGCAGATCGGCGAGCGTCGACGCCATCGTCAGCGACAGGTAGCCGTCACGGCCGAGCACGAGCGTCCGGTAGTTCACGCCGTCGTTCTCGGCGTTCGGTGCCGCGCCCTTGTCGCGGATGATCGCGGACCACACGAGCCGGTGCGTGGCCGCGTCGTATGCGGGCGCCTTCGCCCAGCCAACCACCTCGGTTTCCGGCAGGCCGCGCTCCTTGCGCCCCGGGTTGTCTTCCTCGGTGCCGGACTGCAGGCTCTTCAGCAGCTCGTCGGGCTTCCAGTCCTTCGCGTCGTCGTCGCGGATATAGCCGCTCGGCTCGAACGACACGACCGAGATCCAGTCGGCATCGGGATCGTCGGGCAGCACGAGGCCGACCAGCCTGGATTCGTCGATCGAGTTGCCCATCGAGCGCAGGTAGCGGCCGGCTTCGGCGGCCGGCACGAACGATTCGCCGGCTTTCAGCTTCAGCACGGCTTCGTGTTTCACGTCGATGTCGGTCGGGCCCTTCACGACCGCGTCGTTGGCGGCCGCGGCGGCGGCCCTCATTTCCACCTGCGCAGCTTCGGTCTGCGCGTGGCCGGTGGTCGCGGCGAATGCAAGCGTCGCCACGCAGGCGAGCCGGACGGCAAGTTTTTTCATTGTTGGATTCCCCTGGAATGCCTTGTCGTAAATATGCACGGCACCGGCCCAGGCGCATTCAATCGCGGGTCCGGCGTCGTCTCTCAGTTGGCACGGGGGCTATGGTAACGCAGCGCGGCGACACGCCCGGGGAACGGCGAGATGCTTACGTCACAGGTAATGTCCAGGGTGCGCGGGATTGCCTATCATCAGCACCATGAACCCGACCGCCGCCCTTCATTCGCCCTCCCCGTCCGCCGGCCGTACGCCCGGCATCGGCCCGCTGCTGCGCACGTGGCGGCAACGCCGGCGCCTCAGCCAGATGGCGCTCGCGCTCGACGCGGAAGTCTCCGCGCGCCACCTGAGCTTCGTCGAATCGGGCCGCGCGCAGCCGAGCCGCGAGATGGTGCTGCATCTCGCCGAGCGTCTCGACGTGCCGCTGCGCGAGCGCAATGCGCTGCTCGTCGCGGCCGGCTTCGCGCCGCTGTTTCGCGAACGGCCGTTTTCGGATCCGCAACTGGATGCCGCACGCCATGCGGTCGAAGCCGTGCTGCGCGGCCACGAGCCCTACCCGGCGCTCGCCGTGGACCGCCATTGGACGCTGCTCGCCGCGAACCGGATGCTCGGCGCGCTGGTCGCGCAGGCCGACCCGGCGCTGCTGCAGCCGCCCGTCAACGTGCTGCGGCTGAGCCTGCATCCGGACGGGCTCGCGTCGCAGATCGTCAACTGGCACGAATGGCGCACGCACATCCTGCATCGGTTGCAGCGGCAGATCGATGCGAGCGGCGACCGCACGCTGCACACGCTGCGTGACGAACTCGCCGCGTATCCGGCGCCGGCCGGCCAGCCCGACGACACGCATGCACGCGCCGACTTCGCGGATATCGCCGTGCCGCTGCGGCTGCGCACGGCCGCCGGCGAACTGACGTTCTTCAGCACGACGACCGTGTTCGGTACGCCGGTCGACGTGACGCTGTCGGAACTCGCGATCGAGGCGTTCTTTCCGGCGAACCCTGAGACGGTAGAGGCAATGCGGGCGCTGGCGGACGCGCTGCCGGCACAATAGCGCGTGCGCCACCCAGCTTGACGGAAGCCGGCACGCGAACGCCGGCTTCCGCGCCGACCACTGCCATGCCGGTAGTCCGCGCATTTCCCCAGCTGAATTTCCCCTGAAACATAGAGATCGACCGCCACGGCAAACCTGGGCGCCGGCGCGGCCGATCAGAATGCGTCGTCGCATCTCAGGTTGCCGATCCGAAGCGCGCGAGCGTGCCGGAACACGTCGAGCCAGGCAGCCGCACCTGCGCCGTTTCCCCCTCGGATTCATTCCGTCGAATGTCAAATTTGTTTAGTACATCTTTTCAATCGGATCGTACTCGAACAAGGGCTTCGGCCAAGAACGCGTCCATGCAATGCGATCGGGAAATCGTGAGAAGGACACGCTAGCCGCAACACAATTTTTATATCGAGCCTAGGAAGAACATGAACAAGAATCAACGAGGGTTGGGGAACCCGGCGCAGCGCGCGCCGGCAAAGTCGAAAGCGGCGCTGGCCATCGCCGTCAGTGCAGCGGTCGTCGCCTTCGCGGCTTCCGCGCCGGCGCGGGCCGACTACGTGCAGAACGGGACGTCGACCGAATCGTCGGGCGGCTGTGTCGGTAACATCGCCATCTCTGGAAGCAGCACTTATCCGGCCACGGCAACGGGCTGCGACAACGTGGCGATCGGTACGGCGGCCGCCGCGAATTCGGGCTCGTCGACCGGCGCCTACAGCGAAACCGTCGCGATCGGCCGCATGGCGGCCGCGACCGGCGCGCTCGCAACGGCTGTCGGCGGCAATGCCGTCGCAACCGGCGACCAGGCGACGGCGATGGGGGCAGTCGCGAGCGCGGTCGGTACCCAGGCGACGGCAGTCGGTAACGGCGCCGTCGCGAACGGCGCAACGGCATCCGCATTCGGTCAGGGCGCGTTCGCCGTGGATCAGTCGACGGCAGTCGGCCAGGGCGCCAGCGCCAGCACGACGTTCTCGACGGCGATCGGCAAAGGCAGCAGCGCGGCCGGCGGCACGGCGCTCGGCTTCCAGGCCAACGCCGGCGCAGCCGATGCGGTCGCGCTCGGTGTCGACAGCTCGGCGTCCGCGACCGGCAGCGTCGCGATCGCCCGTGCAACGGCATCTGCAGTGAATGCGGTCGCGATCGGCGAAGGGGCGAACGCGGCCAACGCGAATTCCGTGGCGCTGGGCGCGAACTCGGCCACGCGTGCGGCGACCACCGTCAGCAGCGTGACGCTGAACGGCGTCGGCTACAGCGGTTTCGCGGGTACGCCGGTCGGCGTGGTCAGCGTGGGCAGCGTCGGCGCCGAGCGCCAGATCGTCAACGTCGCGGCCGGCGCCATCAGCGCGACCAGCACGGACGCGGTCAACGGCTCGCAGCTCTTCTCGATCGCCAGCCAGGTGTCCACGCTGACGAACAATCTGGCCACGCTGACGAACACCGTCGGCAAGATTTCGTCGAGCGTCCCGAGCGGCACGGTGGCGGACAGCACGGGCACCGCGATCGGCAAGAACACGTCGGTCAGCGCGACGAACGGCACGGCGTACGGCAATGGTGCGAATGTGTCGGGCAACAACGGCACGGCTATCGGCTCGAACGCGAACGTCACTGCAGCGAACGGCACGGCGACCGGGACGAACTCGAAAGTCACGGGGACGAACGGCACGGCGACCGGCACCGGCTCGAATGTCTCCGGCAACAATTCGACGGCAATCGGCGCGAACAGCCAGGTACCGGCAAACAATGCGGTCGCACTGGGCGCCAATTCGGTCGCGTCGCGCGACAACACGGTGTCGATCGGTGCACCGGGCGCGGAGCGCCAGCTGACCAACGTGGCCGACGGAACGGCGCCGACGGACGGCGTGAACGTGCGCCAGCTGAACGGCGCGATCAACTCGGTCCGCGAGGAAATGTCGAAGTACCGCAAGGACGCGGATGCGGGCACCGCGAGCGCGATCGCGATGGCCAACATGCCGCAAGCCGTGCTGCCTGGCGAAAAGGTCGTCGCGCTCGGCGGCGGCACGTACGGCGGTCAAAGCGCGATGGCGGTCGGCCTGTCCTTCGCGACGACGAAATGGCTTGTGAAGGGTTCGATGACGACGGCCGTGTCGGGCCACGGCTCGTTCGGCGCGGGCGCGGGTGTCGGCTATCGCTGGTAATCGACGTTGGCCGTGAAGCGTCGAACGGCTTTGTCTCGACGCCGGGAAGCGAGCCGTCGGCGCGATCGCGCCGACGGCTCGCGTACGAGGTGACCGCGATCAACGACGCTCGAGCGCCAGCTTCACGCCGAGCCCCAGCAGCACCACCCCGCTGACGCGATGCATGCGCGTCAGGATGCGCGGATTGCGGCGGATCGATGCAGACAGCAGGCCTGCGAACAATGCGACCGGCCCCTTGACGAGAAACGTCAGGCCGGCAAACGTCGCACCCAGCACAAACAGCGACAGCATCGGATGCGCGGTGCCCGCCGGCACGAATTGCGGCAGGAACGCCAGATAGAAGAGCGCGACCTTGGGGTTCGACACGTTGGACAGCGCGCCTTGCGCGAACGTGCGCAGCCGCGATGCCTGCGCGCCGTCGCGGCTGCTCGCGAGCGCCAGTTCGCCCGACGTTCGCAGCAACGCGATGCCGAGGTACAGCAAATATAGCGCACCGATCACCTTCAGCGCCGTGAACAGCCATTCGGATGCCTGAAGAAGCGCGCCCAGACCGAGCGTCGCGAGCATCGTATGAACGAGCAGCCCGACGCTGACGCCCGCTGCCGTCACGAGACCCGCGCGCGTGCCGCCGGACAGCGTGCGCGACATCACGAGAACCATGTCCTGACCCGGCGTGACGATGATCAGAAGCGACGTGGCGATGAATGGCAGCCAGGATAGATGCGACATGGGAGAGTTCCTGAAGGGATAGCCGACGGACGCGAATCGCCCGGCCGGGCGTCAGATTATCGGCGCCCTTCCGTGGAGATTGGATGCGTATTTGGCTACTTTAAAACGGCGATTTGGAGCTACTCTCTAGTTTTCACGCCCCTGGTAGTTAAAAATGCCAATCAAACTGGACGCGATCGACCGGCGCATTCTGCGTGCATTGCAACGGAATTCGAACCAGACGAATGCCGAGCTCGCGCAACAGGCCGGGCTGTCGGCCACGCCATGCCTGCGCCGCGTTCATCTGCTCGAGGAGCAAGGCGTGATCGATGCGTATGTCGCGCTCTTGAACCCGGCTGCCGTCGACCTGCGATTCACCGCGTTCGTGCGCGTCACGCTGGAGCGCCAGGACAAGAAGACGGTCGAACACTTCGCACGCGAGATGGAGCAAGCGCCCGAAGTACTCGAATGCCACCTGATGGCCGGCAGCTACGACTATCTGCTGCGCGTGATCGCCCGCGATCTCGACGACTACCAGCGCTTCCAGATGGAGACGCTCACACAGATCGAAGGCGTTCGCAACGTCGAAACCGAGATTCCGCTGAAGCGCATCAAGCAGACGGTTCGCCTGCCGATCTAGGCATCCAGAAACGTCACGGCCTGCCCCTCGGGCTTCCCGTTCAGCGCACCCTCACGCACCACGACGTGCCCGCGCACGACCGTATGCACGGGCCAGCCGGTCACCGCGCACCCGTCGTAAGGCGTCCAGCCACTCACGCTGGCAATCCACTCATCCCGGATAACGCTGCGCGCCTGCAAGTCGACGATGCTGAAATCGGCGTCGTAGCCCGCCGCAATGCGCCCTTTCCCCGCGATGCCGAAGATGCGCGCCGGCCCGGCGCTGGTCAGATCGACCAGCCGCGCGAGGCTCAGGCGGCCCGCCTGCACGTGATCGAGCATGAGCGGCAGGAGTGTCTGCACGCCGGTCATCCCGCTCGGCGACTGCGGATATGGCCTGCGCTTTTCATCACGCGTATGCGGCGCGTGATCGCTGCCGATCACGTCGACCACGCCGTCGCGAACGGCCTGCCACAGCGCGTCCTGATGATGCCGCTCGCGCACCGGCGGATTCATCTGCGCGAACGTGCCGAGCCGCGCGTAGCAATCGGGCGCGTGCAGGCTCAGGTGATGCGGCGTGACCTCGACGGTCACGCGATGCCGGTGCCGCGCGAGGAACGCCATTTCCGCGGCGGTGGACACGTGCAGCACATGCAGCCGGCGGCCCGTCTCGGCAGCCAGCCCGACGATGCGCCGCGTCGCCGCCAGCGCGCTTTCCTCGTCGCGCCAGCGAGGATGATCACGCACGTCGCCGCTCGCTTCCACCAGCGCCCGGCGTTCGCGCAGCCGCGCCTCGTCCTCCGCGTGCACGGCCATGCGCCGCCGCCCGTTGCGCACGATCCGGCGCAACACGGCTTCGTCATCGGCCAGCAGATCGCCGAACGAACTGCCCATGAAGACCTTCACGCCCGCGCAGCCCGGCAGGTTTTCAAGTACCGGCAGCCGTTCGGCGTTCGCGGCCGAGCCGCCGATATAGAACGCGTAGTCGCACCACGCACGGCCGCGCGCGAGATCCAGCTTGGCCTGCAGATCCTGCGCGGTCAGCGTCAGCGGATGCGTGTTGGGCATCTCGAAGATCGTCGTGACGCCGCCGAGCACCGCGCCGCGCGTGCCGGCCTCGAGGGTCTCCTTGTGCGTGAGGCCCGGTTCGCGGAAATGCACCTGGCTGTCGACGACGCCCGGCAACACGTGCAGGCCGCCGGCATCCAGCAGGACGTCGGCGCTCCACGTGCCGTGCAACGCGCCCAGCGCGACGACACGGCCGTCCACGCACGCGATGTCGATCCGCTCGGCCCCGTTGGGTGTCATCGCCGTGCCGCCGTGCACGAGCAGGTCGGCGTGGCGTCGCTGCAGCGCGTCGCTCACGCCCGCTTCCCGTCGGATGCGCTCGTCCATGACTCAGAACTCGTTCTGGATGTGCTTGTAGCCCAGCACCAGCGCATTGTTCGTGCGTGCGACGTCCTCGGAGAAATCGCTCGCGTCGGCCGTCACCTGCGGCAACGCGGCGAGATCGGTTTCCGGCCCGATGCGCTCGGTCGAGCGCACGTAGAAACCCGGCGGCAGGTGGCAGCCGTCGACGACCGCGTTGTAGCGCACCACGCAGCCGTCGTCGATCGTGCAGTTGAACAGCACGCTGTTGAAGCCGACGAACACACCGTTACCGACCTTGCACGGCCCGTGGACGATCGCGCGATGCGCGATCGACGTGTGCCGGCCGATGGAGACGCTCGCGCCCGACTTCGAATGGATCACCACGCCGTCCTGGATGTTCGAATGCGCGCCGATCACGATCGGTGCGATCCGGCCGCCGGCATCCGTTTCGTCGGCGCGGATCACCGCGTACGGGCCGATGAACACGTTCTCCTCGACGATCACGAGCCCGCACAGAATGGCGGTCGGATCGACGAAGGCGCTCGGGTGAATCTGCGGCAGGTCGCCGCGCGGGTTCTTTCTGATCATCAGGATTCCTGCCTTGAAATGGGGCGGCCGCGCTTGATCCGCTCGAACAGGCCCGGATCGCGCCACTGTCCGGCGATGGCCGGCGCGAACACGATCGCATCCAGGTCGATGCGGCCCATGCGCGGGTTGAACGCATCGTCGCGAAAGCACTGCGCGTAACCGGTATCGGTTTCGTGAACGATGATCGAATGCAGCCGAACCTCGGCTTCGCCGTTCGTCATGCGGGTGCTGGACAGCACCGCATCGACGAGGCGAAAGAACACACGCGAGAACTGCTCGGCGCTCGGCGACACGGGCAGCAGCACCCAGCGCTCGGAATGCCGGCGCATGCTCTCGACGTAGCATGGGTCATCATCCGACCACAACGTCACTGCGTGATCGAACGCGTCGACCAGGTCGCGCACGTCGCCCTTGAGCAGCCCGAAGTCGTAGATCATCTGCCCGCGATCCAGCGCGTGTGCTTCCAGCAGCAGCTCGACGCGGTACGAATGGCCGTGGATCGAATGCGAGCAGCGCCGCGTGCTGCAACCGCGCACGACGTGCGCGTTCTCGAAGCGGAACAATTTGCGGATCAGCATGCGTCGGCGCCTTCGCGCACCGGCGCGGCCCAAGCCACCGCGTCGTGCGGATGCAGGCTTTCCAGATGGCGCACGTGCACGTGCGGGGCCGCATCGTGGCCGAGGTCATCCAGCGCGTCCCGGACGCGGCGGGCGGCATCCTCGACGAACATCAGGTTCCCGCCGTTCAGCACCGCGAACGCCTGCTCGTCCGCACGCTTGACGGCCGTCTGCACCGGCGTGCCGAGCGCGTGCTCGATACGATCGATCAGGTCGATCAGCCCCAGCGTCGCGCGATCGGCAGGCAGCGCCACGCTGACGACGGCTTCGCTGCGCTGGCTGTGCGGCGTGGCCGCCGTCGCGTGCCGTTTCAGCCACGCGGCGACCGCCGCCGGCGCCACGCGATCGTCGCGGCCGAACGCCGCGAGGAACGCCTGCTCGACCCAGTGCCGCGACAGCGCCGCGGAGCACGGGCACGTCGACGAATAGGCGACCGTCACCTGCGCGCGCAGTTCGAACCGGGAGCCGGTCAGCGCCGCGTCGATCCGGACCGGATAGCCTTTCCATCCGGCCAGCCCGTCCGTCACCAGCGCGGCGCGGCGTGCGAGCAAGTCGAAGCGCAGCCGTAGCCGCGCACGGTGCGTGTCGCAGTCGCGATGGCTGTCGACCATCGCATGCAGCACACGCTGCAGGCCGGCCGGCGACAGTGCCGCGCCGTCGCCGAGCCCGTCGAGCAGCCGGTACAGCCGCGACATGTGGATGCCCTTCACGTGCGGCGCGGGCAGATCGACCTGCACGTCGGCGCGCGCATGCACGTCGCGCCGGCAGCCGGGCTCGGCCACCGCAACGGGCAGGTCGATGCCCTGCATGCCGACCCATTCGAGCGGGCGGCCGCCCGGCGCGGCATCAGTCAGGGAAATATCGGGAAGGGGTGCGTTCATGCTCGGAATCCGGTGGAGCGCCTTCTCCATCCGGATCGATGCAGGAAGCGCGTTCGGGTCAGGGCCAGTCGCGAAACGGGTTGTCCCACGTGGTCCAGTGTTCGGGGCCGGTGGCCATCTCGGCGTCGGTCAGCAGACACGCGTCGAAGCGCGCGCGCAGCGCGGGCTCGTCCATGTCCATGCCGATCAGCACGAGTTCCTGTCGTGCATCGCCGACGTGCTCGTCCCAGCGCGCGCGGATCTGCGCGACCGCTTCCTGGTCCTGCGGCCAGCGCTCGGGCGGCATGGCCGCCCACCAGTAGCCGGCCGGCCCGTGCCGCGCGACCGCGCCGGCCTGCGACCACGAACCGGCGACGGTCGGGTGCGTGGCGAGCCAGAAGAACCCCTTCGAGCGCACGACGCCCGGCCATTCGCCTTCGACGAGATCGAAGAAACGCTGCGGATGGAACGGCCGACGCGCGCGATACACGAAGCTGCGGATGCCGTACGCGTCGGTCTCGGGCGTGTGCGTGCCGCGCATCTCCTGCAGCCAGCCCGGCGCGCGCGATGCCGCGTCGAAGTCGAACAGGCCGGTGTCGAGCACGCGCTCGAGCGGCACCTTGCCGAATTCGGCGATCTCGATCCGTGCGCGCGGATTCAAGCCGCGCAGCAGCGCGACCAGCCGCTCGCGCGCGTTTGCGTCGATCAGGTCGATCTTGTTGATCACGATCACGTCGCAGAACTCGATCTGGTCGATCAGCAGATCGACCACCGTGCGCGCGTCCTCCTCGCCCATCGATTCGCCGCGCGACTGCAGGCTGTCGCGCGACGCGTAGTCGCGCAGGAAATTGAACGCATCGACCACCGTCACCATCGTGTCGAGCCGCGCGACTTCGCCGAGGCTGCGGCCGTCCTCGCCTTCGAACGTGAACGTCTCGGCTACCGGCAGCGGCTCCGAGATGCCGGTCGATTCGATCACGAGCTGGTCGAACCGCCCCTCGCGCGCGAGCCGGTCGACCTCGATGAGCAGATCCTCGCGCAGCGTGCAGCAGATGCAGCCGTTGCTCATCTCGACCAGCTTCTCGTCGGTGCGCGACAGCCCCGCGCCGCCGTCGCGCACGAGCGCGGCGTCGATGTTCACCTCGGACATGTCGTTGACGATGACCGCGACACGCCGGCCCTCGCGATTGTTGAGAATGTGGTTGAGCAGCGTCGTCTTGCCGGCGCCGAGGAAGCCGGACAGGACGGTCACGGGAAGCCGCGTGGACGGGGGAAGTGCGGGGCTCATCGGGCAATTCCGGTCGAAGACGTTGAAGAGAGAATGATATGTTGTATCGCAACGATATAACATATCATTTCAGACGTCCAGCAGGCCGGTCGGTTTTTGTCCGGAGCGGGCCGCGCCCGCTCCGGTGTCGGTCCTTCAGGTATAGAGCGACGCCGGCGGCCATTCCCCGGCCAGTGCAAACCGGCCCACGTCGCGCAGCCGGTAGTCGAGCGGGTCGTGCAGCGTATGCGTGCGCGCGTTCCGCCAGAAGCGGTCGAGGCCGAGCGACGCGGCCGTCGCGCGTGCGCCGCAGGCGTCGAACAGCGCCTCGCCGTTCTCGAGCGCCGCGCGCTGCGCGACGATCTTCGCCTCCGATACCGCGAGCGCCACCTCGGCGCGCTCGTCCGCCGTCAGCGCATCCTGCCGCGCCCACGCACGCTGCAACGCGGCGGCCGCGCGATCGGCCAGCGCCGCCGCGGCGATGGCCCGCACCCGCATGTCGCCGAAGCGCTGCAGCGTGTACGGATCGTCGCTCGCCTGCGCGACCTCCGACTGGATCCACGGGCGTCCATGCTTCAGCACGTAGTCGCGCGCTTCCGCCAGCGCGCCTTCCGCGAGCCCGACGAACAGGTTGGTCAGCACCAGTTGCGACACGAGCGTGCGCAGCGTCGCGCGCGGCGTCGGCGGCGACTCCGAACGGTGCAGCACCTCGTCCGGCGCGAGCGTCACGCCGTCGAAGCGCACGCTGCCGCTGTCGGTCTGGCGCTGGCCGATCGGATCCCAGTCTTCGTTGACCGTGATCCCCGCGCGATCGGTCGGCACCACGCCGAACACGGTGCGGCCGGTGTCCGGATCGTGCGCGGACACCGTCATCCGCTGCGAGCCGCGCGTGCCCGAACAGAAGCCCTTCACGCCATCGAGCCGGTAGCCGCCGTCGGGCGTCGCCGTGGCCACGAGCCGCGTGTCGAGCGGATTGACCGCATTGCCCCACCACCATTGCTGCTCGACCGTGCCGCGCAGGTAACGCTCGCGCTGCGCGGCGTTGCCCCACACGTCGACGCTCACCACCTGCAGGCACTGGAACCCGACGAGATGCGCGAGCGCGCTGTCGACGCGCGCGATCTGCCGGATCGCATCGTAGATCGCCGGCCATGCGGCTTCCTGCCCGCCGAACGCGCGTGGTACCGCAAGCGTCAGCAAGCCCGCATCGGCGAGCCACTGCTTCTCCTGCGCCGCGTGACCGCCCGCGCGGTCGCGCGCGGCGGCGGTCACGCGCAGCGCGTCGATCGCACGCGCCAGCGCGGCGCGGTCGACAGCCGGTGTATCGGTATCCGGCGCGAGGGTCGCCGGGCCGCGTGGATCGTTCATGCGACAGCTTCCTGTTCAACGGTTTCACCCGACAGCGGGACGAGCGCGCCGAGCCGGCGGCCGGTCAGCCGCGACAGGATCTCGCGCCGCCAGTCGTCGTAGATCGCACGATATTCGGCGATATCCGCGCCGAACACCAGCGCGGTATGCGCGTACTCGTCGTGCAGGTAGCCGTCGAGCCGCGCCTGGGTTTCCTCGTCGGCCGCGATCACGCGATCGATCAGCGCGTCGCGCTCCGCGGCCGGCAGCGCCTGCAGCGTGTCGAACCACCACTGGACGATCTGCACGCGATGCCATTCCTCGTCCGGCCGGATCCGGTTCTCGCCGTGCTCGCGCATCGCGGAATCGCCGATGCGGCCGGTCTTGCGCTGGATCCACAGCTTCGCGAGGATATGCAGCTCGTAATGCCACTCGAACGCGAGAAAGCCCGCGACGTCGCGCACCGCGATGTCGCCGATGCGCGCCCAGTGCGCGGCGACGAGCCGGTCGACTTCCGGCAGCGGATCGCTCCCCGTCAGTTCGGTCACGCGTTCGCGGCCGATCACCGCGTGCGCGCCGTCGTCGCCGAGCTGGCGCGACAGGATCAGCTGGAAATGCGGATCGTCGCGGAACAGCGTGTCGATCGCTTTCGCGACGACCTGCACGATGAACAGGTCGTGCGACGCCATCTTCGTGTAGTAATCGGCGACGGCGGCACGTTCTTCCGCGTCAAGCGGCTCACGCGGCGGCTCGACAAGCTTCGCCGGAAAATCGGGACGATGGCGTCGCGCCACGTCGAGAAACAGCGCTTCCTCGAATTGTCCGTTCCATTCGCGCGGCGCGCCGATGGGCAAGGTCATAGGTTCTTTCTCTCAGGATCATGAATGAAGCGAGCAGACGCTCGTGGCGTCGCTCAGGTACGCCGGGTCACACGTCGGACCAGGCGGTCGCCCGTGATTTGCACGGCCGAGACGAGCGCGATCAGGATCACGATCACGGTCGCCATGACGGTGGTGTCGAAACGCTGGTAGCCGTAGCGGATCGCGAGATCGCCGAGGCCGCCCGCGCCGACGGCGCCCGCCATCGCCGTCGAGCCGATCAGCGCGACGACGGTAATGGTGAAGCCGCCGAGCATGCCCGGCAGCGCTTCGGGCAGCAGCACGTGCCACACGATGTGGCGGCGCTTCGCGCCCATCGCGAGCGCGGCCTCGATCAGCCCGCGGTCGACTTCGCGCAGGCTCACCTCGGCGATCCGTGCGAAGAACGGGATCGCGGCGATCGACAGCGGCACGACGGCCGCCAAGACGCCGATCGTCGTGCCGATCAGCACGCGCGTGAACGGCAGCAGCGCGACGAGCATGATGATGAACGGCGTCGAGCGGAACACGTTGACGAGCGCGCCGAGCACCGCGTTCACGCCGCGCCGCTCGTAGATGCCGCCGGGCGCGGTCGTCACGAGGATCACCGCGAGCGGGATGCCGATCAGCGCGGCAATCACGGCCGACGCGGCGACCATCGACAGCGTGTCGCGGATCGCGTCGAGCAGTTCGGGCCACCAGAGGTCAAACATAGCCGAGCACCTCCGCGTGATTCGCGTGGCGGCGCGCGCGTTCGAGCAGCGCGGCAACCGCACCGCCGCGCGACGCCGGCTGGCCGGCGTCGTCCGCGTGCGGCGCTGCCGCGATCACGAGCCGCCCCTGCGCATGCCCCTGGATACGCTCGATCCCGCCGTGCAGGAAACGTACCGAGCCGCCGAGCGCCGCCGCAAGCGCGCCGACATCCGGCTCGCCGCCGCTCTCGCCCGTATAGCGGACGTCGAGCACGACCTGCGCGCCGTCGGGCAACGCGGCTTGCTCGGGCAGCGGCTGCACGCGCGCCGCCAGTTCGGCCGGCAGGTCGTGCACGAGCGTGCTGAGCAGCGCGCGCGTCGCGCCGTGGCGCGGATCGCCGAACACGCGCCACACGGGGCCGGTTTCGACGACTTCGCCTTGCTCGATCACCGCGACCGTGTCGCACACCGCGCGGATCACTTCCATCTCGTGCGTGATCAGCACGATCGTCAGCCCGAGGCGGCGATTGATGTCGGCGAGCAGCGCGAGGATCGACTGCGTCGTTTCGGGATCGAGCGCCGATGTCGCCTCGTCGCACAGCAGCACTTCGGGATCGTGCACGAGCGCGCGGGCAATGCCGACGCGCTGCTTCTGCCCGCCCGACAGGCTGGCCGGATACGCGTCGCGCTTCGCGGCGAGCCCGACGAGCTCGAGCAGCGCCTCGACCTTGCGCACGCGCTCGGCCTTCGGCACGCCGGCGATCTTCAGCGGCAGCGCGACGTTCTCGAACACCGTCTTCGCGGACAGCAGGTTGAAATGCTGGAACACCATGCCGGTGCGGCGCCGCAGCGCGACGAGCCCGTCCTCGTCGAGCGCGCCGACATCGACGCCCTGCACGCGCACGCGGCCCGAGCTCGGCCGTTCGAGGCCGTTCACGAGCCGCAGCAGCGTCGACTTCCCTGCGCCGCTGCGGCCGATGATCCCGAAGACCTCGCCGCGCCGCACGTCGAGCGTCACGTCGCGCAGCGCGGCGGCCTGGCCGCGCGCGGTCGCGAACACCTTGCCGACGTGCTCCAGCGACACGGCGGCGCCACTGGCCGAGCCGGCCGATTCGGCCGACGCAGCCGCTGCGTCATGCGTCGCGGCAGCGGTGCCGGCGCGTACGGCCGACGTATCGATGAAACCCAGCGTATCGAACAATTGCGTCATCGCTTCGCTCCGTCACGTTCACGCATGCGCGGGATGCGCGAACTCGGCCACGGCGGCCGGCCGGTGCTGCGCGCCCGTGTGCCACGCGGGCAGGCGCGGGCCCGCGCCGAACAGCTTCTCGCGCAGCGTCGGCGCGGGATCGTAGTCTTCCTTGTAGACGCCACGGTTCTGCAGCTCGGGCACGACCCAGTCGACGAAATCCTCGAACGACTCGGGCATCACGGTGCGCGTCAGGTTGAAGCCGTCGATGCCGGTCTCGTCGATCCACGACTGCAGCTCGTCCGCGACCTGCGACGGCGAGCCGACGATCGGCGCATAGCGGCCGCCGAGCGACATCTGTTCGAGCATGCGCCGCACGGTCCACGTGCCGGTCGTGCTCTTGCGCGAGATCGCGTCGACGGCCGACTGGATCGAATCGGTTTTCACGTACGAGATCGGCTCGTCGAGGCCGTACTTCGCGAAGTCGATGCCGGTCGAACTCGCGAAATGCGCGAGGCCGGCTTCGGGGCTCGCGTAGCGCCGGTATTCGTCGAATTTCTCGCGCGCCAGGAGTTCGGTTTCCGCCGTCACGACGCTCACGCCGGCAAAGATCCTGATTGACGCCGGGTCGCGGCCCTGCCGCGCAGCGGCCGCGCGGATGTCGAGTGTCGCCGCGCGCGCGGCGGCCTTGCTTTGCCCGTTCACGAACACGCATTCCGCGTGACGACCCGCGAACTCGACGCCGCGTGCGGACGAACCGGCCTGGTACAGCACCGGCGTGCGCTGCAGCGACGGCTCGCTCAGATGGATCGCGTCAATCGAGTAGAACGGCCCGTCGTGCTTCACGCGCCGCACCTTGCCCGGCTGCGCGAACACGCGCGCCTGCGCGTCGCGGATCACCGCGTCGTCGTCCCAGCTCTGTTCCCACAGCTTGTAGACGACGTCCATGTAGTCGTCCGCGCGTTCGTAGCGGTCGTCGTGGCCGATCTGCTGCGCGAGGCCCATCCCGCGCGCGGCGCTGTCGAGATAGCCGGTGACGATGTTCCAGCCCACGCGCCCTTTCGTCAGGTGATCGAGCGTCGACATGCGGCGCGCGAACAGGTACGGCGGTTCGTAAGTCAGGTTCGCGGTCACGCCGAAGCCGAGATGCCGCGTGACCTGCGCCATCGCGGGCACCAGCAGCAGCGGATCGTTGACGGGCACCTGCACCGATTCGCGCAGCGCGGCATCGGGGCCGCCGCCGAACACGTCGTACACGCCGACGATGTCCGCGAGGAAGATCCCGTCGAACTTGCCGCGTTCGAGCGTCTTCGCGAGGTCGGCCCAGTAATCGAGATCGGTGTAGTGCGCGGAGCGGTCGCGCGGATGCGTCCACAGCCCGTGGTTGATGTGCCCGACGCAGTTCATGTTGAACGCGTTGAGCAGGATCTTCTTGCGGTTCGCCGTCGTCATGCCGCCTCCGTCACCACGCGACCGCGTACAGCGAGCCGAACGCGTTGTCGAGCGCACGGCGCACCGCCGGCGAGTGCTGGTAGATCGAGATGAACTTGCGGATGCGCGGATCGTTCACGCTGTCCGGCCGCACGACCCACTGGATCGCGAAGATCTTGTTCTCGGTGCCGTCGAACAGCAGCGCGCTGTTCGGGTCGGTCGTGCCGGCGAGCTTGATGAAGCTCGGGTAGCCCTGCGCGAGATCGACGTCGTCGAGCGAGCGCGCGAGCTGCGACGCTTCGAGCGGAATGATCTTCAGGTGCTTCGGGTTCGACACGATGTCGTGCGTCGTCGCGCGGTAGTCGGCGCCCGGCTTCAGCGTGATGAGCCCCGCGCGCTGCAGCAGCAACAGCCCGCGCCCGCCGTTCACGGGATCGTTCGCGATCGCGACTTTCGCGCCGTCCTTCAGCTCGCTGAAGCTTTTCACCTTCTTCGAATAGAGGCCGATCTTCATGATCGTGCCGGGTGCGATCGACACGAAGTTGTAGCCGCCCTGCTTGTTCGCGTTCTCGAGGAACGGGATGTGCTGGAAGTAGTTGACGTCGATGTCCTTGTTCGCGAGCGCCGCGTTCGGCGTGTTCCAGTCCGTGAACTCGACGATCTTCACGTCGAGCCCCTGCGCCTTCGCCTCCTTCGCGGCGACCTTCAGCGCTTCGATCTGCGGGCTGGTCGAGATGCCGACCTTCAGCGGCGCGGTGTCGGCGTGCGCGCCATTGAGCAATGCGACGCCAAGCACGGCGGCAGCCAGCAGGCGCGTGACGCGGCCGGCGGAAAAGCGGGTGAAAAAAACGGCATGCAGCATGGAAACCACTCTCCTGTCCAAAGACGGTATCGACGGATGAGCGACGCCGCGGCGAACGCGCGGGCGTTCTCCGGACAGGGGTCATCGCATCGGAAAAGATCAGCCGATGATAGAGAGCGGCGCGGGGGTGGTCTACGAAGCGATTGTGCGAAGAAAATCGCGCGCGGCGATATGGCGGGCGGCCATGCGGGATCGGGGGCGCGACCGGGCGCCGGCCGGCCGGCTGGCCGAAATCTCGGCCTGGGCGCCGGGCGAATTCCGAAATCTCGGCCAGCCTGTCGGGCCGATCTTTCAGCAGACGAAACAAACCCGTTATAAATCAATGCATTAAAAATATTCCGGCAAGCCGGATTTCTGGCACGGGGGTTGCGTAATAGACGGCACACGATGCCGCGAAGCCATGCAGGCATACCAACATCAGGAGACACGTCTTGCAGACCTCTATCCATACCCCGTCCCATCCGGAGCCGGTTTCCGACGCCGTCGCCACCCCGCGCGAGCGCTTCTGGCCGGAAGGCTGGTGGAAACTGATGGAAATCCGCATCGGCATCATTCCGCTGCCCGTCTACTTCATCCTGTTCGCGCTGATCGTCGGCTTCTCGGTGACCGGCAAGGTGCCCGGCGAGATCTCGATGGCGATCGCGGTGCTCGCGTTCTTCGGCTTCACCTGCGCGGAACTGGGTAAGCGCCTGCCGCTCTTGCGCAACATCGGCGCGGCCGCGATCTTCGCGACCTTCGTGCCGTCGGCGCTCACGTACTACCACGTGCTGCCGAAGCCGGTGCTGAACCTGACCGTCGAATTCACGAAGTCGACCAACTTCCTGTACCTGTTCATCGCGTCGATCATCGTCGGCAGCATCCTGAGCATGGATCGCCGCGTGCTGATCCAGGGCTTCGTGAAGATCTTCATCCCGCTCGCGGCCGGCTCGGTCGCGGCCGCGATCGTCGGCACGGCGGTCGGCACCGCGCTCGGCCTCGGCGCGCGCCACACGCTGCTGTACATCGTCGTGCCGATCATGGCGGGCGGTGTAGGCGAAGGCGCGATTCCGCTGTCGATCGGCTATTCGGAACTGATGCACCTGCCGCAAGGCGAGATGTTCGCGATGGTGCTGCCGCCCGTAATGCTCGGCAGCCTGACCGCGATCATCCTGTCGGGCGCGCTCGACATGCTCGGCAAGCGCTTCCCGCACCTGACCGGCAACGGCCGCCTGCAGGTCGGCGAATCGGGCGACATGACGCCCGAGAACGAGGAAATCCGCGGCCACGTCGACGTCTCGCACATCGCGGGCGCCGGCATCACGGCCATCACGCTGTACCTGGTCGGCCTGATGGCGCACAAGCTGTTCGGCCTGCCCGCGCCGGTCGCGATGCTGTTCCTCGCGGTGCTCGTGAAGCTCGCGCGCGCAGTGTCGCCGCCGCTGCAGGAAGGCGCGTTCGTCGTCTACAAGTTCTTCTCGACCGCCGTCACGTATCCGCTGCTGTTCGCGATCGGCGTCGCGATGACGCCGTGGGACAAGCTGGCCGCCGCGTTCACGATCGTCAACGTCGTCACGATCGTGTCGACCGTCGCGACGCTGATGGGCACCGGTTTCGTGGTCGGCCGCCTGATGAAGATGTACCCTATCGACACCGCAATCGTGAACGCCTGCCACAGCGGGCAAGGCGGCACCGGCGACGTCGCGATCCTGACTGCCGCGAACCGGATGCAGCTGATGCCGTTCGCGCAGATCGCGACGCGTATCGGCGGCGCGATCGTCGTCACGGTCACGCTGATCCTGATCGCCCACTTCGGATGACGCGCCGCCGCGCGCACCGTCGCGCAGGCCGCTTCGCACGCGCCGCCGCCGGCCCAGCCGGCGCGCGGCGCGCGTCGTTCGGGGCGTCGTGTCGGACGTCGTGCCGTGCGGACGGTTGCGGGCTTCGATGAGGGCGAACGTGCAGAAGAGCTTCAAGGGAATCCCGTGGTGGGGCTGGGCATCGGCCGGCGTGCTGTATGTATGCGTGGCGGCCGCGGCCGTCGATTTCGCGTGGGAACGCGCGATCGACGCGCTCGAGGAAACCGGCGCGCACCGGCTCGACCTGTATGCGTCGAGCCTGAAGAGCGAGCTCGGCCGCTTCGAGATCCTGCCCGGCCTGGTCGCGCGGCAGGACGGCGTGCGCACGATGCTGAAAGCCGCGCCGCACGATGCCCCCGCGCTCGTGCACACGGTCAACACCTACCTCGAAGCCGTGAACCGCGACGCGGGCAGCGGCGCGGTCGACGTGATCGACCTGCAGGGTGACGTGATCGCCGCCAGCAACTGGAACGAGACGCTCAGCTTCGTCGGCACCAACGTGTCGTACCGGCCGTACTTCAAGGACGCGCTCGCGCGCGGCAGCGGCCGCTTCTTCGGCATCGGCACCAACACCGGCGTGCCGGGCGTCTACTTCGCCAGCGCGGTGCGCGACGACGGCGTGCCGATCGGCGTGGCCGCCGTGAAGATCAGCGTCGATCCGCTCGAATCGGCGTGGCGCGCGCCGGGCGTCGCCGCGATGGTCGTCGACCGCAACGGCGTGGTCGTGATCTCGACCGAACCCGCATGGAAATTCACCGCGCTGCGCCCGATCACCGCGCAGCAGCAGCACGACATCCAGGCGTCGCGGCAATACGCGGGGCGCACGGTCGACGTGCTGCCGTACCGCCATATCGGCGACCGCAGCGCGGCCGCGTGGTTCGGCACCTTCCCCGATACGCGCCACAGCGGCCGCACCACGCGCTATCTCGTGATGTCACGCCCCGCGCCGCAGGCCGGCGATTCGCTGATGGTGCTGCTCGACATCGCGGGCGCGCGGCGCCAGCAGCAGACGGCCTTCGTGTTCGTCACCGGCGCGTTCCTGATCGCCGCGCTGCTCGCCGGCTACGCGATCCAGCGACGTCGGGCAATCGTCGCGCGGCTGAACGCGCAGGACGCGCTGCGGCGCGCGAACGACCAGCTCGAGCTGACCGTCGCGCAGCGCACGGCCGCGCTGACGGCCGCGAATGAACGGATGCAGCGCGAGATCGTCGAGCGCGAGCGCACCGAGCAGCGGCTGCGCGCATCGCAGCAGGAAGTCGTGCATGCGGGCAAGCTTGCGGTGCTCGGACAAATGGCCGCCGGCCTCACGCACGAGCTGAACCAGCCGCTCGTCGCGATCCGCACGCTGTGCGACAACGCGCGCACGTTCTTCGAGCGCGGCCAGCCTGCGCCGGCGCTCGCCAATCTCGAACGGATCGGCAAGCTCGTCGACAGCATGGCCGTGCTCACCGGCGAGCTGAAGACCTTCGCGCGCAAGCCCGACGTCGAGCGCGTCGCGGTGTCGCTGAACGAGGCCGTCGCGCATGCGCGGCTCATCTACGATGCGCGGATCCGCGACGAAGGCGTGCAGCTCGACGTGAACATCGCGCCCGGCACCGCCGTGTCGGCCGAATCGAGCCAGCTGCAGCAGGTGATCGTGAACCTGCTGGGCAATGCGCTCGACGCGGTGCACGACGCGCCCGTGCGCCGCATCGTCATCGAGGCCGCCGGGCCGGACGAAGCCGGCCGCGTGCGCTTCACGGTGGCCGACAGCGGCGCGGGCATCGCGCCCGAGGTGCTGCCGCACCTGTTCGAGCCGTTCGTCACGACCAAGCCGCGCGGCCAGGGCCTCGGGCTCGGCCTCGCGATCACGTCGCGCATCGTCGAGGCGTTCGGCGCGAAGATCGCCGCGACGAACCGCGACGAAGGCGGCGCGCAGTTCAGTATCGAATTCGCGGCGGCCACGCTGCAAAGGACAGAGCATGGAAGATGAGATTCGGGTGCTGGTCGTCGAGGACGATGAAAACGTCCGGATCGGCGTCGAGCAGGCGGTAGCGCTTGCCGGCTTCGCGGTCGATGCGTTCGCGTCGGCCGCCGACGCGCTGCATCACGTCGCGCCCGGCGCACCGGTCGTGATCGTGTCGGACGTGCGGATGCCGGGCATCGACGGGCTGCAGCTGCTCGATCGCGTGATGGCCATCGACGCGCAGATCCCGGTCGTGCTGATCAGCGGCCATGCCGACATCTCGACGGCCGTCGGCGCGATGCAGGTCGGCGCGTACGACTTCATCGAGAAGCCGTTTTCGTCGGACGTGATCGCGGGGCGCGTCGCGCGCGCGGTCGAGAAGCGCCGCCTGACGCTCGAGGTGCAGGGGCTGCGCGCGGCGCTGAACAACTGGCAGGGCATCGAGGCGTTCGTGCTCGGCAAGTCACCCGCGATGGCCGACGTGCGCAAGAAGATCCTGCGCCTCGCCGATACATCGGTGTCGGTGCTGATCACCGGCGAGACGGGCACCGGCAAGGAGCTGATCGCGCGCAGCCTGCACGATTTCGGCGGCCGGCGCGACGCGCATTTCGTTGCGCTGAACTGCGGCGGCCTGCCGGAACAGGTCTTCGAGAGCGAACTGTTCGGCCACGAAGCCGGCGCATTCACCGGCGCGATCAAGAAACGCATCGGCAAGATCGAATGGGCGGACGGCGGCACGCTGTTCCTCGACGAGATCGAGACGATGCCGATCCCGCTGCAGGTCAAGATGCTGCGCGTGCTGCAGGAGCGCGTGGTCGAGCGGCTCGGTGCGAACGAGCTGATTCCGGTCGACTGCCGCGTGGTTGCCGCGTCGAAGGCCGATCTCGCCGAGCTCGCGGCCGACGGCCGTTTTCGCGCGGACTTGCTGTATCGCCTCAACGTCGCGCAAATCGAACTGCCGCCGCTGCGCGAGCGGCGCGAGGACGTGCCGCTGCTGTTCGAACATTTCGTGCTCGCGGCCGCGCGCCGCTTCGGGCAGCCGGCACCGGTCGTCACGGCTGCACAGGTGTCCGAACTGATGACGCATGCGTGGCCGGGCAACGTGCGCGAGCTGCAGAACGTGGCCGACCGCTTCGTGCTCGGGCTGACCGGCGACAGCCTGCTGTCGTCCGGCGGCACGCCGGCCGCGGGCGGCACGCTCGCGGAGCAGCTCGCGTATTTCGAGCGGATGCTGATCGAGGACATGCTGCAGCGTCACAACGGCAACGTCGCGGACGCAAGCGAGGCGCTCGGGATGCCGAAGAAAACGCTCTATCACAAGCTGCGCAACCTGCGGATTCCCGCGCGCGGCGACGCGGCGGCCGATGGCGGCGAATGACGCGAACGAGGACACGCACAGCATGGATCGCATCGAAGTCACCGAACAGGGCCGCATCACCGGCCACCTGATCCGCGGCGTCACGCACGCGCAGAAAACCTTCCGCCCGAGCGACTGGCCCGAGCGGCTCGCGGGCGTCATCACGCTGTTCGTCGGCGAACGGCGGCCCGGCTATCCTTGCGCGCTGTCGCGGCTCGCGATGCCCGTCGTAGACGGCAACGTCAAATGCCTGTTCGTGTCGGACGAATTGCGCAGCGTGTGTGCGGACGCATTCGATTTCGCGATGCAGTTCGCGGCCGACAACGACCTCCCCGTCGTGCTTCAGACCGCGCCCGCGCTGGCGGTGCGCTGACGCGTGAGCCGCTTTCGCGGCGGCTCGCGGCCTTCCCTTTCCCTGGTTTCGATGCGCGGTTGCGCAGGCCGCCGCACGCCCTTTTCCGGCCTTTCCGGCTTCACGATCAATCGTTAGACGATTGAAAGCATCGACACCCATCTCCTTCCGACAAGGCTTTCCGGCCGAGCCATCAATAAAATTGATCGTCACGATGAAAATTATGCGTTTTCCTTGCAGGTCGCCGTGATGCATAGTTGCGTCGTGTTGACGCACCTTTGAGTCTTTCAGTCATGAACATGCGAATCGAGCCGTCCGTGCTCGCGAACCCCGACCTGCAATTTGCGACGCTTTCGTCAGGCATCAGCCTGCCGTATGTCGAGCGGGGCAGCGGCGCGCCGATGGTGTTCGTGCACGGCTCGCTGTGCGACTACCGCTACTGGGATCCGCAGCTCGCCGCGCTGTCGGCCCACTACCGCTGCATCGCGCCGAGCCTGAGCCACTACTGGCCGGCAGTCGAAGCGGGCATCCAGGACGAGTTCAGCTGGCAGAACCACGTCGACGAGCTCGCCGAATTCATCGACGCGCTCGATCTCGGCCCCGTGCATCTGGTCGGCCACTCGCGCGGCGGCAGCGTCGCGTTCAACGTCGCGCGCCAGCATCCGCATCTCGTCGAATCGCTGACGCTCGCCGATCCGGGCGGCCCGCTGCAACAGCCGGGCGTACGCGAAGCCGCGCTGCCGGCCGCTGCGATCGCGCTGCGCACGAAGGCCGTGAGCCTGATCGGGCAAGGCGAGGTGGACGCCGGCCTCGAGATGTTCGTCGATTCCGTGAGCCTGCCGGGCGCGTGGAAGAAGAGCACGTCGCGCTTCCGCACGATGGCGATCGACAACGCGAGCACGCTGCCGAAGCAATTGCGCGATCCGCTGCCCGCGTACTCGCAGCACACTGCCGGCGATATCGCATGCCGCACGCTGCTGATCGACGGCCAGCGCAGCCCGAAGATGTTCCGCAACAACGTCGATACGCTGTCGCAGTGGATCGGCAATGCGCAACGGCAGACGGTTGCCGGCGCATCGCACGGGATGAATGCGGCGAGCCCCGCGGTGTTCAACCGCTTCGTGCACGAGTTCGTCGCCGCGTAAGTGCTCCCGGGCGGCATTCGTTCCGCCCAATCGCTCTCCCGCTCTTTTCTAAACGATACGGGCCCCCGCTCCGCATCGACGGTCACCGCGTTCCGCGTCCGGCAACCCGAACACGCTGTCGAACGCCCAGTTGTACGCGAACGTGAAGATTGGGGGAGAACACGATCAGCACAATCGACGCGATCAGGATCACCAAGCGCCTCGAACATTACGACGCAAACGTCGCGTCTCTTCCACCCTTGCTTGACGTCCTCCATCGCCTAATGGCAATGGATTCCCACACCTGGCGATGCACGTCCGCATCGGAGAATGTTGAGCGCAGCGTTGGTGTCTCGATCATGCTCGACACCACAGCCATCGCAGGCCCACTCCCTTACTCGCAGTCCCGCGATACCTTTCGGCCGCGTCGTGCTGTCTTTCGATCCGCACGCCGAACAGGACTGGGTAGAACCGCTTTCGTCCACTTCCTCGAACGTGGCTCCGTGCGCCATCGCCTTGTAACGGAGCTTGTTTCGGAAGGACGACCAGGATGCGTCGTAGACGCTCTTCGCCATCCTGGTTCTGGCAAGTTTGACCGCGGACACGTTGCCGACCGCGATGTAGTCGAAGCGTCGCACCAGATTCAATGCAAGCTTGTGCTGGAAATCGGCGCGGGCATTCGCCACCTTGGCGTGCAGCTTTGCGATATGCCGCTTGTGCTTTCGCGCACGCTGCGCCTTCGCCAGCTTTTCAGCCGCACGCTGACCAAACCGATCATTAGGCAACTTTTCGCCGGTCGAAAGTGTGGCGAAGTCTTTCAGACCAAGGTCAATTCCGACACCGGAACGAATCGGACGGGCCCGAACATCGGGTGCCTCGACCACAACGTTCAGGAACCAGTTGCCACGGGCATCCTGCGCAAAGTTGGTTCCGTCCTTGATCTTGCCTCCGGGAAGCGGGCGGCTGTTGAACACGCGAAAGGTATTGCCGGCGAAACGGAACGCGTCGCCTTCGCGCTTCAGGTCACGGCCCTTCAGCGGAACCCAGCCGAGCGACTTCCTGCCGCGATAGCGCAGGTAGGGCCGACGGTGCTGGCTGCGCGACTTCGCGTATTGCTCGCACGTTGCGTTGATCGTGCCGGAGTGGATGCCGAGTTCCTTGCTGCTACCGGCTGTCAGCACGTTCAGATCAAAACCCGTCGGCCACCTCTTGCTCCACTTGAGCGCGTGCTTCTGCGCGTCATTGCAGAAGTTCCAGACGTAGTTCACCGCGCGACTCTGCTTGTTAAGCAGTCCGTTGAGCGACTTCACCCTGTAGCGATAGACAAGAATCATATCGGTGATCCTAACCCGTGGAAGAAGCGGCCTGTCAACAGCACGCCTATCCTCGCCGTCATGCGCTCCAAACGACTCCGCCTTGTGAAAGAATGGGGCGCTTTCTTGAAGCAATCGATGATTCGCGCTGCTGCCCGACGCGCATTTGATAATCGAATGACTGCACGCGCATGCGCCGCGTGAGTCGTAAGGTGTCAAAGATTTGCTGCTGCGTGGTCAGGCCACTGCAGAACTCGTGCGAGCGCTTCGCTGCAGGCGACGGAAAATAACCGGCGTGGGGGCGAGCGCCACCACGCCGCCGGTCAACGCCTGACGGCTTGACCGTTAATTGCGATTAATGCGCTGCCGCCGCGCTCTGGATCGAATCGACAAGCGACGCGTTGTCGTAGCGTCGTCCGGCAATGCCCCATCCACCGTCGACCGCATGGACGACGTTCACCCACACCTGCGCGGCCGTCAGCCGCCCACCTGCCCGGCGCAGCACGATCGCGGTCGCCCGTTCGACGAATTGCCGCTGCCGCTCAGGCGCCGCGAGCGCCACGGCGGGCAGCTTCAGCTCGACGAACGCGGCAGGCTCCGCGCGCCCCTGCACGAAGGTCCGGTCACGCGGCAGCACGTTGAGCGTGCCCACCACGTTCGGCGCCAGGAACGCATTCCCGGTCAGCCCCTCGACGTCCAGCAGCGCATCGGTCAACTCGGCAAACACCGGCCCCTCGTCGTCCGGCGTGAAAACTCCTTCTGATACGGTCAGCGTAATCGGCATCGCACTTTCTCCAGGTCAGGTCATCGGGATCGTGACGTGATATAAATACCAGTCACTCTCTATACATTAGACACTGATCGCTCTCTATACAAGATAAAGAGTGATCGCTCTGAAGCGAGCCTGTCATGCGTTATTCCGTCGAGCACAAGCACGAAACCCGTACGCGCATCCTCGAAGCCGCGAGCCGGCTGTTTCGCGAGGAGGGGTATGGCGGCTCCGGCATCGGTCCGCTGACGAAGGCGGCGGGCGTCACCAACGGCGCGTTCTACGGCCATTTCAAAACGAAGGGTGAAGCGTTCCGGCAGGTCGTCCTCGATGGCCTCGCCCAGCTCCGGCAAGGCGTCGCGACGTTCAAGGCCGAGCATGGCGCGCGTTGGCGGCGCCCGTTCGTGTCGTTCTACCTCGGCCCGCGACGCACCTGCGAACTCGGTGAAAGCTGTGCACTGCCGAGCCTGTCCCCGGAAGTGATGCGCGCCGATGACGAGACGCGCGACGCGTATGAGCAGGCACTGCGGCAGATCGTCGACGAAGTGTCGGCCGGAATGGACAGCCCACTCGATGACGATCGGGCAATCGCGTTCCTCGCGCTGCTGTCAGGCGGTGTCACGCTCGCGCGCGCGGTGCGCGATCCCGAGCTCGCGCAACGCATCGCCGATGCGGTCGGCCGCTACGCGGTGGTGATCGCCGAACGCACGGACGTGAAGCCGGAGCAACAGGCCTGACCGCCCTGACTGACCGCCAATAAAAAACCCGATCCGCGTCGCCACGGATCGGGGTGCTTCGATCGACTACCCGGTAAGTCGGCCCGTCTCGGGCCGGTGCATCACCGCGCCGCCACCTCCGCCTTGCCCGTCGCCGCATCGCCCACCGCCGCCGGCGCCGCTCCCCATCCACCGCCCAGCGCGCGGATCAGGTTCACGGTCGACACGGCCTGCGCGCCGGTCAACTGGTTCGACTGCAATTGCGACTGCAGCACCGAACGCTCGCTGTCGATCACGTCGAGATATGCGACCTCGCCTTCCTGATACTGCGTGCGCGACAGCGTCGCCGCGCGCCGCGACGCGTTGACGGCCGCATCCTGCGCGCGGATCTGGTCGTCGAGCAGGCGCAGGTCGGCGAGATTGTCCTCGACCTCGCGGAACGCGACGAGCACCTGCTGGCGGTAGTTCGCGACCTGCTCGTCGTACTGCGCGCGCGCCTGCTGCACGCCCGCCGCACGACGCCCGCCGTCGAACAGCGGCAGCGTCAGCGCGGTGCCGGCGAACGGCCCGAGCAGGAACGTGCGGCTCGACCACAGGAACAGGTTGCCGAGCGTCGACGCTTCATACCCGAACGCACCCGTGATATCGAGCTTCGGGAAGTACGCCGACTTCGCGAGGCCGATCCGCGCGTTCGCGGCCGCCATCGCCCGCTCGGCCGCCGACACGTCCGGGCGCCGTTCGAGCAGCGCGGACGGCAGGCCCGGCGGCACCTTCACCGCGACCGGCACGATCGGCGTTTCCTTGAACGCGAAATCCGCAGGCGCCTTGCCGAGCAGGATCGCGAGCGCATGCTCGGACGCCGCGCGCCGCCGCGCGACGCCGACCGCATCGGCCTGAGCGGTCGCCAGCTCGTTCTTCGCACGCGACACGTCGAGCTCGCTGATGTCGCCTTCGTTGAAGCGGCGCTGCACGAGCTTCAGGGCCTGCTCGCGCAGCTCCACCGTGCGGCGGTACAGGTCCTGGTCGGAATCGAGCTGACGCAGTTCGAAGTAATTCTGCGCGACGTCCGCCTGCAGCGCGAGCTGCACCGAACGGAACAGCGCTTCGCTCTGCGCCTGGTCGGCACGCGACGCCTCGACGTTGCGGCCGACGCGACCGAACAGGTCGGCTTCATACGACACCGTACCCTGCGCACGCCACAGCGTCGCATTGGTCGGGCCCGTGCCCTGCGGCTGGAACTGCGACGCCGACGACAGCCCCTCGCGCGTCGGCCCGAAGCCGGCGCCGATCTGCGGGAACCACTGCGAGCGCGCGGTCCGGGTAGCCGCCCGCGCTTCCTCGACCCGCGCGGCCGCGGCCTTCAGGTTCTGGTTCGCGGCGAGCGCCTGCGTCTCGAGCGAATCGAGCACCGGGTCGCCGAACACCTTCCACCATTCGCCGCGATGCGCGTCGTCCGCCGGCTCGGCCGTCTTCCACGTGCCGGCCTGCTCGCCGGCGGCGAGCGTCGGCGCTTCCTTGAACGCCGTCGGCGTCGACACATCCGGGCGCTTGTAGTCGGGCCCCACCGCGCACGCGGCGAGCAGCGTCGCGAGCAGGGTGCTCGCGGCCGCCACCTTCGCGAAGCGCATCAGGCCGTTCGTGTTGTGCAAGTTATTCATCTTCCTGTCCTCAAGCATCCGAAGCCGGCACGTGCTGGGACGGCACACCGTAGCCGGCCGAGTCCTTCCCGGCGACGTGAATCTTGCCGCCCGCGAGCGTGCGCAGCACGACGTAGAACACCGGCGTCAGCATCAGCCCGAACAGCGTCACGCCGAGCATCCCGAAGAACACCGCGACCCCCATCGCATGGCGCATTTCCGAACCGGCGCCCGTCGACGTGACGAGCGGCACCACACCCATGATGAAGGCGATCGACGTCATCAGGATCGGGCGCAGCCGCAGCCGGCTCGCCTCGATCGCGGCCTCGAGCGGCGTCCTGCCGTCGTGTTCGAGTTCGCGCGCGAATTCGACGATCAGGATCGCGTTCTTCGCCGACAGCCCCACCAGCACCATCAAGCCGATCTGCGTGAAGATGTTGTTGTCGCCCTGCGTGAGCCACACGCCCGTCAGCGCCGACAGAATGCTCATCGGCACGATCAGGATCACCGCGAGCGGCAGCGTCAGGCTTTCATACAGCGCCGCGAGCACGAGGAACACGAGCAGCACGCTGATCGGGAACACGTACATCGCCGAATCGCCTGCAAGAATCTGCTGGTACGTGAGGTCGGTCCATTCGAACCGCACGCCGCGCGGCAGCGTTTCATGCGCGATGCGCTCGATCGCGGCCTGCGCCTGGCCCGACGAGAAGCCCGGCGCCGGGCCGCCGTTGATGTCGGCCGCCGTGTAGCCGTTGTAGCGCACGACCATTTCAGGGCCGAACGTCGGCGTCACCGTGACGAGCGACGACAGCGGCACCATCTCGCCCTTGTCGTTGCGCGTCTTCAACTGCAGGATGTCGTCCGCGCGCTGGCGGAACGGTGCATCGGCCTGCACGCGCACCTGGTACACACGGCCGAAGCGGTTGAAGTCGTTCACGTACAGCGAGCCGAGATACACCTGCATCGTGTTGAACACATCGGTCACCGGCACGCCCAACTGCTTCGCCTTCACGCGATCGAGATCGACGTTGAGCTGCGGCACGTTGATCTGGTAGCTCGTGAACAACGGGCCAAGCTCAGGCGCCTGCTGCGCGCGCTTGATGAAGTCGTTGGTCGCATCCGCGAGCCGCGCGTAGCCGACCGCGCCGCGATCTTCCACCTGCATCTTGAACCCGCCCAGCGTACCGAGGCCCAGCACCGGCGGCGGCGGGAACACCGCGACGAACGAGTCCTTCATCGCGCCGTACTTCTGGTTCAGCGCACCCGCGATCGCGCCGGCCGACAGCGCCTTGCCGTGCCGTTCCGAGAACGGCTTCAGCGTGACGAACACGATGCCCGCGCTCGAGCTGTTCGTGAAGCCGTTCACCGACAGCCCCGGGAACGCCACCGCGCTCTCGACGCCCGGCTGCTTCAGCGCGATCGAGCCCATGTCGCGGATCACCTTCTCGGTGCGGTCGAGCGACGCACCGTTCGGCAACTGCGCGAACGCGATCAGGTATTCCTTGTCCTGCGCGGGCACGAAGCCGCCCGGCACGACCTTCGACACGAGCACGGTCGCGCCCACCAGCACGAGGTACACGCCGAGCATCAGCGTCTTGCGCGACAGCACGCCGCGCACGCCGCGGCCGTAGTTCTCCGCGCCGCGATGGAACACCTTGTTGAAGCCGCGGAAGAAGCCGCCGAGCACGCGGTTCATCACGCGCGTGAGCCAGTCTTCCTTGTCGCCGTGGCCCTTCAGCAGGATCGCGGACAGCGCCGGCGACAACGTCAGCGAGTTGAACGCCGAGATCACCGTCGAGATCGCGATGGTCATCGCGAACTGCTTGTAGAACTGGCCGGTCAGGCCCGACATGAACGCGAGCGGCACGAACACGGCGACGAGCGTCAGCGCGATCGCGATGATCGGCCCGCTCACTTCCTGCATCGCCTTGTAGGTCGCCGCCCGTGCGTTCATCCCGCTCTCGATGTTCCGCTCGACGTTCTCGACCACCACGATCGCGTCGTCGACCACGATCCCGATCGCGAGCACCATCCCGAACAATGACAACGCGTTGATCGAATACCCGAACGCGAGCAGCAGCGAGAACGTGCCGATGATCGACACCGGCACCGCGATCAGCGGAATCAGCGACGCGCGCCAGGTCTGCAGGAACACGATCACGACGATCACGACCAGCGCGATCGCCTCGAGCAGCGTGTGCACGACGGCCTTGATCGACGAACGCACGAACTGCGTCGGGTCATAGACGATCTTGTAGTCGACGCCCGCCGGCATGTCCTGCTTCAGCTCGGCCATCGTCTTGCGCACTTCGTCCGAGATCTGCAGCGAGTTCGCGCCCGGCGACTGGTTGATCGCCATCGCGACGGCCGGCTTGTTGTCGAGCAGCGAGCGCAGCCCGTATTCGGATGCGTCGAGCTGGATCCGCGCGATGTCGCGCAGGTGCGTGACGCCGCCGTCCGGCGTCGTCTTCACGACGATGTCGCCGAACTCGTCTTCCGTCTGCAAGCGGCCGCGCGCGTTCACCGACAACTGCAGCGGCGTGCCCGGCAGCGACGGCGATGCGCCGATCACGCCGGCCGCGACCTGCACGTTCTGCTCGCGGATCGCCTGCACGACGTCCTCGGCCGACAGCCCGCGCTGCGCGACCTTCTGCGGATCGAGCCATACGCGCATCGCGTAGTCGCCCGAACCCCACAGCTGCACCTGGCCGACGCCCTGGATCCGCGACAGGCGATCCTTCACGTTGATCAGCGCGTAGTTGCGCAGGTAGGTCATGTCGTAGCGGTTGTCCGGCGAGATCAGGTGGACCACCATCGTCAGCGTCGGCGAGCTCTTCACCGTCGTGATGCCGAGCCGCTGCACGTCTTCCGGCAAACGCGGCAGCGCCTGGTTCACGCGGTTCTGCACGAGCTGCGTGGCCTTGTCCGGATCGGTGCCGAGCTTGAACGTGACGGTGATCGTCATGTTGCCGTCGCTGTTCGCCTGCGACTGCATGTAGAGCATGTCCTCGACGCCGTTGATCTGCTCCTCGAGCGGCGACGCGACCGTCTCGGCGATCACTTTCGGGTTCGCACCCGGGTACTGCGCCTTCACGATCACGGAAGGCGGCACGACTTCCGGATACTCGGAGATCGGCAGCAGGAACATCGCGATCACCCCGCCGAGCAGGATGATCACCGATAGGACTCCTGCGAAGATCGGCCGGTCGATAAAGAATTTTGAAATGTTCATGTGTGGCTCTGTCTGGTTGAACGCGGATACGAAGCGGCGAGCCGCTTACGAATCCGCCTTCGCCGGGGCGGCCGGCTTCGCGTTGCCCGCCAACGGCGCGGACGGCGCGTCACCGCCCGTCATCGGGACCATGTGCGGCTTCACCTGTTCGCCGGGGCGCACGCGCTGCGTACCGTTCACGATCACGCGATCGCCGGCGGAGAGCCCGCTCACGATCACGCGCCGGTTGCCGTGCTGCATCCCCTGCTGCACTTCGCGGTACGACACGCGGCCTTGCTGGTCGACGACGAACACGAACTTCTTGTCCTGGTCGGTGTTGATCGCCGCGTCGTCGACGAGCAGTGCCTCGTGCGGCGCGCTGCCGCCCACCTTCACACGCGCGTAGAGGCCCGGGACGAGCGCGCCGTCGGCGTTGTCGAAGCGCGCGCGCACGCGGATCGTGCCGGACGACGTGTCGAGCCGGTTGTCGACCGAATCGATCTCGCCGCTGCGCGAGTAGCCGGTTTCGTTCGCGAGGCCGAGCTCGACCGGCACCTTGCGGCCGCTGCGCGCGCCGTTGATGTATTGCAGGTAGGTCTGCTCGTCCGCGTCGAACGATGCGTAGATCGGCGACACCGACACCAGCGTCGTCAGCGGCGCGGCCGATGCGCCGGCCGACACGACGTTGCCGAGCGTGATTTCCGCGCGCGACACGCGGCCCGACACAGGCGCGGTGATCCGCGTATAGCCGAGGTTGATGCGCGCCGTTTCCAGCGCGGCTTCGGCGGCCTTCAGGTTCGCCGTCGCCTCGCGGGCCGCATTCTGCTTCTCGTCGTAGTCGCGCTTCGCGATCGCGTTGTCGCCGATCAGCCGCTGCGCGCGCTGCCAGTCGGTCTGCGCGTAGCCGTTGCGCGCCTGCGCGGCCGCGAGCTGCGCGGCCGCACGGTCGGTTTCGGCCTGGTACGGGCGCGGATCGATCACGAACAGCACGTCGCCCTTCTTCACGAGCGCGCCGTCCTTGAAGTTCACCGCGACGATCGTGCCCGACACCTGCGGGCGCACGTCGACTTTCTCGACCGCTTCGAGGCGGCCCGAATAACTCTGCCAGTCGGTCACGGTCTGCGGCACGACGGTCGCGACGTCGACTTCGGGCAGCGGTGCAGCCGCTTTCTCGGGCGCGTTTGCGTTCACGCGCATCGCGCCGAATGTTCCGAGGCCGACGACGGCGAGCGTCACGATCGCCGCTGTCGCGATTCGGGAACGGGAGGTGCGTAGGATGGCCATGTGGATCTCCAGTAAACGTGGATTGGTTTTTGGTTATTCGGAACGGTTCGGCTGGCGCGCCTGGAAGCGGCACTGGAAGAAGCGCACGGCTTCCTCGAAGGCGGCTTCGTGCGTCGCGAGCGCGGCGTGCGTGATGTCCGGATAGCGGATCACCTGCGTGAGCACGCCCGACGAGATCAGGCAGCCCGCATATTTCTCCGCCTCGACGTGCAGCACGTCGTTCTGCGCGGTGACGACGAGCGTCGGCGGCAGCCCCGCGAGGCGCACCGATTCGAGCGGCGCAGCGTACGGGTGCATGCGTTGCGCGGCCTGCGGCAGATACGCGCGATAACAGGCCGCGCATTCGCGCGGGGTGATGTCGGAGGCGAGGCGATCGGCGTCGCCGATGCGCGTCATGCTGGGGTCGAGCATCGGTCCGAACAGCGCCTGCGCGACGATCTGCACTTCGCCGCGATCGCGCGCGATGAACGCGAGGCAGTTCGCGAGCTGGCCGCCCGCGTCATGACCCGCGACACCGATCTTCTTCGGGTTGCCGCCGAACGCGCGGGCGCGCGTCGCGGCCCACACGGCGGCGCGATACGCATCCTCCGGCGCGGCCGGAAAAGGAAAGGCCGGTGCGAGCGAATAATCGACCGACACTACGAGCGCTGGTAAGCGTTCTGCTAAAAAACGCGCGGCGAAATCGGCGTCTTCGAGCGAACCGCGAACGAAGCCGCCACCGTGGAAATAAAGCACTACTGGCAACCCGGTCTTGTCCGGGCGGCGGTAGAGGCGCAGCACGATGTCCTGCGCGTAGCCGGGAATTTCCACTTCGGCGACCGTCAGCGCCGCGCCTGCCGTGGCTTGCGGCGGCAATGCGGCCTTCAGGAATTTGCTGAATTCAGAAGCGTCCATGACGATGCAGCGTCCATTTCGAGATGGAACGAATTCTGGGTCCGGCAGACATTGGGATAAATGCCTATAATCCGGCAACACAATTCAACGCCCCCGAACAATCCGAGGCTGCGTTTACCCACGAGGTAGCGCAGCCTTGTCGTTCCGGAGGCTCATTAGATTGCGGAGGTTGTGATGGACCGGCTTCAGGCCATGCAGGTGTTTACTCGCGTCGTCGATACAAGCAGCTTCACCAAGGCAGCAGAAACGCTCAGCTTGCCGCGAGCGTCCGTCACGACGATCATCCAGAATCTCGAAGCATTCCTCGGTGTGCGGCTGATGCACCGGACCACGCGCCGGCTGTCGCTCACGCCGGACGGCGCCGCGTACTACGAACGATGCGTGCGGATCCTCGCGGACGTCGAGGAAACCGAGGCGAGCTTCCAGGCGAACAACCGGAAACCGCACGGAAAGTTGCGTATCGACATGCCGGGTTCGATCGGGCGGCTGCTCGTGATTCCGTCGCTGTGCGAATTTCATACGCGCTATCCGGACATCGACCTGCAGCTCGGCCTGTCCGACCGGCCGGTCGACCTGCTGCAGGAAGGGGTCGACTGCGTGATCCGCGTCGGCGCGCTGCAGGACTCGTCGCTCGTCGCGCGCCGGGTCGGCCTGTTCGAATGCGTGACGGTCGCGTCGCCCGACTATCTCGAGCGCCACGGCGAGCCGCAGACGATCGACGACCTGAACCAGCACAAGGCCGTCAACTACTTCTCGAGCCGCACCGGCCGCACGATCGACTGGACGTTCCTGACCGACGGCAAGGAAGTCGAGATGAAGATGGAAAGCATCGTGTCGGTCAACGACGCGGATGCGTACGTGACCTGCGGGATCGAAGGCTTCGGGCTGATCCAGCCGCCGCTCTTCATGGTGCTGCCGCACCTGCGCGAGGGCCGGCTCAAGGAAGTGCTGCCGGGCGTCAAGCCGCTGCCGATGCCGATCTCGGTCGTGTATCCGCACAGCCGCCATCTGTCACCGAAAGTGCGCGTGTTCGTCGACTGGATCGCTGAGGTATTCGACCGCTGCCCGTTACTGAGCGGCAAGGGCAGCCTCGATGCGACGTGCAGCAAGCGCACGTTCGAGGAAGCCGAACGCGCGCCGGCGCTCGACACGCCGGTCATCAACGAGTGGGTCGCGTAAGCGCCTGAACTGAGCAACCGAACCGCACACGCGGGCCGCCAGCCCGCGTGTCGTCCCGCCTCCGCGCCCCATTTCCCGCCCGGCGCACTCGATCCTTCCCGAATCCGCAGCAAACCTTTGTGCCACGCGACGCAATCGTCCGCGGGCATCGCCGCGCGCCGTCGTCGCTCCCGTGCGAGGCCCGCTGCAGGCGGGTTCGAGCGATTTCCGCATAACCCTGCCGGGTGTACGGATGTCGATTGTTCCACTGACACGACAATTCAATTCGCATCTGCCGCATTTATCGCGACGGAACAGATACCTAGAGTAAACCCTGTCGCGCACCTCGTTGCGCATCGAACAGATCCCGCTTGACGGGACCGGAGTAAGCGCTCCAGCGCCAGCTCCGAAATTCCAGGAGTCTCGCCATGAACCGCCGCCATCTTCTCTCCGCCCTCGCCCTCACGCTCGCCGTGTCCGCACCGGCCTTCGCCGATTCCGGCACCCCGCACGCCGGCGACTACGGCAACACGTCGTGGTACTCGCAGCACAACGGCCCGCGTACCCGCGCCGAAGTGAGCGCGGAAGTCGAGCAAGCGCGCAAGGACGGCACGCTCGCGTACCTGCGCAAAGCCAATTCGTATCCGCAAGGGCTCGACCTGGCGCAAGGCCCGTATCGCTCGATGCCGGAAAGCAACCAGCTCGCCGGCGGAGGCCGGTAAACGCGCAACGCCGCGCAACGGGTTGCCCCGCGCGCGGCGTTCCGAATCATCCATCGACGACTCGCCGAGTCAGTCAGCTAGATAGTTAGTTGCAGGAGGACATGATGAACGATCAACTCCCTTCGCCGCTCGATCACTGGGACGACACCACGCCGGTGTGGACACCGTTCCGTTCGGCCCCGCATTCGCACTGACGCCCCGCTGAGCCGTCAACGGCGCGGCACGCGGTCGCGCCATTCGCCCCGGTGCATGACGATGTCCTGCACGAGCGGGTTGTCCGTGCGATACAGGTTTTCGGTTGCTGGGGCGAAGTTCCATCCCGGTTGCCCGCGTATTCGGCGGGCAACCGGGATGTCCGTTGTCGAACACCGATCATGCGTGCCGCGATGGCAACGCAAAAGTCGTCTCGTCGACACGATCGCTAACATTGGTCGCCCCGAATTCGGGAATCCGGTCCTGCCGTCCCTTAATCAAGCGCTTGACCAACGCAGACTTGCGTAACAAGTGCCTCTCGCGCGCAGGCCCTATTGCCGGCAGCCGCGCCGGCCCTTGCCCACAGCTGTTCTGATCCTCTTCCCGACACGGCACGTCATACACGCGGGTTCGCCTTTACAACGCCAACGCGCCCTATCATCGCCTTCCCCTTTCACACTTTCCAACGATCGGTGTCGCGTCGTTCGCATTTCAGCGAGTTCTCCGCAAGCACCGAGTCCTTAGCATGAGCGCTCCGGTCATATCCGAATGGAGACTCATATGACTACGTCGGCTCATACCCGTGAAATGGATGGCGCAAGGCAACGCAAAGCCGTCGTGCGCAATGGCGACCCAACCACGACGCGAGGGCATGTCATCGCCCACTCGTCGACGATGTTCGACCACGGCAAACATATAGCGCTCAGCGAAGACCGCGCGTCATGCGGCATCTGCGACGGTCATTTCAGCATTGTCGGGACGGGGAAGGGGATTTCCGAGGGCGGCCGCAACGCCGTCGTCGATGGCGATTCCGTGTCGTGCCCTTGCGGAAAGAACCGCGTGATGGCGGGAAGCGATTCCAGCATCTTCCTGGAACGACACTCGGGCTACAACCGAACTCCGCTCTCGTCCCGCGAGCCGTCTGCGCCCAATTCAGCGTACGACGAGCAGTTTCGGTTACTCGACCAATCGACAGGACATCCGTTGAAGAACGTCCGCTATCGAATCACATCCGATAGCGCGCCTGATTCCGTCATTACCGGGACGACCGATATGGAAGGCTGCACGCAACGTGTCAGCCTCGCCAGCCACGGCAAACTCCATCTCGACATTGCCGCCAGATGAATACGCGTGCATTCCGGCACGCAACGCCGGGATGTGCGCTCCTTCCCTGTCAGGAAAGCCCATGCCTTTGAACGATCCCGACGCAACGAACGATGAAGAATGGATCCGCATTGCAACCGTATCGGTCAACACGATCCGCGACTCCGTCGTTTCCATACCGCTATCGCTCGACGGACCGCCGATATGCCCGAACATGACGGACTCGACGTTCAGAAAGCGGATGCTCGAATTGCGAGACGAGGCTGTCGCCATCACGCGGCAGCGAATCCGGGAACTGGCTCGATGGAGCCCCGCCACCGAAGCACGCGTCATCGACTGGTTCGGCACATCCGACATCGAAACCCGACGCACGCTGATAAACGGACTCGACGCCCTGGCTGACGTCATGGCAAGGCTGGATGCCAGAAACTTCGTCCGCACTGGATCAGATGCCGACCGCGCCACCGGCTGTCTACCCAATATGAAAAATCTCGATGCGGAAGTCGCTCATGTGTGCCGTCCCGATACGTCTACCCATACCATCGCCATCAGTCTCCCGTTCTGTTCACTCCCGGAGCGTTCGGCCGGAAACCTGTCCTCGCAGCAACTGACGATCGTGCACGAGTGCACTCACTTCGAGGACACGTTCAACGCGGTCGACCATTCGGGTGCGTATGGGCGGACCGCATGCATGCATTTCGCCAAACACCATCCCAACGATGCTTTAGGCAATGCGGACAGCATTGCGTGGTTCATTCTTGCTCGCTAACCAGGCCGAATCCATGAAGCGTACCTTCGTCTCCTTGCTGATTGCCCTTTTGCTTGGCCCGGTGCAAGCAAACGCGTGCAAAGTCCTGCTCACCGACAGCATGCAGTTGCCGTTGAACTCGACCGAGATAGGCAACAGCGCGAGGCTCAGCCTCGTCAGGCACTATCTGACGGCGCGAGAGTGGACACAGGAAGGCGTGATGGCCACGATCGATGCGCTTGCATACGAATGGGAGCACAAGCCGGCTCAATTGGCCAGGCAACGTGGCGAACAGATGAAATCTTTTCTCGTCGAACTCGGTATGGCACCGGACGATGTCTACGTACAAGAACGGATCTTCGCTCGCAAGGACGGCGAGCTCGACGCCGACAGCGCGAAGCAAATCTGGGTGCAATTCGTTCCGAAATGTCCACCGGCCGGATGTCAGCAACTTTGCAACACGCCGGGGCTGGAGGGAGTCGCCAGCTACGCAATAACACCTGCCACACCCGGGCCGCCTCCGGATGCCGACCGTCTGACGTGCGGCGACGATCCTGCCCCTGCGCGCACCCGCGTCGTGACCACCACGCGCTGGACCGAACGGACGAACGATAACCCGCTGACGCTTCTGGATGATCAAAAGCGGCCGCTCGCACGGACCTGCTATCGGATCAGCACGAGCGCCGCCCGATATTCGGGCATGACCGATGAACGTGGTCGAACCGGGCCCGTGCAGTTATTGGGGCCCGAATACACGAAAATCGAAGTCAGGATCGAGAGACCGGACAGGCCGACGCCGTAGCAGACCCCGACCTTTGCTCATCGCCGGCGGCGCGGTCGCCTCCTCCGCTACCGGAGGCCCATCCGGCCCACTTGATCGACGGGACTGCACATCAATCTGCACCGTCCCATCGGATCAAATCAGCTCAACGGCGCGGCACCCCATCACGCCATTCGCCCCAGTGCGTCACGATGTCCTGTACAAGCGGATTGCCCGCGCGATACAGGTTTTCGGTCGCCGGGGCGAAGCCGCCCTGGTCCGCGTAGTTCAGCAGGTTGTCGGCACTCGTCTGCCCTGCATACGGCCGGTCGAAATCGGACCCGGTGCGCAGCACCGCGACGCGCGACAGGTCGACCCGCTTCACGCTCGCCGCGCGCTTGAGCGCTTCATACGTCGCGTTGTCTTCCTGCGCGGTCATGCAGTACGTGCCCTTGCCGTCGGTCAGGATCTTGGTCCACTGGCGCGCGCGCTCGCCGACCAGCGTGCCCGAGAACCACGTGTTGCCCGATGACGTGTCGCACTGGATCACCGTCGGCGGCCGGTTCGCCGGCGCGTAGTTGAACTTCGCGCGTGCGGCCTGCGCCTGCGCGCTGTCGGCGAGCACGACGTTGCGCGACAGCGCGACGGCGGCGTCGGTCAGCTGCGGGTTGAGCTGGAACACCTCGGTGCGATAGTCGAGCGGCGGCTTGTCGTTCGGGCTCTTCGTGTTGATGCCGAGGAAGCCCGTATTCCAGCCGGCCGGAATCTCGCGTGCATCGAGCTCCCACTGCAGGCTGAAATCGACGAGGTATTTCGACCACGCGGCCGAACCGACCGTGCCTTGCGCAGGATCGACACCCGCGATGCCGGAGATCAGGAAGTACGTGCGGCGCAGATCGAAGCGCTGCGAAAACGTGAGCGCCATGATCGTCGCCGACGCGTTCGCGTAGCCCATGCCGGTCGTGACCACGCAGACGTCCTGCTTGTTGCAATGCACGTTCGGATAGTCGGGCGACAGGCCGGGCACGGCGATGTCGCGCCACGGGCCGATCCGGTCGAGCCAGGCCTGGCCCTCCGGACCGAACATCGTGATGATCATGACCTTGACCGGGCGGCCCTGTGCACCGGTCTCGGCGAATGCATTGTTGCCCGCGTTGTTGCCCTGGTTATCCTGCGCGATCGACGGCGCGGTCGCACAGGCTGCGAGCGAGAATGCAGCGGCGGAAAGAATGGAGCGAGTCAGCATCGGCGTTCCTTGTTTCAATGATGTTGGGTGAGAACGGCTCTCGTAGACTGCGCGTCGGAGTATAAAACGCGCGTGCCCGATGCGGAACCCGACTACGAAACGGCAATGGTGCGTCAGTGCAGGTCCGGAGCACGCGGGAATGACGAAGCAAATGGTCTTCGTGCGTCGACACACCATCAGGAATACTATCCGGTTGCCCGACACCGGCACGTCGATCGCACTTGCACGCGTGCGACCCGGCGAACTGCTACAACCGCGCCAGCCCCGCCACGCCGTAACCCAGCACGACAAGCGCCGCGACCACATGGCTCGCGGCGAGCAGCCCCGGCGACTTCACGATCCTGCCGATCACGCTGCCGCCGAATGCGAACACGAGCTGCCCGGCGAGGCTGCCGGCAAACACGCACGCGGCACCAAGCAGCCAGTGCCGGTGCGCACCGGCGGCAGCCGTTGCATAGCCATAGAACAACAGGATCGTGAGCGGGTTCGCCAGCGTGACGAAGAACATCGATGAAAACGGGCGGCTGCCTGGCGGCCGCGCATCACCGTCGAGCGTGCGGCGGCGATCCCGCAGCGCCTGCCACAGCATCCGCGCGCCCATCGCGAGCAGCACGAGCGCGCCGACCAGACGAAACAGCAACAGATGCGCGGCGAGCGTGCTCGCGAGCATCGCGCCGAGCGTGAACGCGATAACCGCATAACAGCCGTCGGCCGTCGCGACACCCACCGCCGCGCGCACGCCGCTTGCGGTGCCGGCGCGCATCCCGTAGTTCGCGATCATCAGCGCAACGGGCCCGACCGACAGCGCGATCATCAGCCCGAACAGGAAGTCGTTCATCGGTCGTGGATGCCTTCTCGATGGAAGGCATCGATTCTAGCGACCGCAAAAAAATCCTGTATGCCGCTTGAACGTCACGCGACGTCGACGCGTGCAGGCCCGTCCACCATCTCGCCGATCACGCCCGCGCGGTCGAAGCCGTCGGCACGGAAGCACGCGAGCACGTCGTCGACGGCCTCCGCCGCGCACGCGACCAGCAAGCCGCCCGACGTCTGCGGGTCGGTCAGCAGTGCCTGCGCGACGGGCGGCAGCGTAGCGGCCAGTTGCACGTCCGCGCCGTACGCGGCCCAGTTGCGGCCCGACGCGCCGGTGAACACGCCGTCGGCGACGAACGCCTCGACGCCCGCGAGCCACGGCAGCGACGCATAGTGCACGCGTGCGGTGAGGTGCGCACCACGCGCCAGCTCGAGCGTATGGCCGAGCAGCCCGAAGCCCGTGACGTCGGTCAGCGCGTGCACGCCCGGCAGCGCGGCGAGCTCGGTGCCCGGCCGGTTCAGCTTGGTGGTCGTCGCGACCATCTGCGCATAGCCATCGGCATCGAGCTGGTTCTTTTTCAGCGCGGCGGACAACACGCCGACGCCGAGCGGCTTGCCGAGCACGAGCACGTCGCCCGCGCGCGCAGCCGCATTGCGCTTCACGCGCGACGGATGCACGACGCCGATCGCCGCGAGCCCGTAGATCGGCTCGACCGAATCGATCGAATGGCCGCCCGCGACCGGGATGCCGGCGTCCGCGCACACCGATTCGCCGCCGCGCAGCACGGCCGCGATCGTCTCGTGCGGCAGCACGTTGATCGGCATGCCGACCAGCGCGAGCGCGAGGATCGGCTTGCCGCCCATCGCATAGACGTCGGACAGCGCGTTGGTCGCGGCGATGCGGCCGAAGTCGAACGGATCGTCGACGATCGGCATGAAGAAGTCGGTGGTCGCGACGATCGCCTGCTCGTCGTTGAGGCGGTAGACGGCCGCGTCGTCGGACGTCTCGGTGCCGACCAGCAGATCCGGGAACAGCGCGGGCGGCGTCGCGCGCTTCAGCAGTTCGGACAGCACGCCAGGCGCAATCTTGCAGCCGCAGCCGCCACCGTGTGAGAGGCTCGTGAGGCGCGGAACGGCAGGCTGGGCTTGGGTGGCTTCGGTCATGGTCGGCATCCGGTGAATAACAACACGCCATTATCGACAATTCCTTGCGAGTGCGCCCGATACCCACATAATGACCGCGCCCCCTCTGCTCGCGATCCTGTCCGCCCGTTCGTTCATGGACCACCTCTTCATCGGCCTCGTGCTGTGCTCCGCGTTGCTTCACGCGATCTGGAATGCATTCCTCCACGTCAGCGAAGACCGGCTCGTCCAGCTCGGCACGATGTCGCTGCCGTATTTCGTGTTCGGCGTCGCCGGCGTCGCACTGCTGCCCGCGCCGGCGCCTGCCGCGTGGCCGTATATCGCCGGGTCGGCCGTGCTCGAGGTCGCGTACTGCTTCACGCTGGCGCGCGCGTACCGCAGCGGCGAATTCGGGCAGATCTACCCGATCGCACGCGGGATTTCTCCGCTGCTCGTGTCGGTACTGGCGCTCGCGATTCTGCACGAGCGGCCGACGCCGTTCGGCTTCGCGGGCATCGTGCTCGTGTCGTTCGGCATCATGTCGCTCGCACTGCGGCGCGGCTTCAGGTTCTCCGGCGAAGGCGTGCCGTTTGCGCTGCTCACGGGCGTGTTCATCGCCGCCTATTCGATCTGCGACGGCATCGGCTCGCGCGTGTCCGGCAGCGCGCTCGGCTACATCGCATGGGTGTACGTGCTGTGGAGCGTGCCGCAGTTCGTGCTCGTGTGCGCGGTGCGGGGCGGCCCGCGCGCGGTGCTCGGCTCGCGCACCGCGCTCACGCAGGGCGCGATCGCCGGCACCATCTCGCTCGCCGCGTACGGCATCGTGATCCTCGCGTACCGGTACTTGCCGGTCGGGACGGTATCGGCGCTGCGCGAAACGAGCTCGATCTTCGCGGTCGCGATCGGCTGGCTCGTGATGCGCGAGCGGCCCGGCGCGCAGCGGCTCGCCGCGTGCGCGCTGGTGGTGGCGGGCGCGGCGCTGATCCGGCTGTAGCCGGCGCGCGGATCCGCGTCGAGCGGCCGCCATTCTCGACGCTGCTCGCACGGGCTAACGTGACGCCGTCGTCTGCGGCGTGGATCGGTATCGAGGTTCCGGAGGCCGCAAGCGGCGGATTCCCCCCGCACTGCGGAGAGAGCGATTCCGCCAGCCCCGACAGCAAACATCAGGAAGCAAGGCTGCAATCGAGCACGCCGCTCAAGCCACCTCGACCGTCTTGCCGAACGCCCGCTCGTCGATCGCCTCGGCGAGCGTCGCGAACGCGGTCGCGATCTCGTCCTCCGGCACGCACGCATAGCCGAGCAGCAAGCCCGGCGCCGCACGTTCGCGATCCGCGTAATACCCCGACAACGGCCGCACGACGATATTGCGTTCGAGCGCGGCCTGCGCGACCGCGCGATCGTCGACGCCTTCCGGCAACTGCGTGACCAGATGCAGCCCCGCATCGCTGCCGAGCGCGTGCAGCGTGTTGCCGTAGCGCCGAGCAACCGCGTCGAGCAGCACCTCGCGCCGCTGCCCATACAACGTGCGCATCTTGCGGATGTGCGACACGAAGTGCCCTTCCGCGATGAATTCGGCCAGCACCGCCTGCTGCAGCAACTGCCCTTCGCGATACAGCTCGGCGCTGGCGGTCGCGAAACTTTCCGCGAGCGGCTCCGGCGCGACCAGGTAGCCGACCCGCAGCCCCGGGAACAGCGTCTTGCCGAAACTGCCGACATAGATCACCTGCCCGGCCGTATCGAGCCCCTGCAGCGACGCGAGCGGCCGGCTGCCGTAGCGGAATTCGCTGTCGTAGTCGTCCTCGATGATCCAGCAGCCGTGCTGGCGCGCGTATTCGAGCAGCATCCGCCGCCGCGCGAGGCTCATCACCATCCCGAGCGGATACTGGTGCGACGGCGTGACGAGCATCAGCTTCGGCGGTTCGGCGAGATCGGCGGCCGACGGCGCGATGCCTTCGTCGTCGACCGGAATCGGCCGCGTCGTCAGCCCCGACACGTTCAGCACGCTGCGCACGCCCCAGTAGCACGGATCCTCGGTCCAGATCGCGTCGCCCGGGTCGGTCAGCAGCCGCACCGCGAGGTCGATCGACTGGTGAATGCCGGTCGTGATCACGATCTGCTCGGGCGTGCAGCGCACCGAGCGCGACGTGCGCAGGTAGTCGGCCAGCGCCTCGCGCAGCAGCGCGAGCCCGCCGCCCGGCGCGTAGGTCAGCAGGTCGGGACGCAAGCGCCGCCAGTATTTGTTGTGCAGCCGCGTCCACACGCGCGCCGGAAATCGCGACACATCGGGCACGCCCGGCATGAACGCGCCGCCCTGCCGTTTCGATACACCTGCGCCTTCGACGAGGCGCGTGCCGCGAGCGGACAGCCTCCGCGCGGAAGCTTGCACGAGCGCCGGGCGCGCGGCCGCCGCGTCGATCGGCGCACCGACGATCTCGTCCGGCGCGCTGTCGGCGACGAACGTGCCGCGGCCGGTTGCCGAGTTCACGTAGCCTTCGAGCGCAAGCTGTTCGTAAACCTGCGTGACCGTGTTGCGCGCGATCCCGAGCTCGGCGGCCAGGAGCCGTGACGACGGCACGCGCGTGCCGGCCGGCAGTTCGCGCGACAGGATCGCCTGTTGCAGCAGCCGGTGAAGCTGCCGGTAGATCGGCTGTTCGCCGCCGCGCACGAGGCGCTGCGCCAGCCAGTCCGACAACACGCTCGCGCGCATGATTGGCTCCTGAATATTTATTGAAATGGCTCTGATTGCCAGAGCCAAATGTGATTATAGTCGCCTCCATGGGCTGCCAATGCGGCCGTTTTTTATCCCACCGGACAGAACATCAAGGAGATGACCGTGAAGAATGCCGACCTGCAGGCCCGCAAGAACGCCGCCACCCCGCGCGGCGTTGGCGTGATGTGCGATTTCTACGCAGCCCGCGCCGAGAACGCGGAACTGTGGGATGTCGAAGGCCGCCGCTTCATCGATTTCGCCGCCGGCATCGCGGTGCTGAACACCGGCCACCGCCACCCGAAGATCGTCAAGGCGATCGCGGATCAGCTGAACAACTTCACGCACACCGCTTACCAGATCGTCCCGTACGCGTCGTACGTCGAGCTGGCTGAAAAGATCAACGACCGCGCGCCGGGCGATTTCCCGAAGAAGACCGCGTTCTTCACGACCGGCGCGGAAGCCGTCGAGAACGCGATCAAGATCGCGCGCGCAGCGACCGGCCGTCCGGGCGTCATCGCCTTCTCGGGCGGTTTCCACGGCCGCACGATGATGGGCATGGCGCTGACCGGCAAGGTCGCCCCGTACAAGCTGAACTTCGGCCCGTTCCCGGGCGACGTGTTCCACGCTCCGTACCCGAACGCCGTGCACGGCGTGACGACCGCCGACTCGATCAAGGCGATCGAGATGCTGTTCAAGGCCGACATCGATCCGAAGCGCGTCGCCGCGATCATCTTCGAACCGGTCCAGGGCGAAGGCGGCTTCAACCCGGCGCCGGCCGAGTTCGTGCGCGCGCTGCGCAAGATCTGTAACGAGCACGGCATCCTGCTGATCGCCGACGAAGTGCAGACGGGCTTCGCGCGTACCGGCAAGCTGTTCGCGATGCAGCACTACGACGTGCTGGCCGACCTGATCACGATGGCGAAGAGCCTTGCAGGCGGCATGCCGCTGTCGGGCGTCGTCGGCCGTGCGGACGTGATGGACGCGGCAGCGCCCGGCGGCCTCGGCGGCACGTACGCGGGCAACCCGCTGGCCGTCGCATCGGCACACGCGGTGCTCGAGATCATCGACGAAGAGAAGCTGTGCGAGCGCGCGACGCAACTGGGCGACGTGCTGAAGGCGAAGCTGAACGCACTGCAGGCCGACGTGCCGCAGATCGCCGACGTGCGCGGCCCGGGCGCGATGATCGCGGTCGAGTTCCTGAAGCCGGGCTCGGGCGAGCCGGATGCGGAATTCACGAAGCGCGTGCAGACGCGTGCGCTCGAGCGCGGCCTGCTGCTGCTCGTGTGCGGCGTGTACTCGAACGTCGTGCGCTTCCTGTTCCCGCTGACGATCCCGCAAGCCGTGTTCGACGAAGCGCTCGTGATCCTCGAGGAAGTGCTGAAGGAAACGGTCGGCGTGCCGGCCTGAGTGTCCGTCGACTTCATCAACTGATTGCGCCGCCGCCGTCTTCGTGACGGCGGCGGTCGTTTCATCCGTCCTATTCGAAGCAGGTGATTCATATGAGCACGGTTCAGGAAACCCTGGCACTGAAAGACCCGTCGCTGTTCCGCCAGCAGGCGTACGTCAACGGCGAATGGCAAGGCGCGACGAACGGCGAGACGTTCGACGTCCGCAACCCGGCGACGGGCGGCCTGCTCGGCACGGTGCCGGCAATGGGCACGGCCGAGACGCGTCACGCGATCGAAGCCGCGAACGCCGCATGGCCGGCGTGGCGCAAGAAGACGGCAAAGGAACGCGCGGTCGTCCTGCGCAAGTGGCACGACCTGATGATGGAAAACGCCGACGACCTCGCGCTGATCCTGACCACCGAGCAGGGCAAGTCGCTGGCCGAAGCGAAGGGCGAGATCGGCTATGCCGCGTCGTTCCTCGAATGGTTCGCGGAAGAAGGCAAGCGCGTGTACGGCGACACGATCCCGACGCCGGCGAGCGACAAGCGCATCGTCGTGACGAAGGAAGCGATCGGCGTGTGCGCGGCGATCACGCCGTGGAACTTCCCGGCGGCGATGATCACGCGCAAGGTCGGCCCGGCGCTCGCGGCCGGTTGCCCGATCGTCGTGAAGCCGGCTGAAGCGACGCCGTTCTCCGCACTCGCGATGGCCGTATTGGCCGAGCGCGCGGGCGTGCCGGCGGGCGTGTTCAGCGTCGTCACGGGCGACCCGAAGGCAATCGGCGGCGAACTGACGTCGAACCCGATCGTGCGCAAGCTGTCGTTCACCGGCTCGACGCCGGTCGGCCGCCTGCTGATGTCGCAGTGCGCGGCGACGGTCAAGAAGGTGTCGCTCGAACTCGGCGGCAACGCGCCGTTCATCGTGTTCGATGATGCGGATCTCGATGCGGCCGTGCAAGGCGCGATCGCGTCGAAGTACCGCAACAGCGGCCAGACCTGCGTGTGCACGAACCGTTTCTACGTGCATGAAGCCGTGTACGACCAGTTCGCGCAGAAGCTCGCGGCGGCCGTCGGCCAGCTGAAGGTGGGCCGCGGCACGGAGCCGGGCGTCACGCAAGGTCCGCTGATCAACGAAGCCGCGGTGCTGAAGGTCGAGGCACACATCGAGGACGCGCTCGCGAAGGGCGCGACCGTCGTGACGGGCGGCAAGCGCCACGCGCTCGGCCACGGCTTCTTCGAGCCGACCGTGCTGACGGGTGTCACGCCGGCGATGAAGGTCGCGAAGGAAGAGACGTTCGGGCCGCTCGCGCCGCTGTTCAAGTTCGGCAGCGACGACGAAGTGATCCGCCTCGCGAACGACACCGAGTTCGGCCTGGCCGCGTACTTCTACAGCCGCGACATCGGCCGCGTGTGGAAGGTGGCGGAAGCGCTCGAATACGGGATGGTCGGCGTGAACACGGGCCTGATCTCGAACGAAGTCGCGCCGTTCGGTGGCGTGAAGCAGTCGGGCCTCGGCCGCGAAGGCTCGCACTACGGCATCGACGACTACGTCGTCATCAAGTATCTGTGCCTGGCGGTTTGATTCGTGCAATCGCAACTGCGTCGCCGGAGCAATCTGGCGCGCAGTCTGCGCGGACAAGCCATGTCCTGAGTGACTGCCATGTTTCTCAGTGAGCCGTTGCGATCCCAAGCCGTTCGGCAAGCCGGTCATCATCGAAATCGGGAAAGACAACCGCCCCGCGCGTGGTCAAAACGTCCGCTTTCGGCGGCATGCCGATACCGATGAATTCGAGGCCGAGATGATCGGCGACTTCAAGATCCCAGAGCCCGTCCCCGACGGAAACAGTCCGGCAAGCTGATTCGACGCCGTGGTATTCCCGCGCACGTTCGACGGCAGCGGCAACGAGATCCGTCCGTGACGGGTACTCGGACGCCGTTACCAGCAGGTGGTCGTCAAACGGAATCCTGACGGCCTGCAGTTTCCGCTCGCTGACGCGCCGTATGCCGCCTGTCGCGAAGACGACTCCCCAACCCGAAGCCATCGCCTCCCGAACAAACCTGCCGGCGCCAGGGATTTCCTGGAGTTCCTGACGGGAAAGTGCATCCACGAAATGACGGTCGATGTCCTGCTCGAAGGCAGCGACAGCCGATGCATCCATTGGGCTCCAGCCGTTGGACGATAGTGCGTGCGCGAGGATTCCCGTGTCGGTGTGATGCGGATAACGCCCCCAGTCAGTGTCGAGGGCAGGCAGGTTCAACGCAAGCAGCGCCGCCAGGAACGCAGACTGATGCATGGCAACCGAATCCGTCAACGTGCCGTCGATATCCAAAACAAGTATGTGTTCGGTTTTCATTGAATGACATCGGAAAGGAACGGCTTGCTGTCTTTTCGGAACCGACCGGCCGGTTCGATCAGTGGACTACTGAGCGGCTATCATAAGCACCCGGGCCGCTGAATGCCAACGCATCACTCATAACAAGGAACTCCGATGGCGCATCGCATGTACATGTTCAACCTCCACGACATTGGTCCGGCCGATACACCATGCCTGAACATGGTCGAGTGGAACTACGACTTCCCGACGGTGTTGAGTCCGCTGCTCGCGGCGGCGCCATTCCTTGCGCGTAATCGTTGCAGGGATACCGGCGACGATGACGGCATTTACGCGGAAAGCGAAGGCGGCAAGGCGCTGATGGCCCGGTTGTATGCGTTTCTGGAGCGCCACGCCGACCGCCTGATCGACGATCTCGACGCATTCCGCGAAGCGAAGCGCAAGATATTGGCATTTCTCGGGAATCGCGCCGTCCACCGCTACTTTCACCTGAACGGCTGGGATGTGTTCAACCTGTCGGTCGCACCGCATGTCGAACAGGCCCAGGCACTGCTGGCGCGTATCCAGCGCGACAACGCGAGGATCGAGCACGCGATCGAGGCCGACGATCCTGCCATGCTCGACCAGTGCGAGGGCCTGGCGGCAGAAGAGGTCGCCAGTTTTCGCGAACTGATCAACCAGGACCACTACGACTACGGGTGGGAACCGTTGACTTCGATCTACTACGAGCAGATCGAAGTGTTCGAGCAAGACGAAAAGATGGGCATCATGGCGATCACGGGCGAAGTGCTGGTGCCGCCGCGCTACGACGAGATCGACTTCGATAGTTGGATGGAAGTCGCCGTCGTTCGGCAAGGCGACCGGTACGGACATATCGACAGCCAGGGGCACGAGATTTCGCCGCTTCAGTACGAGCGCGTATGGGCGTTCTGGCGAGGGGAATATGCGCGCGTGCTGAACGACGGCAAGTACGGGGTGGTGGATCGCAGCGGGGGGCAACTCATCCCGTGCCGTTACGCGGAACTGACCGTGTTGCAACATTCAGGCGGCACTTGCTGGGCAGCCCGCGAACACGAGCGATGGGGGGTGATCGATGCGTCAGGGCAATGGCGTCTGCCGGACGAGTACGCATCGATCGAGGATTCGATCGGTCTGATCGTTGCGTTCCGCCCAGGCAACGACGTGCCGGAGATCTTTACCTGCCGCTTCGCGCGGCTCGGGACACTACCGGGCGAGCAGATCCGGGCATACGAGGTCGAACAGGGTGAGGGCAACAAGGTATATCACTATGAAGTGACGCATGCGGATACCGGTGCGGTCACCACGTTCGACGAGGATGGCGTGCAGGTTCGCGCGTGATTCGACCGGTTCGCATCGACTGACGTCGAAGTAAGCGAATTCGGAAATCGCGACGGCGCGGGTTCGACGCGTTGCACGGCAGATCAGGATCGTACGTCCGCGATCACGCGTCGAACCGCAAACGCCAGCGGATCGACCTCGTGCACCCCGATGGAAAGCGTTGCGCCCAACGACGCGGCAAGCTGCTCGAACTGAGCGAAAGCGTATCCGGGGTCGGCGGTGACGATGTTCACGTAGGCCGTGCCTCGACGATATCCCGCCCTGACATCCATGCGTATGCCACCCGGAAACCGTTGGTGGAGCGCGTCGCGAACCCGGCCAATCCCGATCTCGCCGGCTTCCGCACGCCGGCCCTTTTGGGGCTTGGCGCCCGGCACGGCAAGATAGGCGCTGACGCGCACTTCCCGGCCGTCGATGGCGCTGACATGCGCACCCTGTCGGTAGGCCAGCACGGCGAGCCGCTTGCGCCGTTCGAGTCCCGATACCAATACGCATTTGCCCGCGACGTTCGTCTGCCCCTCTCCGACCATTTGCGCGAATCGAACCGCCTTCTGGCCGGCATCGTCACGCCATCCGAAATGCACCGCGAGCCTTGGCGTTCTACCGATCTCCGCACCGAGCCGCTTCATGACTGCCAGCATGGCCGTCTCATCCATGTCGTCAAATACGAGCTCGGCGGCGAGCGGGCGGCCGGCCGCATAGGCGGCGAGCCATTGCCGAGCCTCGACGAGTTCACCTGGCACGCGTCGCTGCATTCTCGATCCGGATGTGCGTCCCCGTCGCAGGGTGAAAGCGCAGCACTGCGCCATCCAGCGGATATTCCCTGAATGCGTTGCGATCAAAACGCGTGGAAACCGGCATCGGTGAGGCCCTCTCTCTTTTCCCCAGGATCCCCGTGAACCCGGTGACGCCAAGGGAAACCGTTGTATTTGTCTTGAGCGCGTTAAGCGCGAAACGGAAACTATCCCGGCGTAGCCGGCAAGCGACAAGCTGCCGCCGCTGTAGCATCACCGCGATTACAACGGCGATCCAATCCAAACCGGGCCGGCAAGGTCAGATCCGGTCGAAATTGACCGGCGTTACGTTCGGCAAGCCTTCGACGCGTCGTACTTCGACGCCGCACCAGGTGCCGATCATGTCGATCATGCGGCGTGCACCGGCGCCATCGTTGAACCGGCCCATCAGGTCGATCGGCGGGCAGGCACGAAAAACGAGCACGAGTTGCACAAGATCCTGCCGGAGTGTCGTCCACGAGCCACCCACGACTGCACCGTCCAGACTCCGGCGAACGCCGATCAGCAAACGCTCGAGATCGCGACACGCGTAGGTATGCCGCACGGGCCTGCGTAGCAGCCGCATCGTGGTGACGTCGATCCAGCGCTCCCCGTCTCGCCAGCAGAAGCGGGTTTCACGCAGCGGGCCGCCGAACCAGCGCGCGCGCATCAGCTTGCAGCCAATCCAGATCATCAGCACGCCCACGCCGACGAGGAGTAGCACCGTGATGCCGAGGCCGAGCCGTTCGTACCAGGCATGCAGCTCGTCTCCGGTCAGGAGCCCGGCCAGCGCGGGTACGCCGATCAGACAGGCCAGGCCCAGCGTGCCGAAGCCCAAGCCGAGCAGCCACCAGACGAAGCGGTTAATGCGCACGCGGCGCGGCGACAGGACCAGATCCCGGCCGTCGGGGACGCATCCGTAGCCGGCGTCGAACATCCACCGGTCCGGGGCCAACACACCCAATATCATGGCGAGCAAACCAAGTCCGCCGAGTGAGACGGTGGCCCAGTCAACGATGGCTTCGATTAAAGGAGGCATTGACGCGTCCAATTGAGATCCGCTGCGCCGCGCACAGCAGACGTCCGGTCCGATTCGATCGTCGCGATTCTGTCTGATCCCGTGCCGGGCGGCAAGCGGACACTGAACTCGAAGCATTGCTGCTTGTCCATCATGAGCTGCCTGCCGCCGAGCCGGGTCATTGGGATCTTGATGCGCTGCGGCAGGTAGGACGGGATGGCGCTGATCGCTGATGCAGCGATGTAATGGCGGGGACATCGTGCGCCGCGTCATCGCAGCGACATCTTTCCCGCGTAAATCTATGGCACTTCGCCAGTCGGCGAGGTACCGTTTCTCAAGGAATACCGACCATGGCGGCAAAACGACTTCGCATCAACATGATTACCCGTCGCCAATCGACGTTCGACGGCCGGCATCTCGACACCGAGGCGGCACGTCGCCTCGGCGCGCACGCACAGGACGCGATTCCCGCCCATCTGAAAGGCACGCAGGGCGCCGGGGCCGAATGGCTGCCGCGCGTGAAGGTCAGCGAGCGATAACCCGCGATAACCAGGTTACGCCGGGCGAGGCACTGCGCGACAGCATCGATCTCGCCGTCCGGCAGCTCTACCCATTTCGATCCCGGTGGAACGCGCTCGCCGGACGGCGAGCGCCGGATCGCGAACGTCTCGGCCTGCGTCTCGCGCCCTTGACGCGATGGGATTGCGGCTGCTCGTCATCGCCGGCCTGAGCGGGCTCATTCGTCAAGTTACCGGCGGCGCGTGCCCGTGATCCCCCAATCCCCGAGCATCGTCGTATTCCCGCGAAATATCCTTGTTCGTGTAGTCCCCGAGCTTGGATGCGGCGACCACGCTCAGCACCGCACACACCAGCACGTACGCCGCGATCGCATACCCCGAGTGGTAGTAGGCAAACAGCGCGGTTGCGATCAGCGGTGCCGGGCCGCCGGCAATGACCGACGCGAGCTGATAGCCCATCGACGCGCCGCTATACCGCAACCGCCCTGTGAACGATTCGGCAATCAATGCAGCCTGCGGTCCATACATCATCGAATGCGGGACCAGCGACAATACGATCGCTGCGAAGATCCATCCCGGATTCCGGCTATCGGCCATCGCGAAGTAGACGAATCCGAACACGCCGACGGCGGCCGCACCGATCATGTACATCCGCCGCCGGCCGATCAGATCCGACACGTGCCCGAACAGCGGAATGGTGAAGAACTCGACCACGGATGCGGCCAGCACCGCCGCCAGCAGCAGTTCACGCGTGACGCCCAGCGCCGTGATCCCGTAAGTGAACACGAACGCCGTGTAGATGTAGAACGGCGCCTGTTCGGCCATCCGCGCAAACGCCGACAGCACGATATCCCTCGGCTGCTTGCGCAGCACTTCGAGCATCGGTGTCTTCTCGATCCGGCGCTCGGCCAGCAGCTTCGCGAAGATCGGCGTCTCGAGAATATTCAGGCGGATATAGAGCCCGATCGCGACCAGCACGACGCTGAGGAAGAACGGCACGCGCCAGCCCCACGTCAGGAATGCGTTGCCGGAAAACCAGCTCATGGCCAGCACGGCAAGGTTGGCGAGAAACAAGCCCGCCGGCACGCCGAACTGCGGCCACGACGCGACGAAGCCGCGATGCGCGTTGGTGCGCGCCCACTCCATCGACATCAGGACGGAGCCACCCCATTCGCCGCCCACGCCGACGCCCTGGATGAAACGCAATACCGTGAGGATCACTGCGCCCCAGATGCCGATCGCGGCGAAGGTCGGAACGAAGGCCACGGCGAAGGTGGCGAGCCCCATCAGCAACAGGGTCACGATCAGTGTGGCCTTGCGTCCGATGCGGTCGCCGTAATGGCCGAAGATCGCCGCGCCGACCGGCCGTGCGGCAAAGCCGACGGCATAGATCAGGAACGCCTGCAGCGTACCGACCAGTGGGTGGGATTGCGGAAAGTACAGCTTTGCGAAGACCAGGCCGGTGACCGTGCTGTAGAGGAAGAAGTCGTACCATTCGATCGTGGTGCCAATCGTGCTGGCGATGACGGCGCGGCGTAACTGGCGCCGGGCTTCCTCGTCGGAGAGGGGCGGGGCCGCGGATTGCATGGCAGCCATCTTGATATCTCCCGGAAAAGGGCGATAGAGAAATCAACCATACGCCCCGCGACAGGTTCCGGCAAGCGCGAGCTGCGAATGGCTACCTCGCCGCTCGGGGTCTTCATTCAGTCATCCTTGAATATCATGACATGAGGTTTAACCATCATCCGCCGTGGCAGCCATGAGGTCGGTGTGAGGTTCGAGTTGTATGCACGTAGGTCCGCCGAATGGATTATCACCGAGCATTCGACGACCGCACCTGACGCCGTTACGGCTCGCACCGCGCGACCGTCGGCGCGGCGATGCCGATCCGGCTGATCCGCATGCGCAATACGCGCGCGCGGGTGACGGCCGCAGATATTCAGACAATGGGCGATAGCGTGCGTGAAGCTATCGCAGTACTGGAAAGGCAAGTCGGAAAACAGAGGCAAGCGGCTATGCGATCGAGGTGATCGGCGGTGGACCGACCAGGCCTGCTCACCATTTATGCGTCTTTCAACCAGGGCATTTCCACGGGTGACACGACCAGTTGCCGGAATTCGCGTTTCAGATCGAAGATGAACCCGACCAGGATCATGGAGTCGGCGTAAGGGATCGGAAAGACATGCGGATTTTCCGGCGTACGCAGCGGGCGCTCGGGGCTGTCGACCGTCGCCGCGGCGTTCTCGCGAACGCTTTCCAGTTCGTCGGCCATGGCCGGGCCACTGATTTGCAGCACACGGCTACGCAGGTCACTGAAGGGCTCGATGCGCGCAGCGTCTTCGTGGTATTCGGGCACTTCGTAAACGAACCAGGACATTTTCGTCTCCTGTGAGAAGGGGCGCTATTCTAACGCCGCGCGAGGATTGACCGAGCGTCGCGCGGCGGAATTCCTAGACTGGTTTGTGTCGTCAGCCCGAGGCCTTCACTGTATTCAATCTGACTGAGCGCGCCAAGCGAGATCTTGATCCGTTTCTCGTTGTACCTGTGCGGCATCGAGCATCGTGTTCACGCGCCCGGTTTATCCCGCTTGCCTGACCGCGGTAGACATGTACTGTTCGCGGACTGCCAGCCCCCCGTATGGCAGGTGGGATGCGGTGACTGTCGCTACGTAATCCGAATAGGCGTAGCTCACCCGTGCAACCGCCACGGGTTTGCCTATCAGCGATTCCAGCGTGGTATCTCCAGACACGGATGTCGGTGCGCCGAGCGCATCGTGCAGATTCCGGACGGCGATCTGCCAGCTCCGTCGTGTTTCATCTGCGGACATGTCGCGACGGTACACATTGATGGCCATCAACGTGTGATCCGGCGCGAAACTGAACCATATCTCGCTCACGGGTGGGCCATTCGAGCCGAGCGATTGGGCAGGCACGCCTCGACAGCGCAGGTAGCGCAAGCCTCGCGACAATTCGAGGCACTGCGCGTTGTATCGCGACATTCGTTCCGATACTTCTGCTTCCGTACTGCGATCGAGCTGCAGGCCGAACGCAGGGCGGTGGGCGGCCGCTGATACACCCTTCTCCTGCAAAATGGCTTTGTTTCGAATCGACAGCACCGTTCGGGAATCGACGGAATCAACTGGACACTTCACGCCGAGCTCGGTGAGGAGCCGTCGCCCTTGTGTCGTGTGCAACCAGCCGATCCCGGCAACACTCACGGAAATTGCCGCAGCGACCCACGCGATCACGTGGGTCCTTCGCACCGCCGTCAGCCCGTACATGATGTTGCAACCGTCGGCGGAAGATACACCGGGCCGCCGGGTGTGGCGCTGATGATCGTACTACGCAGGTTGAAGAGGGTGGGTACCGTACTGAATTGAAACTTTGTGCCGACCAAGATGCCGGCTGAGTTTTTCTCGGTGAGCGTGTACGTTCCATTTGTCGTCGACGTCAGAGCGGCAAAGTCCGCGGCCGAGAGTTTGCTTTGCAGCGTCGCGACGAGATCCACCATGAACTGGTCGAACACGCAGCCTGGAACGCCGACGTCGTTATGGGCAGCCGTCATGTCCTGGCACATCTCCGGCTGGGCGTCGATGTCTCCGGCCACCTTGACGGGACCAGGGTAGGTGTACGGACCGCCGAGGAGCGATTCGAACTGCAGCGTGAGACATGCTTCAAGCCGTGCTGGCGTGTCATGGGCTGCACTGCTGTGGCTCGCATTACCTGTTACAGCCGCAAAATAGGGCGCTTCGACCGGGTCCGCCAAAAGGCCTGCGACAGCCGCATTGACCACGCCTGCCACCACGCCGGGGGCCGCCGAATCACCGCCGAGCGCGGCCCAGATGGCCTGATTCTCCGGATGTTGCGCTGGCACGGGAGCAATGTCATCTCCGCCTCCGCAAGCGCTGAGCGCGAACGGCGCCGCTGCGGCAACGACGATACCGATGAAAAGCTTCATGAGTTGTCTCCACTGAATGCCATCGCGACGCCATTTCCCGAGGTGGGACGCCAAGCACCTTGGCTGGATGACATTTGCAGATACGGTGGCGGAGCGAGAACGGATGCAGTGGCGATTGAAGATGGGCACGGTTGTCGACACCCTCGGCATTCCCTGGATCGCGGATCTGTCCGCGATGAAGTGTTCAACCGTGCATCCGCTGCGCGGTTCGACTCGTATCTCCGATTGCTGACGTGATGTGCGTGAGCAGGCCGTGCGCTTGCACATCACGTCGTCCCCGGTGTGTCGTCGGGGCGCACCCGTCGCACGGTCGAGCCCGAACGTTCCAATCGGCAATTCGTGATTCGATCCCGACTAGCGATCGAAGGTCACTTCATTTGGCTATGTATATTCAGGATCTCTACCGAACTGAGGGCGCGCGCGCGTGCATCCTGGTGATCCACGATCGGAAAGGGATAACTTGCGCCGAGCGCGATGGATGCTTCCTGCAGCGCTTCAGCGGAAGCGGTCCATGGGCTGTGGAGTGTTTTGGCGGGGAGTGCAGACAGTTCGGGCACCCACCGCCGCGTGTATTCGCCGCTCGAGTCGAACTTATCCCCCTGCAAAACAGGATTGAAGATTCGAAAATACGGGGCTGCGTCGGCGCCGCTTCCTGACACCCATTGCCACCCGGCGGGATTGCTTGCCTCGTCCGCATCAACCAGCGTATTCCAGAACCATGCTTCGCCCTCGCGCCAGTCGATCAGCAAATGCTTGGTGAGAAATGACGCTGTCACCATGCGCACGCGGTTGTGCATCCAGCCTGTGTGCCAAAGCTCGCGCATGCCGGCGTCGACCAGCGGGTATCCTGTTTTCCCCCTTTGCCACGCGCGAAGCGCCTTTGCGTCGGTACGCCACGGCATGGCGTCAAACTGACGCCGAAAATTGAACCGATGAAGGGGTTTGCAGTGATAGAGAAGGTAATACGAGAATTCTCTCCATCCGAGTTCACTGAAGAACTTGTTCAACGACTCATTTTTGGCATCGTCAATGCGAACAACTCGCCTGCTTCGCATCGCGTCTACCGCTGATAACGTCGCGTACCACACCTGCCGGGCCGAGATATTTCCGAAGCGAAGATACGGAGAGAGCCGGCTCGTCGCTCGAGTGGCCGGAAAATCTCGAGCGCCGGCATAGTCGGAAAACGAGTGTTCAATGAAGGCCTCGAGTTGATGCCCGGCCGCCTCCTCGCCGCATCGCCAGGTTGCACGCAGGCCCTCCGCCCAGTCCGGCGTCGAGGGCTGCAGCGCAAGTTCGGGAAGCGTACTGACGTGTGCGCTGACGTTTCTGGAGACGGGAAAGAACGTGATCCGAGCGGGCGCCGACAGTGGGCACGGCGGAAAAAAATTATCGCGGCGAGCGGCTCTCCAGTACGCGCTGAATACCTGGAACGGCAAGCCTTCGCGCGTGGCCACTGTCCAGGGTTCGCGCAAAAGATGGCCATTGAATGTCGACACGTCGATTCCGCGCCCGATCAGGTCTTTCTTGATCGATGCATCCATTTCCGTTTGCGCTTTCGAGTAGCGGCGATTCCAGAAAACCATTGCCGCCTGGGTCTCGACGGCGAGGCTTCTGATGGCTTCGTGTTCGTTACCGCGAAGCACGAGCAGCGAGCCGCCGAGAGCGGAAAGCGAGCCGTCGAGTTTTTTCAAGGACTCGTGCAGCCACCACTTTTGCGCGCCCCCCATGGCGCGCCCGAGCTTCGGGGCAGGGTCGTATACGTAGACGCAAACTACAGGATGGCCGGTACTGACCGCATGAGAGAGTGCGGGATTGTCGCTGAGTCGTTGGTCATCCCGAAACCATACGATAACGGGGCGGGATTCATACGGCAATTCGGTGCGTGTCATGTGTGGTGCCCGAGAAGGTACGTTGGCAATTTGAACGGGATCGGAGATAACGCTGGCTTGCGACGCGTCCGGCTCTATCCGGCGCGGGCGTCATTCATGTCGCCTGCGCCGATTGGCGGAGGAGAAGGGGGCGTTACGCCATCCCAATGGCTTGCAATCGCAAGCGCGACCGGCAAGATGAACGCCCAGCCGGTTGCGAGAACGACGAGCGCTGCAGCCGGGTCTTTGAAATGAACGGCTCCCAGCGCCGCACCTGCGCGAAAGGACGCCGGGCCTGCGAATGCGCCGACGAGCGCCGAGACGAGTGGTCGCGCCCGAAGCCAGAGCAGCAAGGTATTGAGTTGAATCGCGAACAGCGCCCACAGCCCCGCGAGCCAGTACGGCGCTGTACCTTTGAGAAGAACGCCGTTCGGGTACACGAGCAGGCCAGAATGTGCAACGGCGCTGTCCCACAACCATCCGGACACCGTGACCGTGATGACAATCCGCGCCTCGGATGCTGGCCGACGCGCGAAGAGAAGATGGCCGGCTGTCGCGATCAGCGCGTAGGTGACGCCCCACGCCGCGTGATGCGATGCGGCAGTCATCACGCATACCAACCATCCTGTCTGGGTCGTCGCGAGATAGACGTACACGCGAGCGGTACCGGACTTTCGCGTGCTCGACGTCAGTTGATTCGGCGCGCTTCTCATGATCGTTCGCGCGGGATCGGTAACGGCATGCTCGCCGCGCCGCCATGTCGACGTTGCATCTCGGGGTAAGTGGCAGGTAGAACGTTCATGGCAAACGGCTCTCACTATCGTCGACTAGCGGACTCGCCACCGGACGTTTGCTTGGCAGCGAGCGATGGTCGGCATTCCGCGTTGTTCACATATCCATTCCACATACGACTCTCCGTTGCGGACGGATGCACTTGCGTACGGAAGACCTGGATGCCGTTAAGGGGGAGCGGCTGCCATGCGATGCATGCATCCGCTTGCGCGCAAGCGCCGTAAACCACATACCAGGCGGCGGATGCGGCCGGAATCGTCAGGTATGGGGATCTCCATGAACATGAAAGCCGGACTCGTCGTCCTGTCGGTGCTGCTCGCGGCCGGTCTCCTCTCCGCGTGCAGCCCGGTGCGGCTCCTGAATGCGCTGACGCCGAGCTACACGTTCAGTCTTTTCGCAGGTATCCCGTACGGATCCGGCGAACGCCAGGTGCTCGACGTCTACTTGCCCACGCGCGTCTTGCATCACTGGCCGGCCGATGCGAGTGCGGGCGCCCCTGTGGTCGTGTTCCTTTACGGTGGAAGCTGGCAGTCCGGCGAGCGCAAGGACTATCTGTTCGTGGGAGAGGCGCTCGCGTCGAGGGGTTTTGTTGCCGTCTTACCCGACTACAGGACGTATCCGGCGACCACCTTTCCCGGTTTCGTCGACGATGCGGCGCAGGCGGTCGCGTGGGCACGCGAGCACGCGGTTGCGTTCGGCGGCGATCCACGTCGCCTGTTTCTGATGGGGCATTCCGCGGGTGCGCAGATTGCCGCATTGCTTGCGACCGACGGCCGCTATCTGGCGGCACAGGCGATGCGGAAGAGCGATATCGCCGGCGTGATTGGCCTGGCCGGGGCTTATGATTTCCTGCCGCTGCGCGATACCACGCTTGAAAGGATATTCCCGCAGGAAGTGCGTGCCGCGAGCCAGCCAATCCGGTTCATTCAGGGTACGGAGCCGCCGATGTGGCTGGCCACCGCGGAGAACGACACCGTGGTCGAGCCCGGCAACACGACCCGCTTCGCGCGAGCATTGCAACAGATGGGCGACACCGTCGTGGTCATGCGTTACGGGAACGTGAGCCATGCGTCGATCGTCGGTGTTCTGGGCGCGCCGTTGAGAGGGATGGCGTCAGTGCTCGACGATCTCTCCGCGTTCGTGAATCGCGTCGCGAATGCGTCGAATGCTGGAACCACGGGCAGGCCGCCGACATCGCCTGCCGCAGTGGCTCGTTCTTCCGTTTCGGCTCAGTGATCGACGCAAGCCCTGCATTGCGCGCGAAAGAGCATCGCCACCTGCCGTCGTGGGCAGGTCGGAACAGCCGGCGGCGTGTGCCGCGCTACAGCGCCTTCAGTTCCGGCGTCGACCCGCCCAATCCCTCTTCGCGAAGAATGACGGCAAGCGCCGTCTCGAGCAATTCGGCTGCCCGGTTCGCTGCGTCTCCAAGGTGGCGGTGCAGCAGCGCATCGGCCGGCGATCGCGACACGCATTCGTCGCTGTATCGCTCGAACGCACCGAGCTGCATGATCAATTCGGAGAGATGACGCGGGCACTCGCATTTGACGGTGGTGGACAGGCCGCTGAGCGACGCGAGCGTCGCCTCGTCGAAGCGTCGCCGCGTGCGTAGCCAAAGCCCGCGATCCGCGTCATTCGATTGGCGCGACTTGACGACGGCTTGCGCCAGTTTCGAAACGATCGATATCGGGTTGGTCTGGCCTTCCGTCGACCGGAACAGCTCGAACCCCGACAGACGCGCCAGCTCGACCGCCTCTGCCGTGCCGAACCCGTATACGACGGCCACGGCGTGCGCGTTGAGCTGTTGCGCCACGGCAGCGAGCTGCGAAACGACATCCTCATGGAGCGACGTGGTCGTCGCGATGAGGGCATCGACTGACGTACCCGCATGCGCGCTCGTGTCGTCGAGCGAGTCGATTCGCGCGGCGATCCGGATTCCCATTCGCTCTATCGCGGATTCCGGAATCGAAAGCGCGCCGACGACCGCGAGGCTCACACTTGCCTCGTGAAACGCCGGGTCACGCGTATTCGTCAACGACAACGCCTCGAGTTCCTCGCGGCTCAGGCTGGCGATCGAGCCGATCGCGTGGCCCTGATTGACGAGCGTTTTCAGCAATCGAATTCGCTGGACGTCGTCGTCCGAGTACAGCCGTTGTCCGGACGGCGTTTTGGGCGGCGCAACCACGCCATAGCGCCTTTCCCAGATTCTCAGCGTGGCTGCCGGCATGCGCGCCAGGCGCGCGGCCTCGCCGCTGCGATAGCGATGGGGCGTATCGCGATCCTTGCGAGGGGGCATCGTTGCTCTCCTGAAGTCGACGTACTGTTGTCTCAGGATTGTACGCAGTTTGCGTGAAATACGAAGCAGGAAAGTGATTCAACAAGCCGATTTTCGTCCGAAAAGGTGGTTCGCGAAGCGCGAGCCGGCTAGAATGCTTCGAAGCGGTACCGCTCGGTGTCGCGAGGTCGGTCGGGACGCGCGCGGTGCCGGGCATACGGTGGGTCAAGGTGTTTCATTCGACGCGCACGCGCAGGTGTCTCGACAACCCAGGCGGCGATCATCAATCGCGAAGCGTCCCATGAAGACTTTAAGGCTTGTCCTCGGCGATCAGCTGGACCCGAATCATCATTGGTTTTCCGATGTCCGGGCCGAAACGATCTACGTGCTGATGGAAGTTCGGCAGGAAACCGACTACACGCTCCATCACGCGCAGAAGCTGATTGCGATCTTTGCGGCGATGCGTCGCTTCGCGACGCTGTTGCGCGATGCGGGCCATCGCGTGCACTACATCGAGATCGATGATCCGCTCAATCGTCAGGCCATTCCCGCCAACCTGGACACCGTCGCCGAGCTTCACGGCGCAGCGTGCATCGAGTATCTGCTGCCGGACGAATGGCGTGTCGACCAGCAACTGAACGCCTATGCGGCATCGGCGAGCGTGCCGGTTCGCGCGGTCGATACCGGTCATTTCCATACGACGCGAGACGAGGTCGGACATGTGCTCGGAACCGGCCGATCATGGATCATGGATCGCTTCTACCGGAGCATGCGCGTGCGGCATCGCGTATTGCTCGACGGGGAAGGGCGACCGGCAGGCGGGCAGTGGAACTACGATGCCGAAAACCGCCAGGCGTGGCCCGGCTCGCCCGCGGAACCGGCCGACTGGCGTCCGCATCACGATCATCGCGTGCTGTGGCAACAGATCGTTGCGGCGGGCGTGCGCAGCTTCGGGGAGCCGTCGGCCGGCGACTTCCGCTGGCCCGTCGATCGAGCCGAAGCGCTCGCTTGCCTCGACGCCTTCATCCGGGACGCACTACCGTTTTTCGGGCAGTTCCAGGACGCGATGCACGGGAGCGCGCGGCGCCTGTTCCACTCGATGCTGTCGTTCGCGCTCAATGTGAAAATGTTGAATCCGCGCGAGGTCGTCGCGCGGGCCGAGCACGCGTATCACAGCGGCGCGGCGCCGCTTGCTGCGGTCGAAGGATTCATCCGGCAGATACTGGGCTGGCGCGAGTTCGTGCGAGGCGTGTACTGGGCACGCATGCCGGGCTATGAAAACAGCAATGCGTTCGGTCATCGCCGCCCGTTGCCGCATTGGTTCTGGGATGGCCGCACGCGAATGGCCTGCATGTCGCATGCGCTGCGGCAGTCGCTCGAAGACGCGCATGCGCATCACATCCTGCGGCTGATGGTGATCGGCAACTTTGCGCTGCTGGCCGGGCTGGATCCGCACGAGGTGCATGAGTGGTACCTCGGTGTCTATATCGATGCGTTCGAATGGGTCGAGATGCCGAACACGCTCGGCATGAGTCAATACGCCGACGGCGGGGCAATGGCGACCAAGCCCTACGTTTCCAGCGCCGCGTACATCCATCGGATGAGCAATTACTGCAAGGGCTGCGCGTACGACCGCAATGCGCGAACCGGCGCGCGCGCATGCCCGTTCAACGCGCTGTACTGGGACTTTTTCGACCGGCACCGCGGCGCGCTGCAGCACAACAATCGGATTGGAATGGTCTATCGGCAGCTCGCGCGCTTTGATGACGAGGCGCTCGAAGCGATTCGCATGCAGGCGGACACTGTGGTGCGGAATATCGAATCGCTGTAGGCCGTTCCGTCATCTGCCGCCGCCGTCGAAAACGGAGCGTGTGAAGCATGCATGTGCGGTGTGGATGCACTCTTCGCTTCGGATCGCCAATGATCTCTGCTCGAACCGCGAAGCGATTCGCATGCTCATTGCTCGAGATACATCCTGAGTCGCATCAGGCTGCGGCGAATCCAGCTCTTCATCGTGCCGAGCGGCACCTGCATGCGTTCGGCCAGCTCCGCATACGACGCGCCGCCATGAAACGCTTCCCGCAGCACATACGCCTGCCGTTCGCCCAGATGCGCGAGCCCGCGCTCCAGACGCAGGCGCTCCTGGCTCGCCTGAGCGCCGAGGTCGGGTGTCGGGTTTTCGTCGGGGATCGACAGCGCCAGTTCGTCGTCGAGCGGAACCTCGCGGTGTTGCCTGATCCGGTCGATGGTCCGATTGCGTGCGAGCGTCATCAGCCATGTCATCGCCGTGCCGCGTCCGGCGTCGAATGAGTCGGCGCGACGCCATGCCGTCGTGAACACGTCCTGAAGCAGGTCTTCCGCTTCGTGGCGGTCGCGGATCATCCGGACGATCACGCCGTACAGCCGCGCCGCCGTCAATCGATACAGCTGCGCGAACGCGTGCTCGTCGCCGGCGGCGACGCGAGACAGCAATTGGTCGAGTTCCGCATGCGCGCCGGGTGCTTCGTCGGGCTGAATGACCGCATCGGCGGTGAATTCGGTTCTGCCGCCCGGGCGCGACCTCGCGCGGGACGCGTCCCGGCGTTGCTGCCTGCCTGAATGCGGCTTCGTCGATCGACCCTGGCCGGACGACGGGCGGAGCGAATCGTGCGAGCAGTTCATCGGGAACTCCGTATGGCTTTGCGCTTCCTGCTGTTGCGCGCCCGCGGTGACGAGCGGGCGCGGCTCAAGGCCGGGCACGGTGCCGTCGCATTCGTCGCGAATGCCTGTCGCGCGCATTACGCATTCTTTCCGGACAACAAGGCGAGAAACTCTCGGCGAAGCGATGCGTCCGCGAGAAATTTCCCGCGCATCACGCTGTTGGTCATTCTTGCCTGGTCGTCCTTGGTGCCGCGCCAATGCATGCAGAAGTGCTCGGCCTCGAGTACGACGGCAAGCCCGTCGGGCGAGATGCGCGATTCGAGGAGATCGGCGATCTGCTTGACCGCTTCTTCCTGGATCTGCGGGCGCGTCATGACCCAGTTCACGAGCCTTCCGTACTTCGACAGGCCGATCAGATTCGACGCGGCGCTCGGCAGCACGCCGATCCAGATGCGGCCCATGATCGGGCAGAGATGATGCGAGCAGGCGCTGCGCACGCGCAGCGGCCCGACGATCAGCAGCTCGTCCAGCCGCTCGACGTTCGGAAATTCGGTGACCGACGGCGCCGCGTCGTAGCGGCCCGCGAACACCTCGCGGATGAACATCTTCGCGACGCGCCGCGAGGTTTCCCGGGTGTTGTGGTCGTTGTCGACGTCGATCACGAGCGAGCGCAGCACCGCTTCCATTCCCTGCGCAACTTCGTTCTGCAACGCCTCCAGTTCGCCGTCGCGCAGGTGCGCGGCGATGTTGTCGTTTGCATGGAAGCGCACGCCCGCGTTCTCGAGCCGACGACGGATGATGTGCGACAGAGGAATGCCCTCGTCGATCGCAGTCAAGGTGTGCTCGGGAGCGTCGATCAGATTGCCCATTTCGGTTCGTTTCTCGAGGTTAGGGGGTCATGCGATGGATCGCGACTGAGGCAATGATTTGCCTGTGTTCCTTGGGTAAAAATCGGGCGAACGCCGCCGCTATTTCGATGACTCGCCGATCGTGTGGCGCTCGCCCGGCGTGCGCGGGCGTGCATGGCGGCCCGGCAGCGTCACCGGAGATCCGGTCCTGATCGCGCACGACGGACCCATTGGCGTTGCCGGGGCCCAGCCGCCGACGTTCCGGCGGAACCGCAACATCGGGTCGTTCGCCGTCGGCTTCGCCGCGAGCATGACGGCGGCGGACTGTTGCAACCTGGCCAGGACGAACGCCCGGTCGACGCGGCCGCCGACCGAATGAAACAGATGGAACCCTGCAAGGCGGATCAACGCGAGGGCCTGCACGCTGCCGTACTCATAGATGATCGCGGCCGCGCGGACACGGCGCGCCTGTGCCAGCGACACGAATTGAATCGCCAGAGCCATATGCAACGACGAGACCTCGGCGACCAGGGCGTCGACAGCCGGGTCCGGCTGTCGTAGCGCCCGCGGCACCGACTCGACGCGCTCGCTGACGTGCAGGCCGGCTTGCTCGATCGTTTCGTCGGATACAGTCAGCCAGCCCGTGACGAGTAGCGTGGGACACACGCGAGCCGCGACGGTGTTCGATCGCCGTTCGGGCAGTGCGCCGTGCAGGCTGGCGCTTGCACACCGGTCGGGCACCTGTGGCGAGCGGCGCCGGCAGCGTTGGCCGCGCTGCTGCGCGGCGACCCGCAAGCGCGATGCAATCGGCCGGTCGAGCGCCGTACCGGCGTGGTGTGACGGGCTGCGTGCCGGGGCGACGGACACGCGCGTCATCAATGAAGCCGGACACGCCGGAAACCGGTGCGGCTTGATGTCGTGATTGCGTGTTGGCACGGGGCCTCCCTCGGTCGATTCATGCGTCACAGCTGGATTGTATGCAAATTCTCCGGAAAGTGAAGCGGAAAAGTGATTCATGAAATAAATTGTGCCTTGAGTTTTTGCGTCAAATATCGGGTGAGCGTCGGAAAATTGCAGCATAAGCACGTGAGTGCTCGTGTATACAACGAAATTGCGCGTTTGTAACGCATATGAAACGATGTTTGAGGTCAATGGAATGGCAGCCAAACTGCGCCAAGATTGGCTGGAAAGTACGGTGAAAGGTTTGTGATTTCGATACATGAAGCGATCGTGTCGCACATTTGCGTGTCGATGCGGCTGGCTTCGGTTCGCGACCGTTCGCGCGAACGCACATGACCGGGCGTTCACGCAAGCGTCGTGCAGCTGAAACGAGGAGGAGTGAACCGCCTGAAGGCAGCCGCGCATGCTGCAACCCAGACGCCGGGAAGGAGGGGGCCGCTCCGATGAGCACGCCTGCGCACACCGGTGCCGATCGATCACGATTGCCCGAAACAGGCGCGAGCACTCCGTCTCGGATCGAAGCGCTATCCGGGCACGCGCGCTGCTCGCGACCGGCTCATCAACGCGAAGTCACCGACGTGCAGCGTTTGTCTTCATGCGGGAACGCGGCCGCCGATTCCGACGGCAACGCTCCGAGCAATATCGGACTTCGTCCCACGCGGCTTTCCATTTCTTTCTCCAGCTGAAAGGCAAGCCGCAGGTCTCGCATGTCTTCTCAGGCAAGTGCATCTTGTTGACCATGGCGAATCACGCGTCGAGAAGAATTCTGGCGAACTGTCCGGTCGAGCAGCGCTGCCGGCGTCGATATATCGGACCATCGCCGCTCACCGTCGAATCAGCGCGCATCGTCGCCCAGCAACTGACGGCGCAACGACTTTGCCCGCGTGCGCGGGTCGAGCCAGATCGAGAAGAATGCGCGCGCGAATGCCGGGTCGGTCACGTCGGCCGTGAGGCGGCCGTTGGTGTAGAAGCGTGCGCCGCGCTCGGGCACATACACGCCGCACAGCACGTCGCCGCGCGATACGTCGGTGAAAGCCCGTTCGATATCGCGGCGCCAAGCATCGAGCGTCGTCGCCGGCAACGGCGCGGGTGCGAGTCTCTCGATTTCGTCCATGCCCGTCGAGACGAGCCGCTCGCCTTTCACGTCGTGACGGTAGGCCAGCGACAACGCAAACGGCGTGTCGAACGCGCCGGGGGGCCGGGGCGCCCACAGCTGGGCGTCGTACAGGCAGATGCCCAGTATGCAGAACCGGCCGGATCCGATCAGTCGCGCCGATGCGATGTCGTCGACACAGCTCGCGCCGGCGAACAAGGGGGCAGCCAGCGCCGCGGCCGCGACTGCGGCGAGCATCGCAAGCCGGCGCCGCATGTCAGCCGCCCGACGACACGATGAAATGCATCACGTCGGTCCGCCGCTCGGCAAATCCCGCTTCGCAATAGGCGAGATAGAGCCGCCAGGTGCGAATGAACGTCTCGTCGAACCGTTGCGCGCGCACCGAGTCGATGCGCGCCTCGAACGCGGCCCGCCAAGTGCGCAGCGTGCGCGCGTAGTCGTCGCCGAACGCGAGCACCGGTTCGGCGGCCAGGCCGGCCCGCCGCGCGGCATCGATGAAACGCTCCGGGCTCGGCAGCATCCCGCCGGGAAAGATGAACTCGCGAATGAAGTCGCTTGACGTGCGGTACGCGTCGAATAGCGACTCGATGATCGTGATCGATTGAATCAGCGCGCGAGCACCGGGCTTCAGGCGCTGCCTGAGCGTGTCGAAGTACACCGGCCAGAACGTTTCGCCCACGGCCTCGAACATCTCGATCGACACGATCGCGTCGTATTGGCCGTCGACGTCGCGATAGTCGCGCAATTCGAGCGTGACGCGATCGGACAGCCCGTCGCGCGCAACGCGCTCGGTGGCCAGCGCGTATTGCGCCTGCGAGATGGTGACGCCATGCACGCGGATGCCCTGCCGCGCGGCATGCACGGCGAACCCGCCCCAGCCGCAGCCGATCTCGAGCACGCGCATGCCGGCGCGCAGGCCGAGCGAATCGACGATGCGCTGATATTTCGCCGTTTGCGCGTCGGCGAGCGAACGCTGCGCGTCGCCGTCGAAGCAGGCGCTCGAATACGTCCACGTATCGTCGAGCCACAACCCGTAAAAGTCGTTGCCGAGATCGTAGTGCGCGTGGATGTTGCGGCGGCTGCCGGCCCGCGTATTCATCCTCAGCCGGTGCCGCAGCGCGTACCAGAGGCGTGCCAGGCGGCCGCCGGTCACCGTCGTCGCGATCACCGGCTGGTTGCGGATCGCGAGGCGCAGCAGCGCGACGAGTTCGGGCGTGTCGATCCAGCCGGCGCGATACGCTTCCGCGAATCCGATGTCGCCCGCGCGCAGGATCGCACGGCATGCCCGCCAGTCGCGGACCTGCAGCGTCGCGGCCGGCTGGCGGTGCGGATCGCCGAACACGTGTTGCGCGCCTTCGGGCGTCACGAGCGTCAGGTGCCCGTCGTGGATTTGCCGGAGCAGCGCGATGAACAACCGGGCCGAGAGCGGCATCGCCGGTTGCGATGCGGGAGACAGCAGGCGCAGCAAGGTCATGGACGAGCCTCGTGATCGGACATCGCCGAGCGGCCGCGTGGCGACGCGCCCGGCGAACGGGACAATGGCGAATCGGCAGCGGTAGAACGGCCGGGGGGCGTCTTGCCGTAGAACGGCACGCGTGCGAGCCACAGCCGCAGCGCTTGCCAATGAATGCGAATGACGACGTTGATCGCGTTCAGCGGCTGCCGGGCCAGCGCGCGCCATGCGCGTGCCGCCGTCAGCGGCGTGGACCGCATGGCGATTGCCGTGCGCAGCAGCAGACCGTCGTCGTCGCGATAGTCGATCGCCACGCTCAGGTGGTCGCCGCACTGACGCACGCGAAACGCGTAATCCCCGACGATGTCGCAAAACGGCGAGACATGAAACGTCTTGCGGCAGACGAGCACGGTGTCGGCGTCGATCGGCGCGTGGCGCATCGCACTCAGCAGGTAGCCGTGGTGCGCACCGAACGTATTGCGCACGTCGGCGTACAGCGCGCGCAGCCGGCCCGCGCGGTCGTAGCAGTACCAGAAGCTCACCGGATTGAATGCGTAGCCGAAGACGCGCGGGATCGTCTGCAACCAGATCGGGCCGTCGGCGGGAATGCCGGCGTGCGCGAGGACATCGCGCATCCACGGGCCGAGCGCGCGGCCGTCGCGCGGGCCGTAGTCGCGGGAGGCGAGCGCGAGCGGGGCCCAGCGATCGATGCCGAACCAGCCGGCGTCGATCTCGGCCAGCCGCTCGACGTCGCAGCAGACCTGGAATATCGGGTACGCGAACGCATGGCGCACCGGCCGCAGCCGTTCGTGCATCACGGTGCCGACGAGAAGCCGGGCGGCCATGCCGTCGCGGGCGAAGGGCGCGTTCATGGGCGAGCCCAGGCCGGCGCGATGCCGAAGCTGCGGGCGACGCGCAACGCCGATTTCAGTCCGTCCTCATGGAACCCGTAGCCCGTCCATGCTCCCGCAAACCACGTATTGCGCCGCCCTTGCAGCATCGGCAGGCGATGCTGCGCATCCACGGCCGCGAGATCGAGCAGCGGGTGCTCGTAATCGTAGCGGCCGAGCTGGGTGTCGGGCGCGGGCTCGTCGACCGGATTCAACGTGACGACGACCGGCGAGCGGAACGGCAGCGGCTGCAACTGGTTGAGCAGGTAGCTCACGCACACCGGCGATTCGCCGCCCGTGCGCCTCGGCCGGCCGCCCAGGTAGTTCCACGCCGACCACACGCGCCGCCGGCGCGGCAGCAACGCGGTATCGGTATGAAGCACCGCGACGTTGTGCTGGTAGCGCACGGCGCCGAGCACGTCGCGCTCGGCCTTGCTGGCATCCGCGAGCAGCCGCAGGCTGGTCGGCGCATGGCACGCGAGCACGACCGCGTCGAAACGCTCGTGACCGGCTGTATCGGTCGCCACCGTCACGCCCGCGTCGTCGCGCCGTATCGCGCGGACCGGCGTATTCACGCGCACGTCGTCGAGCGTCGCGGCGATGCGCTCGACATACTGCCGCGCGCCGCCCGCGACGGTGCGCCAGGTCGGCCGGTTGTTGACCTGCAGTAACGCGTGATTCAGGCAGAAGCGCAGGAACGTCGCCGCCGGAAACCGCAGGATGTCGTTGGCCGCGCTCGACCAGATCGCGGCCGCCATCGGCAGCAGGTAGTGATGCTGGAATGATGCGCCGTAACCGCCGGCCGTGAGCAGTTCCCCGACCGAAAGACGCTGCCGGCTCGCCGATTCGAGGTGATCGTGCGCGGACGCGTTGAAGCGCAGGATGTCGCGCAACATCCCGAGAAAGGTCGGCGAGAACAGGTTGCGGCGTTGCGCGAACACCGTGTTCAGGTTGCTGCCGGCCCATTCGAGCCGGCCGCCGTCGACCGAAACCGAAAACGACATGTCGGTCGAATGGGCGGCCACGCCCAGTTCGTCGAACAGCGCGATCAGGTTCGGATAGGTCCGGTCGTTGAACACGAGGAATCCCGTGTCGACGGGGTGGCGTGCGCCGTCGAGTTCGACGTCGACCGTGTGCGTGTGACCGCCGAGGTAGTCGGCGGCCTCGAACAGCGTCACACGGTGACGGCGGGCCAGCAAGTACGCGCTGGCCAGGCCCGCGATGCCGGCGCCGACGACGGCAATCCGCCGGCCGGGCAGCGACATTGAAAGTTCCGGGTGCATCGCGAATGGTCTCCGTCAGTCACAAGTGCAGGTTCGGGAATCACATGTGCTCATATACGTCGCACCGCACGCGGCGGATGCAGGTGCGGTGGTCATTCGCGATCGCCGGGCGACGCGAAGCCCGGCTTGCCGATCTGGTCGGGTGTTTGCGGCACCCGCCTGAAGCGCGACGTGTCGTAACCCATCGCATCGAGCCGGGCGAGCAGCGAGCGATAGGTGGCCTCGTCCATCGTCGGCTCGCGCGAGAAGATCCAGCCGAGCGTCTTGCCCGGGTAGCCGAGGATCGTGTACCGGTAGTCGGGGTCGACGTAGAGCGTCAGTTGCGTGACATACACCGGCCAGAACAGCCGCACGCGCCATTCGCCGCCGCCGCTGCCGGGCTTGACCGCGTCGACGAACCGATAGTGCTTCTCGGGCTGGTCGAAGCCGCCTTTGCGGCCGACGAATGCGTCGTCGATCCGGCCGTCGTCGCGCAGGCGCCACTCGGCCCGGCTGCCGACGAAGTGGCATTCCGCGAAATACGGGATGTTCGCGATCACGTACCAGCGGCCCATGTAGCGCGGCAAGTCGACGGGGACGGTCGACAGCGGAACGGCGGCGCGCGGATTCGGGTTCGGCGGGCTGCCCGAGCACCCGGCGGCGCCGATCGCGAACGCCGTCACGACCGTGACTGCGGCACGGCGGAGAACCCGGCACGCGATCGCGGCCGTCATGCGAGCACCCGGCGCTTGTCGAACAGATAGTGGGCGACGCCCCATTCCTGCCCGTCGGCGTAGCCGAACAGCTCGGCGACCGCCATGTAGAACATCCGCCAGCGCTGGAACCAGATGCGGGCGTCGGCGCCGTAGACCGTCTCGAAAATCGGCATGACCCGGGGGCGCGCCGCATCGAGCGACGCGAGCCACTGATTGGCCGTGCGGGCGTAGTGAGTCCCGTCGAGCCACCATTGGCGGGCGATGCGCACGTCGTCCTGGAACCGCAGCAGCAGGTTGGCCGACGGCATCGTCCCGCCCGTGAAGAAATAGCGCGACATCCAGTCGGTGTCGTCGTGCACCGCGAAGTGATAGGCGAGCAGCTTGTGCGCGAAGATGTGCACGAAGAGCTTGCCGTCGTCGTGCATCCAGCGCGCGATTTTGGCGAGCAGTTGCCCGTAGTTCTTCATGTGCTCGAACATCTCGATCGAGAGCACACGGTCGAAACCGGCATCCGCCGGATCGAAGTCGAACTCCACCACGTTGCCGGTCACGATTCGCAGATTCGTCAGCCCGCGCTGCGCCGCGCACCGCTCGATGAAGTGGCGTTGACCGTGCGAATTCGACAGGCCGACGATCTGCGCGGCCGGATACCGTTCGGCGAGCCAGAGCGACAGCGAACCCCAGCCGCAGCCGAGGTCGAGAATGCGCTGGCCGTCCTCCAGCCTGGCGCGCTGCGCGTACAACGCCAGCATGGCCTCCTCTGCATGCGACAGCGTTTCGTCGCCACGCGGGTAATAGCCGCACGAATATTTGAGCCGCGGGCCGAGATGGGCCTCGAAGAAGCTGCCGGGCACTTCGTAATGCTGCGTGTTCGCGGCGAGCGTCTCGATTGCGATCGGGCTCGCGCCCAGTTCACGCACCAGCGTGTCGTAGGCCGCCGCGCGCCGTTCGCCGTCATACGCGTGTTCGTCGCGCAGGCGTTGCCGCATGAGCGAGCGCATGCCGGCCCGGATGAGCCGGTCCGGCAGCCAGCCGCGCTCGCAGCAGCGAATCAGCCAGGCGTCGTTGGGTGCCGCCGCCGAGGCCGGCGACGGTTGCGAGGTGGTAGCGGTCATGATCGCGTGCTCCGGTCTTCAAGGTGATCGGATCGAGTGAGGGAAGGGCCGGGCGCCGGCCTCGGAGGCCACGGAACGATGGCGCTGGTCGTGCGCATGTACTCGCGGTAGCCCGGCCGGCTTTGCACCAGACGCGCTTCGAGCAGCGGCAAGCCGGATACCTTGAGCAGCAGCCATGCCATCAGGAGTGGCGGGAACAGCGTCAACCAGCCCCACGGCATGCCGATCGCCAGCGCCGTGTAGGCGAGCCAGTGCACGCACTCGAAAAAATAGTTGGGGTGCCGCGAATAGCGCCACCAGCCGGCGCGACAGACCTGGCCGCCGTGGTCGGGATCCGCGAGAAACCGCTTGAGTTGCCGGTCGGAGGCAGTCTCTCCGGCGACGGCGGCGATCCAGATCGCCACTGCCGCGGCAATCGCGAACCGGGACGGGGTTGCCGCGCTGTATGCGGGGATGAAGAACGCGATCGACAGCAGCATCGAGATCAGCGCCTGCAACTGGAACAGCCAGAACATGTTGCGCGGCGCGGCGTCGCCCCACTGCAGGCGGAACTGTCGATAGCGCGGGTCTTCCGGCTGCCCGCGATTGCGCCGCCACAGGTGCCGCGCGAGTCGCAGCCCCCAGATGCCGCCGCCGGCGGCGACGAGCGCACGATTCAATTCCGGGCCGGTCGCCAGCACGGCGACGAACACGGCTACGCCGCCGAGCGTCGCGGCCCAGACCGGATCGATCATCCCGGCGTTCCGGGAATGCAATTGGGCAATCCATACCGCCGTGAAGGACAGGATCAGTCCGACGAAGGCGAGGAGGGCAACGACGACGGCGGGCATACGGGCTCCGAGGGCGCGATATCCCTATATACGGAGCAGGCGACCGACCGGATGCAGACGGATGCGACGTGATGCGACGTGATCCCGTCGAGCGAGACGGCGGCGGGCGGCACGCCGCCGCGCTTTACATTTGCGGGTCGAGCGCGCGTTGCGCGCGTCAAGTGGTGTGCATCGCGCCGGTGGCGAGCACCGGCCCGGTGGGTTGGCCGCTCGGCGAGCCGCCGTGAGGTTCGAGCGATACGGCGAGCACCGCGCGTGCATCGAGTCGCGCGACGATCGCTTGCGGCAGCGTCATCGACGCCGGTGCGTTCGACGCGAATACGCCGAGCGAGATCGGCTTCGCATTCGGCGGAATCAGCCAGAGCTCCGTCGAGCGGTCCGCGGCGACCGGCGGCGTGTTCGCGGGCACCACGACCATCCGGGCACGCCGCAAGTCGACCGTGGCGGTCCACCGTGCGACGCCATCCGCTTGTGCCAGCGTGGCCGCCATGTAGTGGCTGTCTTCGGCAGCGGGGCGCGGCGGCGCTTCGCCCACCCGGATCACGTTGACCGTGAGCAGCCCGAGCGCCGCCACGCTCGCGCCCATGCCGACCCAGCGCCACAGTTTCAGGTTGTTCCACCATCCGTCGGATGGCGCAGCGCTGCGCGGGCGCGGCGGCGGGATGAAGCCCAGTTGGTGCTGGATTCTCGTCCAGGTTCGCGCGGGCGGGTCGACGGGCGTGACGTCGTCCGCGAGCGGGGCGAGGTGGTGCTGCCAGCGCTCGAGCGTGGCTTGCAACGCCGGGTCGCGCGCGGCGGCCTGCTCCAGCTCGCGGCGCGCGTCTGCGTCGAGCACGCCGAGCGCGTATTCCGCGCAGCGCAATTCGGGATTGTGATCGGCCGGCGTATTCATTGCTCCAGGCACACCTTCAGCTGCATCAGGCTGCGCCGGATCCAGCTCTTCATGGTTCCGAGCGGCACACGCAGTCGCGCTGCCAGCTCACTGTAGGTCGCGCCGCTGAAGAAGGCCTCGCGCACCGCGCGGCCCTGCTGCGGATCGAGTTGCGCGAGGCATCGCTCGAGGCGCAGGCGCTCCTGCGAGGCCTCCGCCAGCGTGGCGGGCGTCGGATCTTCGGCGGGAAGCTCCAGCGCCTGTTCGTCGTCGAGTTGCGCGTCGCGATGCTGCCGCAAGCGGTCGATCGTCTTGTTGCGCGCCAGCGTGATCAGCCACGTCATCGCGCCGCCGCGCGCCGGGTCGAATGCGTCGATGCGTCGCCATGCGGTCGTGTAGACCTCCTGGAGGAGATCCTCGGCTTCCCCGTGATCGTGAAGCATGCGCACGATTGTCCCGAACACCCGCGACGCGGTCAGCCGGTACAACTCCGCGAAAGCCGCCTGGTCGCCTGTTGCTGCCTGAAGCATCACCCGGTTCAGATGTTCGCGGCGCGCGACATCCGCATCGGCATCGCGCGAAGGGGCAGACTGATCGAAGCCGCTGGCACCGCCTGGCGTGTCGCTCATGCGAAGGGGATGGCGCGGACCGCCATGATGTGAATATCGAGCGAAATATAGCACTCTCGGATGCATGTGATCGACCGATCGGTGGCGCGCCCGCTGCACGTTGTGCAGCGCAACGCCCGCTGTGATCTCTTCAACCAGATACGAGCGACGCGTCCGCGCGGATGCAGGCAGCCGCAACGTGCGGCGAATGCGGTCGACTGCCGTCGGTTGCGTGCACAATGAACGGGTTTCGTGTCTGGAGAGTCACTCAATGAAGCGAAGTATCGTGGGCCGACCGGTGTGGGCGGCGGGCGTGATCGTGGCGGGCGCCGCCCTGGTGCTGGCGGGATGTGCAGGCCTCGCCGGCGGGCCCAGCGGGAATGCACACGTTCCGCAACCCGCGAAATCCGTCGATCTCGATCGCTACGTCGGCAGATGGTACGAGTTCGCGCGGTATGAAAACCGCTTCGAGCGCGGATGCGACGGCGTGACGGCCGACTATGCGAAGCGGGAAGACGGTCTCGTCGGCGTGCGCAATACCTGCCGCGAAGGCGGGCCGGACGGCCGCGCGCGAAGCGCCGACGGCCGCGCAAGGATCGTGGCCGACAGCGGCGGCGCAAAGCTGAAAGTGTCGTTCTTCGGGCCGTTCTTCTTCGGCGATTACTGGGTGCTCGATCGCGCCGACGACTACGCATGGTCGATCGTCGGTGAACCGTCGGGGCGGTTCCTGTGGGTCCTGACGCGCGATGCGAAGCCTTCCGCCGAACAGGCCGCGGCGCTCGTCGAACGGGTGCGGGCGCTCGGTTACGACACGACGATGTTGCGGCGCACTGCGCATTAGGGCGACCGCACGCAGCACGCGTGCGCGGCGCCATCGGGCCGGGGGCAACGCCGAGCGCCGCGTATGCGCGCGGCCGTGGTCGAAGGCGACGGCGAAAGGCGGGATGACGCCTTTGGGTCTACGTTCGCTGAACGCGAAAGCCGGTTCGTTGCCTTCGGCAGTTAACTGCTCGCCCGGATAATCAGTTGGCACGACATCGGTCGCTGACTTTTGCGAAGCGTGTCGAGCGTCGGCGGATCCTCCTGCAGAAGCTGAAAGATCCGCGCGGCCGCCGTGATGCCGATTTCGCTCGCGGGTGGCCGCACGGTCGTCAGGCCCGGCGTCAGCATCTCCGCCATCGGATAGTCGCCGAAGCCGACGATCGCGCATTGCTCCGGCACGCGAATGCCCGCGCCGGGCGCGGACATCAGCGCACCGAACGCGAGGTTGTCGTTCGCGACGATGATCGCGTCGGCCGTGCGGCGGACGGAACACAGCGCGAGCAGCGCCTCGCGTCCTGCGTGCATCGGCTGCGCTTCGGTCGGTGCAAACACGATCGGCTCGCGCCCATGCTCGCGCATGATCTCGGTATAACCATCGCAACGCTCGCGCGCGCTTGCGTCGCCCGCCGCGCTGTTCAGCACGAACGCGATGCGTCGATAGCCGCGTTCGACCAGATGACGCGCCGCGATGCGTCCGGCTTCCTGGTGCACGAAGCCGATCTGCAGCGGTTTGCGCCGCGGCTGGAAGTCCCACGTTTCGAGCACGGGCACCTGCGTCTGTTCGATCAGTTCCTCGGTTCCCGGGGAATGGAAGTGCGACGTGAGCACGAGCGCCGCCGGCGACTACCCGAGCAATCCACGTACCGCGTTCTCCTCGAGATCCGTCGAGAAATAGCTCGATGCGGATCAGTGGGCAGGAGGCTACCTGCAACGGCGGGAGTCTCACCCGGCGGGTCTCCGCGAGCGATGGTCGCAGTCTGCTGCCTGGATACCTGCCGCCGGTCGTTCAATACCCAGCATCCGCCTTGATGAAATCGACGAACGCGCGCAGCGGCGCCGGCACGAAGCGTCGCCCGGGATAGTACAGATACGGGCCCGAGAACGGCCGCCACCAGCCTTCGAGCACGGGCTCGAGCGCGCCGCTCGCGAGATGCGGGCGCAGCCAGTCTTCGTACAGATGCACGATGCCGAGTCCCGCGCACGCGGCATCCACGACGAGATCGACGGCGCCGCCGATTTGTACGACCAGCGGCCCCGACGGCTCCACGCGCACGACTTCGCCGTCGCGCTCGTACTCCCACGCCGGCATCGTGCCGCTCGCGAAGCGGCCGCGCAGGCACGCGTGACCGAGCAGATCGCGCGGATGGGCCGGTCGGTCGCGACGGTCGAGATAGGCGGGCGCCGCGGCAGTCGCGAAGCGTTGCGAGCGCGGGCCGATCGGCACGGCGATCATGTCCTGTTCGAGGCGCTCGTCGTAGCGAATGCCCGCGTCGCAACCGGCCGCGAGGATGTCGACGAAGCTCTCGTCGGCCACGACCTCCAGCCGGATCTCCGGATACGCATCGAGAAAGCGCGGGACGATCGACGGCAGCACGAGCCGCGCCGCACTCATCGGAACGTTGAGCTTGAGCGTGCCGACCGGTTTCTCGCGGAACGTGTTGACCACGTCCAGCGCGGCCTCCACCTCGCTCAGCGCCGGCGTGAGCCGGGCGAGCAGCCGCTCCCCGGCTTCGGTCGGCGACACGCTGCGCGTCGTGCGATGCAGCAGCCGCACGCCGAGTTTCGCCTCCAACCTGCGCACTGCTTCGCTGAGGCCCGACGCGCTTGCGCCGGCCACGCGTGCGCCCTCGCGGAAGCCCTTTGCGCGGGCCACCGCGACGAACGCATTCAGATCGCCGAGATCGACTTGCATTGTTCGCCTTTTCGTACAGGTCGTGCGTATTATGACCGGTTATCGCGCAACGCGACGCGGCGTAACCTGCGGTTCATTCTTCATTCGATGCAGGAGCAACGCCATGTCACCCATCGTTCAATCCGGTACGTTTTCCGTCGCGGGCCGCCGCGTTCATCGCCTCGGCTATGGCGCGATGCAACTGGCCGGCCCGGGCGTGTTCGGCCCGCCGAAGGACCGCGACGCGGCGCTCGCCGTGCTGCGCGAAGCCGTCGAAGCGGGCGTCGATCACATCGACACCAGCGATTTTTACGGCCCGCACGTGACGAACCGGCTGATTCGCGAAGCGCTGCATCCGTATCGCGACAATCTGCTGATCGTGACCAAGATCGGCGCGAAGCGCGGCGACGACGGTTCGTGGCTACCGGCATTTTCTGCCGACGCGCTCGCGGCCGCCGTGCACGACAATCTGCGCAACCTTGGCCTCGACGTGCTCGACGTCGTCAACCTGCGGATCATGTTCGACGTGCACGGGCCGGCCGAGGGCTCGATCGAGGCGCCGTTGACGGCACTGGCCGAGCTGCAGCGCCAGGGTCTCGTGCGGCAGGTCGGGCTCAGCAACGTGACGGCCGCCCAGATCGCCGAAGGCCGGCGGATCTGCGACATCGTCTGCGTGCAGAATCATTACAACCTCGCGCACCGCGACGATGATGACCTGATCGATGCGCTCGGACGCGACGGCATCGCGTACGTCCCGTACTTTCCGCTCGGCGGGTTCAATCCGTTGCAGTCGTCGACGCTCGATGCGGTCGCCGCGCGGATCGGCGCGACGCCGATGCAGACCGCGCTCGCGTGGCTGCTGCGTCGCGCGCCGAACATCCTGCTGATTCCGGGCACGTCGTCGGTCGCGCATCTGCGCGAGAATCTGGCGGCCGGTGCGCTAACGTTGCCGGAGGAAGCGGTGCGACAGCTGGATGGGGTCGCGGCGGCCGGCGGTTGAGGATGTGTGTCTGCGGTTTTTCCGACGCGATAAGGTTCGCGCCGTTGCCACCCGGCTGTCCGAACGTGTGTCCAGCGTGAGCCTGGAGGCGGCGCGCGGTCGGGCGACACCATCGGCCGGCGGATGACCGCTTCAGCGAGCCTGCCCGAGCTGCTCGTCGATCGACCGCGTGAGCGGCGACTGCACGTCGCCGGTGTGCTTCGTCTGCACGGGTTCGATCAGCACGATCCAGCATTCTTCGTCAGCGACCGGATTGTGCAGCGTGCCGCGCGTCACCACGTGCATCGAGCCGGCCGGCAAGTCGACGACGCGGCCGCCTTCGTACTCGATCTTCAGATGCCCGCGCACGACGAAGAACAACTCGTCTTCATGCGCATGGTCGTGCCACACGAGCTGGCCGCGTACCTTCGCGACCTTCACGTACTGATCGTTGATCTGCGCGACGACCTTCGGCGACCAATAGTCGGATACATCGGCGAACGCAGCTTCGAGGTCGAACGATTCGGCAAACGGAACGGCGGGGAGGGGCATCTCGTCTCCAGATCCAGGGGTACGCATGCGGTATCGAGACCGGCGCGAGGCCGGTCGTCGACAGGTAGGGAAAGCCGATTATAGGGACGCCGCCCCGACGCTGCACGACGGCGCAGCGCCGCCCTCAATGGGCCAGCGCGACCGCGAAGTCGCGGTACGTGCGCAGCGGGCGGCCGAGAATCGCGGTCAGCCGCTCGACGTCGCCGGCCTGGGGCACCATGCAGTCGCTCACGTAGCGTTCGGCCATCAGCCGCATCTCGTATGCCATCCATTTCGGGATGAAGCCGGCCAGGTTGTTCTCGAACGCGGCCGGATCGTCGCCGCCGTACGCGACCGGCCGGCCCAGAATCTCCGACCAGATCGACGCCAGCTGCGGGCCCGTCAGCGTGTCGGGGCCGACCAGGTCGAGCGTCTCGACCGGCAACTTGCCCGGCGCGTCGTTGCGGCGGATCAGTTCGATCGCGGCAACTTCCGCGATGTCGCGCACGTCGACCATCGCGACGCCCTTGCTGCCGATCGGCATCGGATACACGCCGTGACCGACGATCACGTCCTTGACCATCCGTTCGTTTTCCATGAAATACGCAGGCCGCAGGATCGTCGCGCCGAAACCCATCTGCTCGATCATCCGCTCGGCGCCGGACTTCACCGCGAAGTGCGGCACGTTCACGAAGCGGTCGGCGTGCATGACCGACAGATAGACGAGGCGCTCGATTCCCGCCTCGCGCGCTAGATTCAGCGCGATCAGCGCCTGCGTGAACTCGTCGCCCGCGACGCCGTTGAGCAGGAACAGCGTGCGCGCGCCGGCGAATGCGGTGCGCAGCGCGTCGAGATCGAGCATGTCGCCCTGGACGACGCTCACCGCGGCCGGGAAATCGGCCTTCGACGGATCGCGCACGAGCACGCGCACGTCGGCGCCGCGCTCGACAAGCTGATGGACGACGTGGCGGCCGACACGGCCGGTCGCACCGGTAACGAGAATGGTCATGATGTTCACTCCTGGGGTAACGGTTGAGTTGACTGCCCAGGTAAGTTAAGTGATCCACATATGATCCGGAAGATCTGATAAATAGACTCGGTGTCTCAATGGTGGAACACATGGACCTGCTCGCTCTCGCCGATTTCAATCTCGTCGCCCGTCACGGCAGCTTTGGCGAGGCCGCGCGCGCGGCCGGCCGCCCGAAGGCGACACTGTCGCGCCGCGTGACCGAACTGGAGAACAGCCTCGCACTGCGTCTGTTCGAACGCGGCTCGCGCGGCGTGACGCTCACGCAGGAAGGGCGCGCGCTGTACGAGCGCACGGGCGCGCTGCTCGCGGAGCCGCCGACAGCGCGTCGGCGATCGCGTCGGGCAGCGAACGCCCGCGCGGCCGGCTGCGCATCAGCGCGCCGATGCTGTTTTCCCAGCTCGCAATCGGCAAGCTCGTGGCGACGTTCGTGGCGAAGTATCCGGACGTGCGCCCGGACGTGACGACGGAAGACCGCCCCGTCGACATGATCGACGAAGGTTACGACCTCGTGATCCGCGTGAACCCGGACCCGGACGAACGGCTGATCGGGCGCGTGCTGCTGCGCGACCGGCTGGTCGTCGTGGCGGCGCCCGCGCTGGCGCGGCCGGCCGGCAACGCGGCCGTACCGGCCGTCGTCCGAGGCGTGGACGACGGGCGCGCGGCCTGGGACGTCACCGGCCCGGGCGGCAGCTCGCGCATAGCGTTCGAGCCCGTCGCACGGCTGTCGTCGCTGCTCATCGTGCGCGATACGGTCAGGCTCGGCCTCGGCGCCGCATGCCTGCCGGTGTCGCTCGTGAGCCGCGATCTAGTCGCCGGCACGCTCGTCAGCTGGGGCGACGTGCCGGGGCCGGAAATCGCGTTGTGGGCGCTCTATCCGTCGAGGCGACTGTTGAGCGCACGCGTCTCGGCGTTTCTCGATCATCTGAAGGACGCGTTTCCGGCCGGCACGCCGGAGGACCTCGCCGCGTACATCGAACCGGCGCGCTGAACCGGCGTCGCTCGCGATCCGATTGCCGCGACGATGCGGGCGCTACGTCCGGTCGCGATTGCGTGCGCGGGTCGCGCCGGTGATCACCGCGATGCCGAACAGAATGACGGCGACGATCTCGATGATGTGCTGCGATACGTGCAGCGTCATCAATCCCCACGCGACGCCGGCGATGAAAATGATCCAGCCGAGCAGGTAGATGAGCAGGGTCATCGCTGTTCTCCTTGTGGTTCGGGGTTCATCGGGCAAGCTGCCGCCGCGCGGCAGGCCGTTTCATCCGGCCGCTGCCGCATGCGCATGCAGACCGAGGCGTTCCATCAGACGCTGCGCGTCGAACGGCGCATTCGTTTTCGCGTCGTTGTCGAAGTAGCAGTACACGTCGCGCGTTCGCGCGCGCGGCGGCGACAGGTCCGGCGCCGCGAGATGCGCATCGCGGGGCTGTTCGCCGCGGCTCCACGATTCGATTTTGCGCGCCCACTGCTCGAGCGCGGCGTCCGAATATTCGCCTGAGTACTTCGTTTTCGTGCCGTGCAGGCGCATATAGACGAAGTCGGCGCTGAGATCTTCCAGCTGCGGCCACGGTTCGGTCGAATCAGAAACGACGAGCGCGACCTTGTGGCGGCGCAGCAGCTTCACGAATGCGGGATCGACGAAGCTCGCGTGGCGCACTTCGATCGCGTGACGCAACGCGCGCGTTTCATCGACATGCACATAGGGTGTCCTGACCCGGCGATCGTGCTGCTTCGTGAGTGCGTGCGCGGCTTCGGTATCGTGCGGCAGCAGGTCCAGAAAGTGGGCGATGTGCTCGGGGTCGAAGCGCAGCGACGGCGGAAATTGCCACAGGATGGGCCCGAGTTTGTCCTTCAGCGCGAGCAGTCCCTGAGCGAAGAAATTTGCACAGGCGACGGTGGCCGAGTCATCGCGAAAGCGCAGCATGTGCGTCAGATAGCGCGCCCCTTTCACGCTGAACGTAAAACCGGGCGGCGTTTCGTCGTACCAGTGCTGCCAGCTGCCCAGCGATTGCAGGCTGTAATGCGTGCCGTTGATTTCAATCGTCTGCATACGATGGGACGCGTATTGAAGCTCGTCGGCCTGCTTCAATCCCTTCGGATAGAACGTGCTGCGCCAGCCCTCGTAGCGCCAGCCCGATATGCCGATGTGAATGTCGCCTGAAGTGCTCGTCACGTCGCTCCTCGCCGGGTCGATCGAACCGTGACGAGGGGAGCAATGCCCGTGCCTGCGCGCGGGACGCGTTTTGCTTGCGGCGGGCGGCCTCGGCGGCTACGTAGGCCCGTGGATGGTCGGCGTGCTCAAGGACGCGGCGCATTCGTATGCACCGGGCATGCTCGCGATGTCGGTGTCGCTCGCGCTGGACGCGCTGTTGACGTGGGGCCTGGCGGTTTATACGCGACATGGTTCGTCCGCGTTGACGATTGGCGCACGCCCATTGTCTCGCTAATCCTCGGACGTTTGGATACGGCCGTGATGCCTGCCGCATATAGGAAAACTGATGCAGTAGCCGCCGCGCGTTTTAAAGCGAGTGGGCTGACGGGAAGGTTTGGATTGCCGTACGTTTTTAGTTAACCTCTTCAATCCGGGCAGAGCCTCATGACCCTGAATATTTTTTTTGGGTAAAGCGGCAAAGGGTAGCGATCATCCCGGGTGCGGCGGCAGGGATCGGGCAGGCCACGTGAATTCGGTGAGAGTGCTGAAGGTGCGACGGCGGACGCTGAACACGGATGGACATTATTAGGAATGCTTTATTTGAAGTAAGTAGTATTACAGACGCTTTTTGAAGGGGTGGAACCTGTTGGTTCTGGCGGGTCGCAGTTGCCCCGTGAACAGGCAAGCCGTGCCAAATCGGATCCGATCCGATCGTCGGATCGGGAAAGTTCGGTCGAGGCCTTGGAAAATCCGATCATCGATGCAGCACACATCCTTGCAGCCACGGCTCATCGTGGAAGCTGCCCGAGGGCCTGCAGCGACATTGGTAGAAATGTGTGTGGTTGGGATGTACGATTTTTTTTTACCCCAAAAAAAGTATGTGGTTGAGATGGAGCGTCGAAAATCTATGCGGTTGGGATGTAAGCCGCCCAAAACCACATAGTTTTACTCCGGGGCACTCCGAATCCCTCGAGCTACGACATTTCAACTTTGCCCAGAGGGGGGCGGCGGAATTCTTGGACTATTTGGGAGCGAGTCCATGTATTCGTACGAAGACCGCATCCGAGCAGTCAAACTCTACTTGAAGCTTGGAAAGCGCCTTACCGCGACCATTCGTCAATTGGGCTATCCCACCACGAAGTCTCTCGAACGGCGGTATCACACGTACGAGCGATGTCTGGATTTGCCGAGGAAACGTATTTGCTTGAGGCCGCGCTGTTCGGCAGAGCGTAAGAGGGCGGCCACAGACCACTATATGAGCCATGGCCGGTGTCTGGCTGCAACGACAAAGGCTTTGGGATATCCGGGACGCGGGACGCTCGTCACCTGGCTCGACGAGCTACATCCTGAACGAAAGAAACGCATTTTCGGGAAGGCGTCGGGTATTCGACATACGCCAGAGTTCAGGCAGACGGCGGTCATCGATCTATGCACTCGACGAGAAAGCGCCGAGGAAGTTGCTAAAAAGATTGGCGTGAGCCGCCCAACGCTGTACAGCTGGAGAAATCGGTTACTCAGTCAGGAGTCCGTTTCAGCCATGACACGCCGCAACGATCCTCCGCAAACCTCTGAAAAAGCGACGCTGGAGCAGGAGATCGAATCACTCCGACGAGACATTCGAAAGCTCCAGATCGAACACGACATCCTGAAGAAGGCCAATGAAATAATAGAAAAAGGCCTGGGCGTCAACCCGCAACTCCTGACGAATCGGGAGAAGACGGCGCTGGTTGATGCCCTGAAACAGACTTACACGCTGCCGGAGCTCTTTGCTGAACTGGGGCTCGCCCGTAGCTCCTACTTCTATCACCGGGCGCGGATACAGGCTGCCGACAAGTATGCCGGTGTGCGCGTTGCCATCGCAGATATCTTTGAACTGAATTACCGCTGCTACGGATATCGCCGAGTGCGCGCGGCACTTGGCGATTCCGCGCAGCATCCGGCCGCCGCCGGCCGAGCGGTAGGGCGTTTGGCATTCCTCGCGGCGCGGCGCCGCCGCTTCGTGCCGGCGGCGAGATGAGGTGGTGACGACTTCATTTTCATCTTGGGCAAGCGAACCCGTCGGCACATCGCGACGATCGCTGGATTAATTCAGCAGACACCAGATCGCGAGGAACGGCGCGTCGCCGGAGCGCATCGCATGCAGCGCGCCGCGCGGGTTGTGGATGCCGCCGCCGATCCCGGGATCGAACCATGCGCCATTCTGCTGCCGGAATTCACCGGCGGTCATCAGCACGTACGCTTCTTCCGGCGCATGGCCGTGATCGGGATATCGTACGCGGGGCATCATCAGCGAGAAGCCGAGTTGAATGTCGTCACGGCTTTCGGCGCCGCCGGGCCCGCAGATCATTCCGTTCACGTGCCCTTCTATGTAGTTCGGGCTACCGTCCTTTCCTGACGTACGGCGCGTCCAGCCGACTACCGGCTCCAGCGACCCGATCAGCCGCGCGACGGTGGCGAACGTCGGGTTCACTCGTGCGACGGCCCCGAGCGCCGGGCCGAGCCATTCGCATGCGGGGTAGCGCACTGCGATGCGCACGCCGTTGTCCGACGGCTGCTGCAATCGTGCGAATACGTGCGGTGCGAATGCGCGCGCGGCGGCGGGCAGCTTTTCCGACTGGAACAGTTCGCCGGCGATCCGGACGAAATCCGCGATGGGCTTCGGACGTTCATGCATGCTGCTTGCCGCTCCCTGAGTGATGTGGGCCGATCAGCGAAAGTCTAGGCAGAAACCTGTCGATGCGGGCAGCGAAAATGCGCGATGGGCTTGGCATTGGCCGCCATCTGCGTGCCGCGGTTGCCGTTCGCACCGTGGCCTGCCCGCTAACCGCACGGTCTTCACGGGCACTGCTCCACCCGCGCCGACGCGGCGGGCCGCGATCATCACGAACAAAGCCGCTCGCGCAGTCACGGGCCTGATTTCTCGGTAGTTTCCCTGAAGTCCCCGCGTCGGGATTTTCCCCTAGCGGACGCTTGCGCGCGCTGCGCGCGCCGCTGGGCCGCCGCCCACCGCAAAATTCAGCACAGCCGCGCCGGCATTGCGTTTCGCCTATTTCGCACCGTTTTGCGGCGAACACGCCTTTTCGCCCCGAAACGATGCATTACCAAAGGTATGGAAAAGCGCACAGAAAATGTATCTGGAGCGACGAAATTGGATTGATACGCTGCATTCACTGCATCAGCGCCGTCAACCAACGCAGGAGCGGCATCGGGCCCACGCCAGGCGGGAGATCGATGACGACTCGCACGAAGTTCGCGGCTTCCCTTACCAGTCAGTCGGGATGACAGAATGGCTCCAAATATGACGTTTGCGCCGGGCGACGTACTTCCCACCGGGGCAATCCACACCGGCGGTGCGCCGTCGATTGCCCGGTCGAGTATCGCGACGGGAACGGACATCCTGACCGTCAAGCACCTGTCGAAGATTTTCGGTCCGAAGCCCGAGCGTGCGATCGAGATGATGAAGCGCGGCGTCGGCCGCAACGAGATCTTCGCGGAAACCGGCAACATGGTCGCGGTCAACGACGTGAGCCTGAGCGTGCGCGCCGGCGAGATCTTCGTGATCATGGGGCTGTCGGGTTCGGGGAAGTCGACGCTCGTCCGATTGCTGAACCGGCTGATCGAGCCGACGGCCGGGCAGGTCGTGCTCGAAGGCCGCGACATCGCACCGATGTCGACGCCGGAACTGCGCGACGTCCGGCGCCAGAAGATGGCAATGGTGTTCCAGTCGTTCGCGCTGCTGCCGAACCGCACCGTGCTCGACAACATCGCGTACGGGCTCGAAGTCGCGGGGATCAAGAGGGCGCAGCGCTACGAGGTCGCGCGCGCGGCGCTTGAGCGCGTCGGCCTCGGCTCGTACGAGAAACTGCTGCCGAGCGAGTTGTCCGGCGGCATGCAGCAGCGTGTGGGTCTCGCCCGCGCACTGGCGGTGAATCCGTCGGTGCTGCTGATGGACGAGGCATTCTCCGCGCTCGATCCGCTGATCCGCTTCGAAATGCAGAACGAGCTGCTGCGCCTGCAGAAGGAAGAGCAGCGCACGATCGTGTTCATCTCCCACGATATCGAGGAAGCCGTCAAGATCGGCGGCCGCATCGGCATCATGAAGGACGGTTGCCTGATCCAGGTCGGCACGCCCGCCGAACTGATCCAGACGCCGGCCGACGCGTACGTGCAGGACTTCTTCCGCAACGTCGACGTGTCGCGTTTCCTGAAGGCGTCGAGCATGATGACGCCGGTCGAGCGCGGGCTGCTTCGCTGCGATGCGCTCACGCCGTCCGACCGCTATCTGAACCAGCTGATCGACAGCGGCGCGGAATGCGGCTACGTGTGCGACGAATCCGGCCGTTACCTTGGCTGCGTCACACCCGCCACGCTGCACCGGTCCGGCGCGAAGCCGATTCGCGACGCGTTCCTGAGCGACTTCAACGCGGTGTCGATCGATACGGACCTGCATCGGCTCGCGTCGATCGCGCTGACGCAGCAGCACGACGTGCCGGTGACGGACGGAGCGGGACGGCTGACGGGCGTCGTGTCCTGCCGGACGATACTCAAGCAGATGATGCAACGGAGGGCAGCATGAATTCGTCGGTGATCGGGAAGTTCGCGGAGAACGTCGTCAACTTTCTGTTTCTGCATTTCCGTGGCGGCTTCGACACGTTCTCGGCGGGGCTCGGCGCGGTCGTGAAGCTGCTCGAGGACGGTCTCGCCGCCGTGCCGTTCATCGCGATGGTCGTGATCCTGGTGGGCCTCGCACTGTGGCGCCGAGGCGTCGTGTTTTCGATCTTCGTCGGTTGCGCGCTGCTCGTCATCCATTACATGGGCCTGTGGGCGCAGACGGTGTCGACCCTCGCACTCGTTACCGCGGCGACGTTCTTCAGCCTCGTGATCGGTGTGCCGCTCGGCATCTGGGGGGCGCGCAACAACCGGATCGGCATGATCCTGCGCTCGCTGCTCGACTTCATGCAGACGATGCCCGCGTTCGTGTACCTGATTCCGGCCGTGATCCTGTTCGGGCTCGGACGCGTGCCGGCAGTGATCGCGACGATCGTGTTCGCGATGCCGCCCGTCGTGAGGCTGACGACGCTCGGCATCAGGCAGGTGCGCGAGGAACTGATCGAAGCCGGCCGTTCGTTCGGCAGCACCGACTGGCAGCTGCTGTGGAAGATCCAGCTGCCGAACGCATTGCCGTCGATCATGGCCGGCGTGAACCAGACGATCATGATGGCGCTGTCGATGGTGGTGGTCGCGTCGATGATCGGCGCGGGCGGCCTCGGCGAATACGTGCTGAGCGGGATCCAGCGTCTCGACATCGGGATCGGCTTCGAAGGCGGGCTTGGCGTCGTGCTGCTCGCGATCGTGCTGGATCGCCTGACCGAGAGCTTCGGCGTGAAGGCGAAGAAGAAGGTGAAAAGGCCGCTCGCGCGTGCCGGCAAGGCAGAGCCGCGCGGCGCGGCACGGACCTGACGGACACGGCGGTCGAAGATCATCGAAGGACGATGAAGCGCCGCGGCCGCGGTGCCGCGGCGGAACCGGTGCAGCAGTGCGTGGAGACCGGAAACGCCGATCGAAGGCGTTCCTCATCTTTGAAAGACTCGCGTGATTAAAAAGGAGTACTAGATGAATGCCCATGTGTTCAAGTCGCTTCTGGCGAAACTTGCCCTATCGACGGTGGTCGCCTGCAGCGCAGGTGTGGGTGCCGCGTCGGCGGCGGAGCCGGTCAAGATCGCGGTCACCAACTGGGCGGACGTGCTCGCGGTGGCCAATGTCGCGAAGTACGTGCTCGAGACGCAGCTCAAGCAGCCGGTGCAGTTCGTGCAGGCCGACATCGGCATCCAGTATCAGGGCGTCGCGCGCGGCGATCTCGACATCATGGTCGGCGGCTGGCTGCCGGTCACGCACGGCGCGTACTACGCGAAGTACAAGAACGACCTGGATGACGTGGGCATTATCTACACCGGCGGCAAGAACGGCTGGGCCGTGCCGACCTACGTGCCGGAGTCGGAGCTGTCGTCGATCGCCGACCTGAATAAACCGGAAGTCAAGAGCAAGCTGAACGGCACGATCCAGGGCATCGAACCGGGCGGCGGCCTGATGCAGGCGTCGGAGCGGACGATCAAGGGCTACAGCCTGGACGGCTACAACCTCCAGGCGTCGAGCGAGGCCGGGATGCTGGCCAGCGTGTCGCGCGCGTACCAGTCGAAGCAGTGGATCGTCGCGACGGTCTGGAGCCCGCACTGGCTGTTCCAGAAGTGGCAGATGCGTTACCTGAAGGACCCGAAGGGCACGCTGGGCGGTGAAGAGCAGATCCACGCGTTCGCATCGAAGAAGTTCGCGGGCAAGTTTCCGCGCGCCGACGTGTTCTTCAAGCACCTGAAGCTGACGCTGGCCGACGTCGAGGCGATCGAGTTCGAAGGCAACAGCACGAACGACTACGCGAGCGCCGCGAAGAAGTTCGTCGACACCCATCCGGAGAAGCTGAAAGCCTGGCTGCAGCAGTAAGGCCACGCGCCGGCCATGTGGATGACGCGAGCCGCGTCGTCCGCGCAAGCCGCGCACGTGCGCTGGCCGAAGCCGGCGGCCTGGGGCCCGGGGCCGTCACGACGGCGCCGGCCTTGCAGCGCGCGGTGCTTTGAATCCACACAGCACGTCACGAATCGCGTCGCGGAGTCACCCAGTGAACGAGAACGCCCGCTTTTTTGCCGAAACGCTCCAGAGCCGCGATCCGGTGATCGCATCTGAAATCGCGTTGGAGTTGCGTCGCCAGCAGACGCAGATCGAACTGATTGCATCCGAAAACATCGCGTCCGCGGCGGTGCTGGAAGCGCAGGGCACCGTGTTGACGAACAAATACGCGGAAGGCTATCCGTCGCGCCGGTACTACGGCGGTTGCGACCATGTCGACCGGATCGAGGCACTCGCGATCGACCGCGCGTGCGCGCTGTTCGACGCCAGCCACGCGAACGTGCAACCGCACTCGGGCGCGCAGGCCAACGGCGCGGTGATGCTCGCGCTCGTCAAGCCGGGCGACACGGTGATGGGGATGTCGCTCGATGCGGGCGGCCACCTGACGCATGGCGCGCGCCCCGCGCTGTCGGGAAAGTGGTTCAACGCGGTGCAGTACGGCGTGAGCCCTGACACGCTGCGCATCGATTACGACGACGTGCGCCGGCTCGCGCAGCGCCATCGGCCGAAGCTGATCATCGCGGGCTATTCCGCGTATCCGCGCGCGCTCGACTTCGCCGCGTTCCGCGAGATCGCGGACAGCGTCGACGCGAAGCTGATGGTCGACATGGCACATATCGCCGGCATCGTCGCGGCCGGCCGCCACCCGAACCCGGTGCCGTTCGCCGACGTCGTGACGTCGACCACGCACAAGACGCTGCGCGGCCCGCGCGGCGGTTTCATCCTGACGAACCACGCCGACGTCGCGAAGCAGATCAACTCGGCCGTCTTTCCGGGGCTGCAGGGCGGCCCGCTGATGCACGTCGTCGCGGGCAAGGCGGTGGCCTTCGCGGAAGCCCTGCGCCCGGAGTTCACGCGCTATATCGACCAGATGCTGCGCAACGCGCAAGCGCTCGCACAGGTGCTGACGGCCGGCGGCCTGACGCTCGTGACCGGTGGCACCGACAACCACCTGCTGCTGGTCGACCTGCGCGCGCGGCGCATTACCGGCACGCAGGCCGAGAAGGCGCTGGAGCGTGCCGGCATCACCTGCAACAAGAACGGAATTTCGTTCGATACGGAAAACCCGACCGTCACGTCCGGGATCCGGCTCGGCACGCCCGCCGGCACGACGCGCGGCTTCGGGCCCGCGCAGTTCGAGCAGATCGGCGACATGATCCTCGCGGTCCTGGCGGCGCTCGAGCGCAATCCGGACGGGGACGGGGGCGTCGAGCGCGCGGTCCGCACTCGCGTGCGCGATCTGTGCGCCCAGTTTCCGATCTACGCACACGCAGAGGCGTTTGCGTGATCGCCGGTACCGGATCGGGCGGACACATGGTTCGAACCGCATGACGAATCGATCGGCGTGGCTGCGCGGAATACGCGCGGCGCGCGCCGACGTCTTGTCCAGTGCCCGTCCCTGCGTGACGGCGGGAACCGGGCACCCACTCACCTGAATGAGGAATTGAAATGAGCTTCGAGGGCGTACACACACCGCTGGTCACCCCGTTCGACGCGGACGGCGAAATCGATCACGCACTGCTGGGCCGGCATGCGGCCGATCTCGCCGGCCGCGTGGCCGGCCTCGGCATCGGCGGCACGACGGGCGAATACTACGCGTTGAGCTTCGACGAGCGCGTGCGCACGTTCGACACGGTCGCGGCTGCCGCCGGCGGCAAGACGTTCCTGACCGCGGGCATCAACGCGACGACGACGAAGGAAGTGCTGCGCCTCGGCCGCGAAGCGAAACGTGCGGGGCTGGATGCGCTGCTGGTGGCGGCGCCGTACTACGCGCAGCCGACGCAGCAGGAACTGCTCGCGCACCTGCTCACGATCGACGACGCACTCGACATGCCGATCATGCTGTACAACTTTCCGGCCCGCACCGGCACCGAAATCGGCGACGGGATTCTCGAGACGCTGCTCGAGCGCAAGAATTTCGTCGCGATGAAAGAGAGCACCGGCGACATCGCGCATCTGCATCACCTGTCCACGCATTTCAGCGGCCGGCTCGTGCTGAGCTGCGGCATGGATGACCAGGCGCTCGAGTTCTTCGCATGGGGCGCGCGCAGCTGGGTCGGCGGCGCGTCGAATTTCCTGCCGGAGGCACACACGGACCTGTTCGACGCGTGCGTCACGCGCGGCGATTTCGCGGCCGGCCGCAAGCTGATGGCGCAATTGCTGCCAGTGCTCGAACTGCTCGAGCGCAGCGGCAAGTTCATCCAGTACGTGCGTTACGGATGCGAGCTGGCCGGCTTGTCGGTCGGGGTCGCACGCGCCCCGCTCGGCGCGCTGTCGGGCGACGAGCGCGACGCGTTCGCGAAGCTCGTGAAGCCGCTGCTGCGCGACGGCCGGTAATTCATCATGCATTCGAATCTGGAATTCGCGCGGTTTCCGGCGCCGGACGGAATGAACGGCTGGTGGGAGAGCCTGCCGCCCGCACCGGACGCGCGCACCGTCACGTCCGACGGCCGGTTCGACTGGGTCGTCGTCGGCGGCGGCATCACCGGGCTGTGCGCAGCTCGCCGGCTCGCGGAGCTCGCGCCCGGTGCGTCGATCGCGCTCGTGGAGGCCGACCGGATCGGCCGCACGACCGCCGGGCGCAATTCCGGATTCTTCGTCGACCTGCCGCACGACATCAGCAGCGAAAGCTACTCGCGCAGCATCGACGAGGACCGCGCCGACGTGCGGTTCCAGCGGCACGGTATCGACTATGTGCGCGACATCGTGCGGCGCTTCGGCATCGATTGCGACTGGCGCGACGACGGCAAATTCCACGCATCGGTCAACAGGAAGGGCGCCGCCGCGCTTACGCATTTCGCGGACGGCCTGTCGCGCATCCGCGAGGCGTTCGAGTGGCTCGACCAGCCGGCCATCCGGGCCGTGACCGGCACCGACTTCTACACGGGCGCGCTGTTCACGCCGGGCTGCAGCACGGTGCAGCCGGCCGCGCTGATGCGCGGCCTCGCGGCCACGCAGCCGGACAACGTGACGGTGTTCGAGCTCAGCCCGGTCACGCGGATCGAGCCGCGCGGCGACGCGCGCGCGCTGCACTTCGCCGGCGGCACGATCGTCGCGAAGCAGGTCATCTTGTGCACGAATGCGTACGCAGCGACCTTCGGCATTCATTCGAACGGATTGCTGCCCGTCTATACGTTCGCGTCGCTTACGCGGCAGATGAATGCCGACGAAGTCGCGAAGCTCGGCGGAGCGCGGTCGTGGGCAGTGATTCCGGCCGATCCGATGGGCACGACGGTGCGGCGCCTGATCAACGATCGCATTTGCGTGCGCAACCATTTCGCGTTCAGGCCGGACCTGAGGGTGTCGCCTGCCGATCTTGCGAAGGCGCGGCATCTGCATCAGCGCTCGTTCGAGCGCCGCTTCCCGATGCTCGGTGGCGTCGAACTCGAATATACGTGGGGCGGGCCGCTGTGCCTGTCCGCGAACAACGGCGCGCTGTTCGGCAAGCGCGACGATGGTCTCTACGAGGCGATCGGCTGCAACGGTCTCGGGCTGAGCCGCGGATCGTCGTCCGGCAAGCTGATCGCCGAATACGCGCTCGGTGAGTCGAACAGTCTCGTGCAGCAGTTGCTGAAGCAGCCGCATCCGCGGCCGCTGCCGGTTCGACCGCTCGTCGACCTTGCCGTGTCGGCGACGATCTGGGCGAAGGAATTCTCGGCCGGTGCCGAGCTTTGATTATTGAGGAAACGACATGACGACCCATCAGGATTGGAAGCAGAAGGCGAATGCGTTGTCGCTCGACGGCCGCGCGTTCATCGCGGGCGAGCGCAGTGCGGCGGCGTCGGGCGAGACGTTCGCGACGCTCAACCCGGCGTCGGGCAAGGTACTCGCCGAAGTAGCGCGCTGCAACGAGCGCGACGTCGATCGCGCGGTCGCGGCTGCGCGCGATGCATTCGAGTCGGGTGTCTGGTCGAAGGCCGCGCCCGCGCATCGCAAGGCGGTGCTGCTGCGCGTTGCGCAACTGATCGACGAGCATGCGGAGGAACTCGCGCTGCTCGAGGCACTGGAAGCCGGCAAGCCGATCGGCGAGTGCCTTGGGCTCGACATTCCCGAGTCGGCCGCGTGCATCCGCTGGCACGCGGAGGTGACGGACAAGCGCTACGACGCGTTGTCGCCGTCCGGCAGCGGTGTCGTCAGCATGATCACGCGCGAGCCGATCGGTGTCGTCGGCGCGGTGCTGCCATGGAATTTCCCGGCGCTGATGCTCGCGTGGAAAATCGGCCCCGCCCTGTCGGTGGGCAACAGCGTTGTCGTGAAGCCGGCCGAGCAGACGTCGCTGTCGACACTGCGCATCGCCGATCTCGCGCTGGAAGCCGGCGTGCCGCCGGGCGTGTTCAGCGTCGTCACCGGGTTCGGCGGCGAGGCAGGCGAGGCGATCGGCCGTCATCCGGACGTCGATCTCGTCGCGTTCACCGGCTCGACCGCAACCGGCAAGCGCTTCCTGTATTACTCGGCCGATACGAACCTGAAGCGCGTCGTGCTCGAATGCGGCGGCAAGAACCCGCAGGTGATCCTGCCGGACGTCGCGAATCTCGACGCGGTCGCCGAGCAGGCGGTCGCGGCCGCGTTCTGGAACATGGGCGAGAACTGCAGCGCCGGCTCGCGGATCCTCGTGCCGTCGAGCCTCAAGGCGGAACTGCTGGAGAAGGTTCAGGCGGTGCTCGACGGCTGGAAGACCGGTGACCCGCTCGACCCGGACGTGAAGCTCGGCGCGCTGATCGAGCAGAAGCACTACGACAAGGTGCTCGGCCATATCGAGAAAGCGAAGGCGGAAGGCGCGCACGTGGTTCGCGGCGGGCAGGCAATGCTCGCCGAAACCGGCGGCTGGTTCGTCGAACCGACGATCTTCGACCAGGTGACGCCCGAGATGAGCATCGCGCGCGACGAGGTGTTCGGGCCCGTCGTCTGCTTCATCGAGTACGACGACGTCGACGACGCGGTGCGGATCGCGAACGATACGTGCTACGGGCTCGCTGCATCGCTCTGGACCGACAACGTGAACAGTGCGCACAAGGTCGCCGCGCGCATTCGCGCGGGGACGGTCACGGTGAACTGCTTCGGTGAAGGCGACCTGTCGACGCCGTTCGGCGGATTCAAGCAATCGGGGTTCGGCGGCCGCGACAAGTCCGTGTACGCGCACGATCAATATTGCGAACTGAAGACCACCTGGCTGAAGCTCGACTGAGCGATGCGGAGCACGTGGCATCGCAGGCCCGCACGGCCCGCGATGGCGCTTGGAGGAGCGGTTTCGGCGGCGCGCGCTCTGCCGCCGATCGACCACGATGTCGTGCTGCACCCTGTTGTGCGGGCATGGTCACCGGCCGATCGCCGGTGAGCGCCCCGCAGGTGGTGCGCGAAGGGAAGGGCGATCCGCATCTGGCGGCGCGACACCGCGACGGTACCGGCTGCGGTGTGCCGCGCATCGGCGAGGCATGGAGCGGCGGTGTCTGCCGGACGTGCGTGTTGCCGTCCCCCTCATCGCTTCCGATAATAGCGATGCGGTGCACAATCGACCGAAAATGGCGTCATCGTGACGCCGTTTCCGCGGCCGAGGCGCTCTTGCGAGCCGCCCGGCCGATGCGCAAGCTGCAATATCATCTAATTGAAAGGTTTGCGGCGAGACTGACTGAGGGCAGCCGGCGCGACTGCCGTCGACGCGTTCGTCGGCGCAGCGTCCGACCGCCGTTTTGAGAGTGGAAGCCATGTTGAAGAAGCAATTGTTTGCCGACCGACTTCTCGCGCAGATGCCGTCGCTTCGCGCGCTGCGCTGCTTCGTGACGGCGGCGCGCTACGAAAGCTTCACTCAGGCCGCCGAGGTGCTGTGCGTGACGCAGGCCGCGATCAGCCGGCAGATCAAGGAGCTCGAGGATTCGCTCGACGTCGCGCTGTTCGAGCGCACGGGCAGGCATATCGCGCTGACGGATGCCGGGCGGGTCCTGTACAACGCGTCGTACCTGTCGATCATGAACATCGCCGAGGCGGCGGAGGCCGTGCGCCGGACCGACAAGCACGCGCTGATGGTCTGCGCATCGCACACGTTTTCCGCACTGTGGCTGTCGTCGCGACTGCCCGCGTTTCGCGAGCGGTTTCCGGATATCCAGCTGCACGTGATCGTCACCGAGAATTTCATGGAGCTCGACGGCCTCATCGAGCCTGACGTGATCATCACGAAGAACCCGCCGCGCGCCCCGGAGTTCGAAGCCGAACCGCTGTTCCACGACATCGTGTATCCGGTGTGCAGCCCGTCGTTTCGCGAGCGGCATTTTCATGGCCGGTCGCTGAAGCCGCTGGACCTGCTGTCGTGCCCGACGCTGAACCTGTCGATGCTCGGTCGTGCCCAGGTGTGCGAGCACGTCGACTGGCGCGTGTGGCGCAACTGGTTCCAGCAGAGCGACGGCACCGAGACGCTGGCCGGGAGCAAATATCTGGAAAGCAACGACTACCGGCTGCTTGTCGCGCAGGCCGAGGCCGGCGAGGGCACGCTGCTGGGCTGGCACCACCTCGTGCACCGGCAGATCGACGCGGGCGTGCTGGTGCGCCCGGTGCAGGATGTCCTCGTGTTTCGTGATCGCCATCATTACCTGATCACGCACAGGAATGCGCACTCGCGGCCGGAGTACCGACTGTTTCGTCAGTGGCTGCGTGACGAGGTCGCCATCATGATGCGCGACTGGCTCGATGCCGGCGTCGAGATCAGTCGATGACACGTGGCCGCGGCCAGTCTCGATCGGCATCCGGCCCACTCTGCTAGAACGTATAGGCGACATTCAGGAACACGCTCAGCGGATTGAGCCGGAGCGTCGAGGTGGATACCACCGGCGTGCCGGTCGCGGTTTGTCCGTACAGCGTAAGGTGGGTCTTCACCGGCATGTAGTTGACCGAGGTGCCGACCGACCAGTGCTTCGTCAGCGCGTAATTCGCGCCGATCTCGAACACGGGGTTCCACGATGCGCTGAGGGTCGCGCGTGCCGAGCCGCCGGGCCCGAAGCTGTCCGAAATGAACTGGCTATTGGTCGCGCGAACCTGCGTGAACCACGTGTAGTTCACGCCGATGCCGAGGTACGGACGGAATTTCGATGCGGCTGCAAAGAGGTGGTAGCGAAGCTCGATCGCGGGCGGCATCGGCCGTGTCGTGCCGAGCGTGCCGTACTTCTGCAAGGTGCCGTCGCCGATCAGGTTCACTTTCAGCGGCATGCCCAGAAGTACCGCGACACCCAGATTGTCCGTGACGTAATACTCGGTCGTGATGCCCATCGTGTCGGTCGAACTCGCATGTGCGCCGGTACCGGCCACTTGCTGATTGACCGCGACGCCGCCGACACTTTGCACGGTCAGCGGCGTCGCGTCGCCCTGCGGCGCGATGTGCAGCCATCCCACCGACGTCGTGATGCTGCCGGCCGTCTGCGCATCCGCGCGGGCCGCAAGCGAAACCAGGCAGATACAAGCCGCCACGTTTGCTGCACTCATCGTCCTGTTGAAATTCATCTCGTGTCTCCTCTGTCTCGATCCGTTTTGCGAATGGCGATTCAATTTTCAAAACTAATATGGATTACTGATCAAAAAGCACGTACTGCCTTGAAGCGCGATAGTCATCCGGGCGACCGGAAATCTCCCGTCGCCCGGAATATGTCGTTGTCGGTCAGGCCGGCCGCATTGGTTGCGCGGCGATCGAGATCGAGAATGCAAACGGGAAACGCCCGAGCACCGAGCGCGCGGCGGCCTCGAGCGCCGGGTCGCTCAGTGCGACCGCGACCGACATCCTGCCCGTGTCGTCGGTGTTGACGTCGAGCGACGTGCACGGCGCGCCTGCCTGAGCCAACGCGGCCTGCAGCGCATCGCGTGTCTCGCGGCGCTTGAGCTCGGGCTTGAAGATCTTGCCGACGCCCGTGAGCGGGATGGCCGCCACGATCCGCACGTGCTTGGGCACCGCAGCCCGTTCCGCGATTTCCTGTTGCATGAACGCCGCGAGATCGTCCTCGGTAGCGTGCATGCCGGGCTTGAGCTGAACATACGCGACGGGCAGCTCGCCGGCATGTGCATCGGGACGCCCGACGGCGGCGGCAACCTGCACGGCCGGATGCCGATGGAGCGGTTCCTCGATCGACGCGGGATCGATATTGTGGCCGCCTCGAATGATCAGCTCCTTCTTGCGGCCGGTCAGCCAGAAGTACCCGTCGGCGTCGCGGCGGCCGAGGTCGCCGGTGTTCAGCCAGCGCCGGCCGTCGCCGAGATCGAGCCACAGCCCGTTGTTCTGGTCGGCACGCAGGTAGCCGCTGAACACGTTCGGCCCCGCGATGACGAGCAGCCCCGCCTCGTTTGCCGCGCAATCGCGCACATACCGTCCCGCATCGTCCACGACGACCGTCTTCATCGCCTGGAACGGGATGCGCAGCCCGATCGAGCCCAGCCGGCGCTCGCCGGTCGGCGGGTTGACGCTGCTCACGCACGTTCCTTCGGTCAGGCCGTAGCCTTCGAGGATCCGGATTCCCGTTTTTTCCTGGAACGCCTTGAACACGCCGACGGGCATCGGCGCCGCGCCGCACAGGCCGTATTCGAGCGAATCGATCGCATGACCGTCGACGGGAACGTCGAGCAGCGACGCATAGAGCGTCGGGACGCCACTGAAGAAATTGATGCGATGGTGTTCGACGATTTCCCAGAAACGTTTGACGACACCGTCCCCCCGGTAGCCCTGCGCCGTCCCGAGCACGACATGGGCGCCGCGCGAGAACGGCAGCAGGCCGGTCACCATCGCGGCATTGACGTGAAAGAGCGGCAAGCCGCAGAACGTCGTCTTGCCGGGGCCGATGCTGTCGCCGAGGAACCGGCTCGCGCTCCATGCGTTCGCGACTTCGTTGCCGTGGCTGCGCATCGCGATTTTGGGCAGGCCCGTGGTGCCGCCGGTGCAGAAGAACGACGACATGTCGTCGGGGCGGGCGCGGCGCGGATGATCGAGCGCGTCGCCGGATTCCCGCGCAATCGCCGTACCGAAGTCGTGGATCTCGATGTGTGCAGGCACCGCGGCGCGCAAGCCGCCATCGTCGCGCTCACACGTTCGCGCGGCGGGCGGCACCGTGCGGCCGCGCACACGATCCGCCGGATCGACCAGCACGAGGTGCCGCAGCGACTCGACCCGATCGACGATCGTGGCCACTTTCTGCCAGAGATCGATGCCGGGGAACGGCGCGAGCGTGACGAGCACGCACGCGCCGGCCGCCTCGAGCAGCCTGGCGATCGCTTCGCCTTCCAGCAGCGGATTGATCGCGCAGACGATGCCGGCCGCCTGCCCGCCCCAGATCACGAAATGCGTTTCCGGAAGATTGGGCAGCACATAGGCGATCACCGAATTCGCGCGCACGCCGATGCGGGTGAACATGTTCGCCGTCCGCGTGATGTCGCGCACCAGCTCGCGATAGGTCCAGCGCTCGGCGTCGCGGTGGGCGTCGGCGGTCGGAAAGAAGGACAGCGCGGGCGCGGACGGATCGATCGCCGCACCGGCGCAAATCATCTCGTACGTGCTGGCAGGCAGCGCCGGCGGAAAGCCTTGCGCTTCGAGCGCCAGTACGTCGTCGTGGGTCGCGATGCCGTTCATGCCGCTTCGTCCATGATTTCGTTGCGTTGCACACCCAGATCGATCGTGCCGTCACGGCTCGCGATCCGGGCTTCGACGATGTCGCCTGCCTTCAGGTACTGCGTGCGTCCCGCCTGCACCTTCATGAACATCTTCCACTTGACCGATTCGGGAAAGAGCGCGACGGCCCGCTGCTTGAGCGGCGACGGAATGCTGAGGGCGCAGCCGGCCGGCGTACCGGTCGCGAGCAGGTCGCCGGCGTGAAGGTCGTGCACGCCCGACAATTCCGTCAACGTCTCGGCCGGCCCATAGACGAGGTTCGACGTCGAATCCTGCTGACGCACCGCGCCGTTGACCGTCAACGTCAGGTCGAGCGCCTTCAGCTTCGGGAAGTCGCGCTGCTCGAGCAGGCACAGGTAAGGGCCGACCGGGCCGAACGTCCGGAAGCTCTTGCCCTTGTAGAACTGCATCTGCGGGATCTGGACGTCGCGCGCGGAGTAGTCGTTGACGATCACCGTGGCGGCGACGTAGTCGTGCAGGTTCGCGTCCGTGATCCGCTGGCGGCTCGTGATGTCGCGCTTGAGGATGAGGCCGAGCTCGATCTCGTAGTCGAGAAACCGCACTTGCCTCGGCTTCAAGACCGGCGAATTCGCGGCGACGATGCAACTCGTCGCCTTCGTGAAGATCATGTTGAACTTCTTCGCATCCGGATCCATGCCGGATTCGATCATGTGCTGGCGATAATTCGCGCCCTGGCAGACGAACTGCTGGTTGGCGGTGACGGGGGGCAGCCATTCCACGTCCGCCTCCGGAATCGTCGGTCCGTCGAGCGTGACGAGCCGCTCGACCGGGTTCGCCGCCAGAAAGCGCGCGGTCGTATCGAAGTCGCCGGGAATCGGCGTGACGGCGCCATCGGCGACGACGCCCCACTGGGCGCGGCCGTTGTGCCGGAAGTGCAGGACTAGCAGTGACATGTGTGGGTCTCTCGTGAGTCGAACAGGCGTCGGAGTCAGGCGAACAGTTTTGCGAGGGTCAGCAGCTTGCCGAGCGTCAGATCGGGGCTGCGGCGCAGGTTGCGAAGCAGCGCGGCAATGCTCGACGGCGTGAAGCGCGGCTTCGTGAAGCTGCGCGGCATCGTCGGGCCCCACTGCGCCATCGCTTCGCGGCTGACCGGGTGGATGCCGGTGGGTTCGTCGGCGGTAAACAGGTCGCCGTCGCAGTAGTGCTCGTGCTTGGCGCCCCACGGGTCTTGCCAGTAATCGAATACCTGGCTGCCGAGAATGTGCCGCCCGATGCCCCACGCGTGGGTCCAGCCGGCGTCGCGCAGCATGCGCTGGCCCATGCCGAGCGCGTCGGTGTCGACGACCTCGAACGCGCTGTGGCTGTAGGTCGACACGAAGCCCTGCGCGAGCGCGAGCGTGTGATGGTCGGCCGGCGTGTCGCCGCGGTCGAGCCGCATGAACGCGACCGCCGGCGATCCGTCCGGCAGCACCTGGACATCGCTCGGGATGAAACCGAAATGCCGCGTGTACCATGCGCACGTTTCCTGGAAATCGGCGATCTCGAGCACCACGTGGCCGATCCTGACGATCTCCGGTGGCGCGGCGGGCGGGCGCTGCGTGTCGTTGATGCGAACGCGCGCATCCACGGAGTTGAACGCGAGCGGCGCGCGGTGCGCCAGCGCCGGCAGTCGCGTCATGCCGGCCACTGCATCGACGCGAAAGCCGGCCGGATCGACGAGCCGCACGCGCTCGCCGCCGCCCGGCCACGCCGACGGCTCGATCCCCGACGCACCGGGCACGGCGGTCAGCGCACGGAGGTCCTCTCGGCTGTCGACCGCGAGCCCGAACCCGGCAAACGCCGGCTTGGGCGCGCGGCGCACCACGTAGCAGAAGCCGGACGCGCCGGTGGCGCGCAACAGCAGCAGGTCGGCATCGCGCGATGTGGTTCGCAATCCGAAGTCATTCAGGAAACGTTCGGCTTCGTCGAGATCCGGGCGCTCGAAGACCAGGTAGGCGAGGGCGGCGGCTCTCGTCGTGGGCCGCGGATGGCGGGCAGGCTGGGCGGTGGTGAGTTTCATGGCGATGGGGGCTCAGGAGGGACGGACGACGGATGAAACGGGAACGGGCATGGCGCGCGGCGCCGCGCCGAGCAGCGACAGGCTGTCGAGCACGATGCGCTCGACGTCGGCGGCCGGCCCGTCGTGGACGACGGTCTTGTCGGGGCGCACGACGGCCACCCAGCCGACGCGCGCCACGCCGGGAAGGAAGGTGCCTTCCAGGTCTTCCCAGCAATCGCGGCCGCCGCGATCCGGGCGCCGGCCGCGTTGCACGATCTGCACGATGGCGCCGCCGGCGCCCGCCAGCGCGGTCGTGGCGTCCGCCGTGAGCCCGACGCGCGGGTCGCAGCCGAAGCCGACCAGCGTGTAGCCGTGGCCGAGCACGTCGTCGCTCAGGCGCGCGGTGCCGTCGGCTCCCCTCAGCCATCCCTGTGCGAGCGTTGCGCCGCGCGTGAGCTTCGCGCCCGAGCGGCCGCGCACGAAGAGCCCGGTGCGGAACGCGTTCTTCGGCTTGATGCGCAATTCCTCGAGTTGCGCGCGCAGCACCGGCACGCAGCGCAGCGCGCGCATCAGCCCGTGCGTGGCGTACGCCAGGGCCGCGTTGCGCGGCATCACCAGGCGCCCCATGAGCTTCGCGAGCCGGATCATCGCGCGTGCGTGCGGCCGGCGTTCCGCGTCGTACGTATCGAGAATGCGCGGCTCGGCGCGGCCGAGCACCACCCATGCGAGCTTCCAGCCGAGGTTGGCCGCGTCGCGCAGCCCGGCGACGAGCCCCTGGCCGACGAACGGCGGCGTGATGTGCGCGGCGTCGCCCGCGAGAAAGACCCGGCCGTTGCAGAATGCGTCCACGGTGCGCGCGTGGAAGCGATAGACCGCCTTGCGCTCGATGGTGAGCTCGTCGACATTGCCCCACGGCGCGAGCAGTTCGCGAATGCGGGCATCCGACTCCATCTCGTCGCGACGCTCGCCCGGGTGCAGCATGAACTCCCAGCGCTCGCGCGCGCCGGGCGCGACCATGTGCGGAGTGGGGCGCCGATGGTCGCAAATGAACTCGACATGATCGATCGGCCGCGGCACGTGACGCGCATCGACGATGAGCCAGTCCTCGGCGTAGGTCTTGCCGTTGAACTGCTGGCCGATCAACTGGCGCACCTGAGAGCTTGCACCGTCCGCGCCGACCAGGTAGCGGGCACGGACCGTGTGCGCATGGCCGTGCTCGTCGGTCAGCGACGCAACGACGCCGTCGCGTTCGTCGACGAAACCTTCGAACGTCATCCCGAGTGCGACGTGTACGTTGTCGCGCTCGCGCAGCCGCGCGCGCAGGCAGCGTTCGAGATCGGGCTGGTAGAACGTCACGAGTTTCGGATGGCCGTCGAGCGTGCCGAGCGTATCGATCCGCGCGAATTCACCGAGTGCGGGCGAGCGCATCCGGACGTAAGGGATCGGCACCGTGTCGAAATCGCGTTCGTCGACGCCCGCCATCTGCAGGATGCGCAGCGCTTCGTTGTCGAGCGCGATGGCGCGCGGCGCCATGAAGATCCCGGTCGCCTTGTCGATCACCACGACCTTCACGCCGTGACGCGCCAGCAGGTTCGCGAGCGCGGCGCCGACCGGCCCGAACCCGACGATCAGGATGTCGGCCGCCGACGGCAGCCCGCGCGCGTCGGGCTGCGCCGCGCTGCCCGCGGCGCGCGAATGCGCGCCCGTTGCTTCAAATGTCTCCACCGTGTCTCCATTCGTCTGTCGATCTCGGCTGCCGCGTGCGACCGGATGTGTTGAGTGACATTAAAGTCATAGATGATGACTTTGTCAATGTAGACATTTGAATCTATACTCGACCCATATCAGAACCGGATCCGTCATGTCGAACACTCCGAAACGCCGGGCACCCAAACGTGCCGCCGCCGAGCCTGCCGTCGCCGCCGACGTCGCCGCGCCGGTTGCCGAAGAGCGCGAGCCGCGCGGGGCGCGGCGCAAGCGCGAAACCCGTGGCCGTCTGCTCGAGGCGGCGTTGAAGCTGATGGCTGAAAAAGGCATGGAAGGCGTGGCCATCAACGAGATCACCGAAGCCGCCGACGTCGGCTTCGGGTCGTTCTACAACCACTTCGAATCGAAGGAAGCGATCTACACGACGCTCGTGGAGACGGTATTCGAGGAGTTCGCCGATTCGCTGGATCGCCTGGCGAGCGGCCTGTCCGATCCCGCGGAGATCATTGCGGTGGCGGTCCGGCACACGCTGATGCGGGCACGCCGGGAGCCCGTGTGGGGCCACTTCCTGATACGCGAAGGTTTTTCCGCGCGGGTGCTGACGCTCGGCCTCGGTCAGCGGCTCTTGCGCGACATCGCGCGCGGGATCGCCGCACAACGCTTCGTCGTCGCCGATCCGTTCATCGGCTTCCTGTCGGTCGGCGGCACCGTGCTGACCGCGATCGCCGCGGAACTCAATTTCGTCGCCCCCGGCGCGCCCGCTGCCGACGTGCTCGCGGAACTCGGCTTCAGCGGCGAGCATTTTCCGGAACGCACGGCGGCCACGCTGCTGCAGACGCTCGGGCTCAAGCGCGCGGAAGCCGAGAAGATCGCGAGCCGGCCGCTGCCGGTGGTCGAGCCCGCCGACGCAACGCGCTGATCCGGTCGGGCACCCGGGATACCGGATGCCCGATGCGGTATGCCGCGTCGTCGCGACGCCGGTTCATCCCGCGCGACGCGCCGAACATTCATCGTCACGAGCGGCGGCGTGCATCGCCCCCCGGATTCGGTCCGGCGCGCCCCGCAGGCACGCACCCGGCCCGACGCGCGCCCCGCCGCGATCATTGCCGGGTGCCGACCGTCGCGCCTGCGTCGGGCGGCAGTTCGCCCATCGCCTGCAGCAGCGCGGCCGTATCGGTTGACCTGCCCCTACAAACAGGGCCAGCCGGAGTCTAGTAACGTTCGTTCTCGGAGAAGAAGAACATGATTCCGTGGCTCTCCCAAGGCGGTGCGAACAGACCAGGGCCACGAATTTACGAGCCGCGCGCTTGACCAGTGGTCGTATGCGAACGGCGTCACACCGAAGTTGATCCAGGCGGGCAAGCCGACGCAGAATGCGTACATCGAATCGTTCAACGGCAAGTTCCGCGACGAATGCCTTAACGAGCGCTGGTTCACGACGCTCGCGCACGCTCGGGCTGTCATCGCGGCATGGCGTCAGGACTATAACGAGCAAAGGCCGCACCGCACACTGAACTGGCTTGCGCCGTCAGAGTTTGCGGCGAAACATCGGGCAACCGCGGATGCTCCTGCCGCGTTCCAGGAGCTGGTTTAAAGGAACTTTGCTAGAAGCCCATTGGCCCTGTTGAAGGGGGCAGGTCAGACGAGCCACCATCCGCGACAGATCAGGGAGGTTGTCTTGAAAGACATCGATCGGGATTACGGTGCCGTCGAGTGGACAGTGCGGCTCGTCTCCCTCGTGTCTGCGGTCGCAGTCGCTGCGATTGCCATGAATTCTCGTAGTCGCGATCGCGTCATGCTGGTATCCACCCGGTAGAGCGAAGAAGCGCGTGCCCGCCGTATGATTGCACTCAACCGTCGAACAGGACGCCGGCGCCAGGCTCCGGCACGATTCCAGGTGGAATATTCCATGAAACGCCGTTCAGCAACAGTCGTCGCTGCATCGATTCTGGTCTTGCTAGGCATGGCGCTTGTTTCGCCGCTCACCCTTGCCGATGCACCCGCACGCCGGAAGGAGGTCGCGCAACACGGCGCGGACGTGATGCCGTTCTCGCTCGCGGCCACCACCCACATCTTCACGAAGACGGCCGACGGCGGCATCCAGCGGGTCGTCACGAAGCGTCCCGACGCGCGGCAGGCCGCGCTGATCCGCGGACATCTCGCCGCGATCGCCCGTCGCTTCTCGGAGGGAGACTTCGGCGCGCCTGAGCAGATCCACGGCAACGACATGCCAGGCCTCGCTGTATTGCGTGCTGCCCGGCGCGGAGAGCTGACGATCGAATATCACGACGTGCGCCGCGGCGGCGAAATCGTGTATCGCAGCGAGCAGCCTCGTCTTGTCGCCGCTCTGCACGACTGGTTCGATGCCCAACTGTCCGATCATGGGCACGACGCGATGGCCGGGCACGATCCGGACGCGATGCATCACCATCCGGCAGACGCTTCGACGCCGTGAACGCAGCGGAGGATTGAAATGAGTACGCCCGTTGAGGACATTCGCCGGGCAGCCGCCACGGACTTCGACCATATCCGCGCGTTGCTGGACACCTGCGGGCTGCCGGCGAGCGACCTCACGGCACGGAGCCTCGACGGCTTTCACGTCGCCGTGCGCGACGCCGCGATCGTCGGGGTGGCGGGACTGGAACAAACCGGCGACGCAGCCCTGTTGCGTTCGGTCGCGGTTCACCCGCGACTGCGCGCATCCGGTCTGGGTACCCGTCTTATCGACGCTTCCGTTGCGCTAGCGCAAACGCGATCGCTGCGCGCGCTTTACCTTATTCCGAATGATGAAGCAGCCCGCACCTTCTTTGCGCGGCGCGGCTTCACGCAGATCGAGCGAAACCACATTCCCGAGCTAATTCGCAATCTGCCCGAATTCACGCACCTTTGCCCGCAGACGCATCCGTGCTTGTGGAAACCCCTGAATCCCGATTGTTCCGAGGCGCTGCCATGAAGAAACTCGAAGTGTTCGATCCCGCGATGTGTTGCTCGACGGGGGTATGCGGTGTGGACGTGGACCCCGTGCTGGCGCAATTCGCCGCGGACCTGAAATGGGTCGAGGCGCACGGCGTCACCGTGTCCCGCTACAACCTGGGCCAGGAACCGCAAGCGTTCGCCGCCAACTCCGCGGTGGTCAAGGAAATGGAAGCCGGCATGGAACGGCTGCCGATCCTAGTGATCGATGGCCACATCGTATCGACGGGCATGTATCCGTCACGCCAGCAGCTTGTGCAGAAACTCGGCATCGCGCTGACCACGGCGGAAAAACCGCACATCAAGGCCGGCAGCTGCCGCGCGCCGGGCTCAGGCTGTTGCTAGAGCGCGACCATGTCCCTTCCTGAAACGCAAACCCGATATCTCTTTTTCACCGGAAAAGGCGGCGTCGGCAAGACTTCGCTTTCCTGTGCCACCGGCCTCGCCATGGCAGATGCCGGCAAGCGGGCGCTCATCGTCAGCACGGACCCGGCCTCCAATCTCGACGAGGTACTCGGCGTCGGCTTGAGTCAATCGCCGACGCCGGTGCCCGGGGCTCCGGGCCTGTTCGCGTTGAATATCGACCCCGAAGCGGCCGCGCAGGCATACCGGGACAGAATGGTCGGCCCCTATCGCGGAGTCTTGCCCGCGGCAGCGATCCGCAATATGGAAGAGCAGTTTTCCGGCGCCTGCACGGTCGAGATTGCCGCCTTTGATGAATTCTCCAAACTGCTCGGCGACCCGGCCGCGACGGCCGATTTCGATCACGTAATTTTCGATACGGCGCCGACGGGGCACACGCTGCGCCTCCTGACCTTGCCTTCGGCGTGGAACGAGTTCATATCGTCGTCGACGGGCGGTGCCTCCTGCCTCGGGCCGTTAGCCGGGCTGGAAAATCAGAAGGCGCTGTACGCGGGGACCGTCGAACGCCTGTCGAGTGCAGCGCAAACGACCGTCGTCCTGGTGAGTCGGCCCGAAGTCGCGGCACTGCGCGAAGCGAATCGCACGCGGCACGAGCTGGCCGAACTCGGCATTCGCAACCAGGTGCTGGCGATCAACGGCCTCTTCTCCACAGATCGCACCGACGACGCGATTGCGACCGCCATGGCGCTGCGCGCGCAACAGGCGCTGGCCGACATGCCGCGCGAGCTGGCTGGCTTACCGCAGACGCGCATTCCGTTTTTGCCGCGCGGCACGGTCGGGCTGGACGCGCTGCGCGACATGGCGCATCCCGAGCGCGTGCGCATGCCGACCGAACGCCGGATGCCCGACACCGCGTTGCCGCCTGGCCTGGGCGGCCTCGTAGACGAACTGTCGGCTGCGGGCCATGGCGTGATCATGACGATGGGTAAGGGCGGCGTAGGCAAAACTACGATAGCGGCCGCGATCGCTGTTGCGCTGGCCGGCCGCGGACACGGCGTGATCCTCTCGACCACGGACCCGGCCTCGCATGTGGCCGCTACCGTCGACGGCGTCGTGCCTCGCCTGAGCGTCACCCGCATCGATCCGGCGCGCGAAGTACAGCAGTACACCGAAGAGGTGCTGGCGAAAGCGGCATCGCACCTCGATGCGGGCGGCCGGGCCATGCTCGAGGAAGACTTGCGCTCGCCGTGCACCGAAGAAATCGCGGTCTTTCGCGCGTTCGCACGTACGGTGGATCAGGGCAAGTCCGGCTTCGTGGTGCTCGATACGGCGCCGACCGGGCACACCATTCTGCTGCTGGACGCAGCAGAGGGCTATCACCGCGAAGTGATGCGCACCCAGGGCGACATGCCCGAGTCGGTCCGTCAACTGCTGCCGCGCTTGCGCGACCCGGATTACAGCCGCATCCTGATCGTCACGTTGCCAGAAGCCACTCCCGTTCACGAAGCGGAACGCCTGAGCGCCGACCTCGCGCGCGCCGGAATTACGCCGTACGCGTGGGTCATCAACCAGTCGTTGCTGGCGAGCGGCACGACCGACCCGATGCTGTGTCAGCGGGGCACTTACGAGGTGCCGTTCGTGCGCCGCGTGGCGGACGATCTGGCGCAGCGCACCGCGCTCATTCCGTGGCTCGCTGAGGCACCGGTCGGGCGAGTTGGCCTCGAGCACATGATTTTGTCTCGGGCGACCAAGTAGTGCATTGCACCGCCCACCACCTTTAAGCTTAATGGGCTGCAAAGTACGCGGCTCAGGCGGGCCGTCTATTGTTGCGGCGTGACGAAGCCCGCGGCGAGTCCATCACACTGCAGATCGCCGGACCTGGCGATTTTGTGGCGGAAGCGAGTCTTTTTAGCGCGCGATACCACTGCGACGGCGTTTGCCCGGTCGCCAGTCAATTGCTGGTTCTGCCAGCCAAAACAGTGCTGGCGTCTCTGCGGCTCGATTCGACCTTTGCGATCGACTGGATCAGGCTCCTGTCCCAGGCGTTGATGCAATCCCGTGCACGCGCCGAGCGCCTCACGCTGAGATCACCGCGCGAGCGCATCCTGCATTGCCTGCGACTCGAAGGCGACGCCCGTGGCGTATTCACGGTACCGGAGTCGCTGATGCAGTGGTCACGCGCGCTTGGGATCGCACACGAGACCCTGTATCGCGTCTTGGCCGAACTTGAGCGGGAGGGATTCGTCGCGCGCGACGGGGCCCGGGTTGCCCTGACCAGAAATCCGCCGACGTGACCGGATCGATGGTCGTGGCGATTGCCGACCGTTGACCTGCGTCAACGGGGCTTCCCGGTATTCGCGATTGACTGACATCAACGTCGATGCGGTGAACGCCTCCAAATTCTTGCCGCAGGCGACTGTCGCGCGTCGCGAAGACAGCTACGCAGAAGTGTGTTTCGTCATCAGCCAGTGAGGCTTGCCATGCATGAAAGAGTCCTCATTTCCGCCACCGACTTGGCGGAACTCATGAAAATGATGCCGGCGGTGCTCATCGACACGAGAGACGCTGCCAATTACGCGGAAGCCCACTTGCCCGGTGCAGTCAACATCCACGAGATATTCACGTATCTGGCAATGTCGACGCCGCAAGGCATAGCGGCGTTGCGCGAGACCTTCGCCGACGCCTTCGGCAAGGTCGGGTTGTCCGGGCACGAAACAGCAGTCGTCTATGAGCAGTCTATGACAACGGGTTTTGGACAGTCCTGCCGGGGCTACGTGTTGCTCCGCTATCTCGGTTATCCGAAAGACAAGATCAAGGTGCTCCACGGCGGGTTCAGTGCCTGGCGCGCAACCGGGCTACCGAGCACGACCGACGTACCGGCGCCGACGCCCGTCAGGTTTCCCGTCGGAGCGGAGGGCGCCGGCATTCTGGTGGATCTGAACGAGATGAAAGTCGCGGTCGCCGACCCACACGTGGTGAAACTCGACGTGCGGGACGTCGACGAGTGGATTGGGGAAAGCTCATCTCCGTACGGTAAAGACTTTTGCCCGCGAAAAGGTCGCATTCCAGGCTCGGTGTGGCTCGAGTGGTACCGCATGCTGAAGCCGACACCGGCCGGCCAGATGTTCAAGTCTCCAGCAGAGATTCTGGCGGAATGCGCGACAGTCGGGATTCAGCAGGATACGCCGGTCGTCGTTTTCTGCTTCAAGGGCGCGCGGGCGTCCACAACGTTCGTTGCTCTCGAGGAAGCCGGCATCAGGAACGTGCGGCTATACCTCGGCTCCTGGAACGAATGGTCCCGTGACTTCTCACTTCCGATCGAAGAGGGGGTGCCCTACTGACGCCACACCGCTGCGGCAAGTTGATCTGCCCGTGGGCGCGTCCGCAGGTTGTCGGTCAAGCCGCCTGATTGAACCGGTTCCCCGGTTGTGGCTTGTTTTGTGCAGACACAAATGACCATTATCGAAGCGCTCTGGCTGAATTGGCAGTAATGCCTTTTTTACAGGGACGCGAAAACCGCATGCCACATATCACCGTGGGCCCCTCCGCGGTTCGACCCTGGGTAGCGCGGTATTGAAGGTGCCTCGTCCATGGAAGAGACCGTGACGCTGGAATCGACTGCCGGACTGTCGACTGTCGAAGCGCGCGAGCGCGCGAAAAAATTCGGACCGAACACAATCCGCGAACAGGCGGCGCCATACTGGCGTGTGCTATTGCCCAAGTTCTGGGCACCGGTGCCTTGGCTACTTGAAGCCGCCATCGTGCTGCAGATTGGCATGGGCGCTTACATCGAGGCGGCTGTCGTCGGCGCACTGCTCGTATTCAACGCCGTACTCGGCATCGTTCAGGAACACAGAGCCGGCGTCGCGCTCGCCGCACTCAAACAAAGACTCGAACCGAACGCGCTTGTTTGCCGCGACGGCCAATGGACACGCTTGCCTGCGGCGGATCTCGTGCCTGGTGACGCAGTGCAGCTGGCACTTGGGGGCGTGGTGCCGGCAGATGTGCGCGTGACGAGGGGCTCCGTGATGGTGGATCAATCGATGCTGACCGGAGAGTCCGTACCTGTCGAGGTTCAGCTTGGCGGGATAGTCCATGCGGGCTCGCTCGTCAGGAGCGGGCGGGCATCAGCCATGGTCACGGCGACGGGCGCACGTACTTACTTTGGCCGCACCGTCGAACTCGTTCGGATCGCGCACGCGCCAAGTTCCGAACAGCACGCGGTGCTCGCCGCAGTGAAAGGCCTCGGACTCGTTAACGGGATCGTCGCGCTCGTCTCGGTGGGATATGCGTATCTTCTCGGGTTTCCGGGCGCCGAACTGATGCGTCTTGCGCTCACGGCTTTGCTGGCAACGGTGCCGGTGGCGCTGCCGGCTACGTTCACGCTCACCGCGGCGCTCAGTGCGCTTGCGCTGAGCCGTCGCGGTGCATTGCTCACGCGTTTATCCGCGGTGCACGAGGCGGCAGCCATGGACGTGCTCTGCTCCGACAAGACTGGCACGCTCACTCAGAATGCGCTGGAAGTCGAAGAAACCTCGCCAATGCCGGGCTTTGATCGCGAGCGTTTGCTGTTTCTAGCCGCAATGGCAAGTTCTCGTACCGGTGATGATCCGCTCGATGCAGCCGTTCAGCGAGCTGCAGCGTCGTTGATTCCCGCGCGATACGATCGAGAACCGACACGCTTCGTCCCGTTCGATCCGGAGACGAAAATATCAGAAGCCTATCTGTCGGACGATGGCCATGAGCCGATGCGTGTAGTAAAGGGCGCGCTGCAGGCGATCGAGCAGATTGCTGATGTAGCGCCAGGCGCACGTGCGAAGTCAGACGAGCTTGCCAATCAAGGTCACCGGATCATTGCGGTCGCGGTAGGAGCACCGGGGAGTTCGATGCAGCTGGCCGGGTTAATCGCACTGAGCGATCCTCCACGTGCTGATTCCGCCCAACTCATCGGAGCGCTCAAGGGGCTCGGTGTGCGCACTGTGATGGTTACGGGGGATTCGGCCGCCACAGCCTCCGTCATTGCCGGGAAAGTGGGGCTTCGGCCCACACCGTATCCTGCCGCAGCCTCATACCATCACGCCGATCTTCAACAGTTCGACGTCTACGCCCGTGTACTGCCGGAGGACAAGTACCGTCTCGTGGAGGAACTGCAACATAGCGGACACGTTGTCGGCATGTGCGGAGATGGAGCCAATGATGCGCCCGCACTGAGTCAGGCGCAGGTCGGGATCGCCGTTTCATCCGCCACGGATGCGGCGAAGGCAGCGGCCGCGATCGTTCTGACGGAACCGGGGTTGGCAGGCATTCTCTCGACCGTCCACGAAGGTCGCTCCGCGTTCCGGCGTCTTCAGATCTATGCATTAAACATGCTGGTGAAGAAGATCGAGGTCGTGTTGCTGTTGGCTTATGGTCTCGTGGTTGTCCATCGTGCGTTGCTCACCCCGATGATGATGGTGTTGCTGCTCGTCACAAACGATTTCCTGACGATGTCCTTGACGACTGACCGGGCAAGACCGGCACCGGCACCGTCTGTTTGGCACATGCGCCGCATCGTCACCGCAGCCACCATTTTCGGGAGCTGCAAGCTGCTCTTTTCTGGCGGCATCGTGGCCGCCGGCGCGTTGTACGGTCGCTTTCCAATCAGAGAATTGCAAAGCCTGAGCTTCCTCGCGATCGCCTTCGGCAATCAGGCGGTGCTTTATGTATTACGCGAGCGCGGCCATCTCTGGCATTCACGGCCGGGCCGGTGGCTACTGCTGTCATCCGCGATCGACGTCACGATCGTCTCGGGGCTCGTACTGTCAGGTACGCTGATGGCCAGGTTACCGTGGTCGCTGGTGGGAGCCGTGGCAATGACCGCGATCGGGTTTGCGCTGCTTCTGGATCAACTGAAGATACCGGTCGAAGCGGCGCTACGGCTTCGCTAGACTGAGCGAACCAGGTTTGGCGAGAAGAGGCGGGCGCCGACATCCGACCGACCGCCTGCGCGCGTCCGTCAGCCCTTCGGTTGAAACGTAAGAACGATGCTCGCTGGCGTCGCGCCGTCGATATCCCGTGGCATCGGGTCCGACTTCTCGACCGCTGCCAGCACAGCACGGTCCCACTGCGGGTTACCGCTGGAACGTTGCATCCTGACGCTGAGCAGCGCCCCGCTGGGGGCGCACGTGACAGCGATGACGGCAGATGGATTGCCTGGGATCTCGAACGGCACGACGACGTTGGCGCGCACCCGGCGGGCTACCGTCTTTGCATAGTCCTGAGACGCAGCAACGTCAATCTTCGGCGGAGGCCCGCCGGCGATGTCCTGCAGTGCCGCGAGCCGAGCGGTACGTTCGCGCTCAATTTCGCCGTCTGCTTGCGCAGTCACGGTCGTGGCGATCGGCAACCGGGGCCGGCGTGCTGCGATCGCGCTGATCCTCAAGGCTGGCGCCTTCAGACGCTGGGGTTTGATGGTGATCCCGTGAAGATGGCGCGCAACGGGCACCAGCGCGTTCACGGTTCCGAGTTCGGCAGACGGAGTCCGAACGAGTGATACCGACGCCGGGTTGGCGGTATGCTGGGCCGACGTCGTCAACAGCAACGGCGTGCCGGGCGCCTTAATTACCGTATCCGTTCCAGTGGGGGCGTGGTGGTGCGACAGGCCTGCGCTGGAAATCACCATCGCCGCCAGCAGGACGTGTAGAGCCACCGCCAGTCCAAACGCTCGCCCCGTGCCGTGCTCGCGCGGCGGCCAAACAGGCAGGTTGAATTTCGTGCTCATGGCTGCTTAGCGCCGGCCTGCGCACCCCGTGAGCGCGCCTCGAACCGGTGCTCCGTTCGCTACTCATTTCAGTTTAGTCGCCGCACGGAGGTAAATCAGAATGGGTGACTGCCGGCGGACTTCCGGCGACCATTCGACAGCATTGGGTACCCCGTTGCCAAAACGTAAGGACGATGGCCACCGGCGTCGCCCCGTTTTTCCATCATTTTTGGGATCAGACCGCAAACCTTTGTCGCATCTGGATCGGGATACCCCTGAAAAAGTACGAAAAACAGGGGGGTGCTATTCCGAGGCCCCGAACCTCGAATCGCTCGCGGCGACACCAATATTCCTGAGCAGCATCCTCGGCGTACCGGTAGCCAGCGCTCCGGTGCACCAAGACAGCGACGATTCGGCCGGCTAGCTCGAGCATTAGTCTCCGGTGGGAAGTCGCCGAGACCGGCGCAAATTCACATTGCAAACGTCGATCGAGACGGGCCGGCGGCAACTTTGTTCCGACCGACTGCCTTCGCGTGGTACAACGCGTCATCGGCCGCTTTGATCACCGCCCCCACATCGACATCCTCTTCCGGGGTCCAACTGGCTAGACCGATGCTGGCCGTCACGCGCCCAAACTCGCTGCTCGAATGTACGATCATCAAGCCACTGATCGCAGCCCGAATCCTTTCGGCGATAAGTGCTGCGGTCGTAGGTGGTGTGTCGGGTAGAAGTATTACGAACTCTTCGCCACCATAGCGGGCCGCGCGGTCGCTCGGAATGCGAATATTCTCGCCGATGCACCTCGCGACTGCGGCTAGTGCGTCGTCTCCGGCCTGGTGACCGTAGGTATCGTTGTACGCCTTGAAGCGGTCAATATCGACGAACAGCAGTGAAAACACGGAGCGCGCCTGACGCGCGCGGCGCCATTCCTGATCGAGAATCTCCCCGAACGTACGACGATTGTTGAGTCCGGTAAGGCCATCAATGCGCGCTAGCAGTACCAGCTCGGACTCCGCCCGCATTCGGCGCCGCAGTTGCGCACTCAGCAAGAGGGACAGAGCGATGGAGCCAGCCCCGGACGCCGCCACCAGTGAGCCGATTGTGATCGCGCGGTGCCGCCACCCGGCATAGATGTCCTGCTCAGCTTCGGCCACCATGATGATCAACGGTAGATTCGGCAGATTCTTGAAGTAGTAGTGCCGCCGCACGCCATCGATCGACGCCGTTTCCGAGAACGTGCCCTCCGGGCTAGCCCGGAAACGCCGGAAAGTCACCGCCTGGCTGATGTCGCGCCCGATAATGCGCACGTCGAACGGCTGGCGCATGAACATGATTCCATCCTTGCCAATCAGGGACATCGAACCATGGGTGCCGAGCGCAAGGCCAGCGAACAATCTGTTGAAATATTCGAGATTGATCGTGAGCACCACAATGCCGGAAAATGCGCCGTTGGCGTTCGAAAGACGTCGCGACAACGCGAGGCTGCGGGTGCCACCGCGTAGGCGCGACACATATGGATCGCTAACGTAGAGCCCAATGTCGGGGTGATCGCGCTGGATCATGAAGTACTTCCGATCGGCAAAATTGCCCTTACGCGGTACGTCACTTTCCGAGTCGAGGACGATATCGCCGGCTGCGTTCAGCACAAGCATCGCGCCAATGTACTGGGCGGTCATGGCATGGTCAAACAGCACGGCTCGCCGCAGGGCGGGGGAGGCAGCCATCACATCGGGCCGTTGCAGTCCGTGAATCACAGCCTGCAATGACAGGTCGTAGAGCTCAAAATTGCGCTCGATATCTCTCTCTGCCATCAGACCAAGATTGCGCGAAGTTTCGCTTGCGCGATCAAGCGCGTCCTGACGGCTCTGGAGCAACTGAAAAACGCACAGACCCATCAGTGTAAAAGCGATCAGGACACCGAGCACCACGACATAGTAAGGTGCCGCCGACCGAGGCTGCATGGATATCCTCACTAAACGGGTGCCTAGGATGACCCTCGATTTCGCATACTAGAAAGGCGGGCTTCCGAATGCAAGCGCGGATTGCCCGAGGTCACGGACATAATGGCAATTGATCACCGCATCAAGTCGGTTCGATAGTGAGAACTCCGTTTTTTCGCGTTGCACCAATTGAACGGCATTCTCTTGCTCACGGAGTAGTTTCAAGTGTGAAGCCACTCCAATCTGGACGAGATTTGTCTGTTTTTCAAATTTTTTCCGGTGCTCGCCTTGATCGCATCGCGAAGCTCGTGACTGTCGATCTATTCGAGTAGAAACACCGTGAAAGGGAAAACGGCGAACTCGCGTGGCGCGAGGTAGGGACGAGGACCAGAAAGGACGTGCTGTCACATTTTAGTCACATTGCGACTCTATCGTCTCGGCACCCGACGAATTGGCGTCGAACTGGAGATGATATGAGGATTTCCGCCCTTGCCGGCCTTGTGCTTGCCGCTTTCACAGCCAGCACCCACGCTGCGGACATTACTGGCGCAGGGAGCACATTCGCCGCTCCCATTTATACGAAGTGGGCCGACGCCTACCAGAAGTCGGGAGGCGGCAAGGTTAACTACCAAGGCATCGGTTCGTCCGGTGGTATCAAGCAAATCAACGCGAAAACCGTCGATTTTGCCGGCTCGGACGCACCGCTAAAAGATGACGAACTGACCAAGGACGGCCTGTTCCAATTTCCGACGGTCGTCGGCGGCGTAGTGCCCGCAGTGAACCTGCCCGGCATCAAGCCGGGCGAGATCGTTCTCTCGGGTCAGGTCCTTGGCGACATCTACCTCGGCAAGATCAAGAAGTGGAACGACCCGGCAATCACCTCGCTGAATCCGAAGGTCAATCTGCCGGATACGGACATTGCCGTGGTGCGCCGCGCCGACGGCTCGGGCACGAGCTTCATCTGGACGAACTACCTGTCGAAGGTGAACCCGGAATGGAAGGCGAAGGTAGGCGAAGGCACGACGGTCAACTGGCCGACGGGTACCGGCGGCAAAGGTAACGACGGCGTTGCGGCGTTCGTGCAGCGTCTGCCGGGTGCGATCGGCTACGTCGAGTGGGCCTATGCGAAGCAAAATCACATGGACTACACGGCTATGAAAAACTCGTCGGGCGCCGTGGTTCAGCCGCAGACGGAAACCTTCAAGGCCGCTGCCGCCGGCGCAGACTGGAAGAAGTCGTTTTACCAGATCCTGACGAACGAACCGGGCAAGGACGCATGGCCGGTGGTTGGCGCGACGTTTGTGCTGTTGCATACGGTACAGGACAAGCCGGAGCAGGCGAAGGAAACGCTCAAATTCTTTGAATGGTCATTCAAGAACGGCACGTCGGCCGCCGACAGCCTCGACTACATTTCGCTGCCGCAATCGGTGGTGGGCGAGATCGAGAGTCAATGGAAGGTCAGAGTCAAGGACGCGACCGGCAAACCCGTCGCACCGTAATCGCGATGGGAGTCCCCTGAAGCGCGCCAGGGCGTTTCAGGGGAAGACGGGCATGTACCGGAGCGATGTTGCGGGGCGTTCGGACGTTTCCTGTCAGCTTGTCCGGCGAGGAAAGATCACTCGAACACTGAGCCCCCGCGTGTCGCTCCGGTTGGTCATCTTCAGCTCCGCCTGGTGGTGCTCCGCGATACGTTGCACGATCGAGAGACCCAGGCCCGTTCCCGATGCGTTTTGACCCGCGCCGCGATAAAAGCGCTCACAGACTCGCGTCAGCTCGTTATCGGGAATGCCTGGTCCGGTATCCCGAACTTCCAGTATCGGGTGATTTCCGTCTTCCCCGACAACGACATCGATGCATGCGCCCGCGCCCGCATAGCGGATCGCGTTGTCGACCAGATTGTTGAGCAGAATCCGCAGTTCCTCCCGATTTCCCCGAACGATCACGGCATCCGCTGCAACGAGCCCCAGGTCGACATGATGAGCTTTCGCAACTCGCTCCCGGTCGCTCACGACCGAGAGCGCGATCGTTGCGATATCGAGCTGCTCGAACGGGGCTTCCGGAGCCTGCGGCGCGAGACGCGCCAGCGTCAGCAACTGCTCCGCCAGATGGGCGAGCCTGGACGTACCGATGCGAATCTGCGTGACGATCGCGTCCCGTTCCTGTTCGCCCTGGGCACGGGGGAGGAGCTCGGCCTGAATGCCGAGCCCCATGATCGGTGTGCGTAGCTCGTGGGCGGCGTCTGCGATGAAGCGTCGCTGTACGGAAAACGACTGGTCGAGTCGAAGCAGGAGGTCGTTGATTGCGTCGGCCAGCGGAGCGACTTCGCTGGGCATTGCAGTCGTGTCGATCGACTGCATGTTGTCGGCGTCGCGCCGTCTGAGCGTCGAAGCGATTTCCCGGAGCGGGCGCAACCCGTAGCCGATCCCGAACCATAGAAAGAGCGCGAGAACGGGGAGTAACGATAGAACCGGCCACAGCAGATGCATCGCTATTTCGGCGACGGCCTCCCAGTGCGCACGTTGTGCCTGGGCGACACGAATCAGGGTGTCACCGCTACGGTACACGTAGGTATGCCATAGCTGCCCCTGAACGGCGATGTCCGCAAGCCCCGGGCCATGCGGAGGTGGAAGCGACGAGTCGGGGTCGGTGCTGAAAAGGACACCCGATCCACGCCAGACTTCCAGCAATACACCGTGCGATTGCTGGCCTGACAGTCGATCGTCGTCACCGTGCTTGAAGCCGGTCAGTGACAGACGCCCGTTGGCATCGACTACCACGTGCCGGGCAACCGCCTTCAGTTGATCGCTCAGAAGTTCGTCGATTTCTGTCAATGCGCCCCAGTACGTGGCCGCGCTGGCGACTACGCCGATCAACAGCGTCGTGGGCACGAGCCACAGCAGGAGTCTGCGCCTGAGCGATTTCATCCGGGCTCTCCGATCCGGTATCCGATACCCCGTACGGTCACGATGACGTCCGTACCGAGCTTCTGGCGAAGATGATGTATGTGGACCTGGACCGTGTTGCTCTCGACCTCCTCGTTCCATCCGTAGAGGCACTCTTCGAGCTGCTCCCGTGTAGCGATTCCCTTCGGACGGCGGATCAGTTCTTCCAGGATGGCAAACTCCCGCGCCGTCACCGGCACTTCCGCGGTCCCGAGCCAGACGCGGTGCTGCGCAGGATCGAGCCGCAGGGTGCCGGACTGGAACACCGTTTGCACGTTTCCCGTTTGCCTTCGGGAGACGACACGGATTCGTGCGAGCAGTTCTTCCAGCGCGAAAGGTTTGACAAGGTAGTCATCCGCGCCGGCATCCAGGCCGGCCACGCGATCGCCAATGGTATCGCGGGCAGTGACGATGATGACCGGGGTCGGGTCGTTTCGCTGCCGCAACCTGGCGAGCACGGAGGAGCCATCCTGCCGGGGGAGTCCGAGGTCGAGCAGGATCAGACCGTACTGTGTCGAGCGCAATGCGGTCGATGCGGCTTCACCGTCCCGAACCCAGTCGACGGCGAAACCCGATTGGCGTAGCCCGCGCTGCACGCCGCTGCCAATCTGCTCATCGTCCTCTACCAGCAAAATGCGCATGCCGGCTCCATTTCGTTTGATCGCCGCGACGCAAGCGAGGAATCGTTCCCGGACAGCGCATACGAAGGCGAATGGAACAACGGCGCGGGACCGGTCGCCGCCTGCCGGGCAGGGTTCCCGGAGAATTCGCACGAGACCGTTGCCGCTGCGGCCTGGATCGGCGCCGGATACATGTTGTCCTTTCTCGACGGGTAGTAACCGGCGTCCTCAAACTGGATCAGTTGATTGCGGACCTGTACCCGGGTAAGCGGAGCGCGCGACGTTTGAGAAAGCGCCAGTGCCGGCACGAGCATGATCGCAGCCAGCGCCGTGAATTTCATTGCTGAACCCATTGCCTTAGCCTCCTGACAGTCCCGGATCAACGCCCGTGCTGAATCTCATGGCGAGATCATGACGGTGAAGGCTTAAGGAATGGTTAACAGGTGCCGGCCCGGCCGCGCGCTGGTCGTGGCGGTATGTCGCCACGCACCTGAATTGCAGTCGGGACCGTGATGCAGAAGGGCAAGCCGGGCCGCGTCTCTGCTCATGCCCAGGGCAGCGCCCTAAGCTTTTCCTAAGTTTGTCCAGCTAGGCTGCTCGCAGCGGCTGTTCTGTTCGAGATTGACTCGATACGGCTCGATACTGGGTGCCGCCCGGCAAGCGTGGAAGGAATGGACGACAAGGAGGCATTCTCGATGTCGAACGAAGCGGCCGGTGTCGTCGGACCGACGGTACGCATCATGACTTCCGTAACCATGTGAAGGGTTGGAGCCGCGACGGCGGAATAACTCGATGAAACTGCAAATCCATGCTCTGCTGGCGTTAGCACTCGCCATGGTTCCAGCGTTTAGGGTACCGGTATCGCGATCGCGGACGTTACGCTCGATCGCATCAGGGTGGCGAGTGAGAATCGTGCGATCGATGACGCGCGACACGCAGCGAAGCGACAACTGCCGACGACGTCGCCGAAAAGAACGGATGACCAGGGGTGTGACGCAGAAAGCGCATTGGCGCGGTAGCGCCTGGGCAGCGGGTTTTCGCGCGGGTTGATCAAGAAGGAATTCAGGTCCTTCACGCATACGTGCCCGGTTCAAGCGCGCATCGCATTGAGCATGACGTGAGAACCTTGCGCGCCACTCCATCAGGGCCGGGCATTGGCGAAGCTGTCGAATGTCGTGCGACGGCTCGAATTCCCGCGTTCCGCTCTGCAGGGCAGTCCGGCATGACAGGATTTCCGGAATGGCTTGCCGAGCCATTCCGGCGTGCCCCGCACGCGACCAGCCGATCCCGAAGCGGTGTGATCATGCCACCCGACATCCCGATCAGTGATGCCGATACAACTGGCTCTCGTCACTCTTCCACACATGCTGTCCCGAAGCGGTCTGATTAGCAGGATCGCTTCCAACGCCGCTCCCGGTTCGTTCGAGCGAGATGCGTCGCTCAGCGGCCAGAAGAGCGTCAGGGTAGTTAGGATCCTTGCGCTGCGGAAAATATCCGGCTTTCTCGATCTGAATCAGTTGTGCCCGTACCTGCGCGCGCGTAAGCGGAGCGTTGTCGGACTGGGCGAATGATGCCACCGGAGAAAGCACGGCCAGCGATAGGGCGAGCAGCTTGAGTTTCAGGTTCATGATCGGTCTCTCTATGAAGTTACGCATTTCCAGTACGAACACGTGAGATTCGCAACCGGCAGGACAAGCTTGACAGCCAAATCTTAAGATGCGGTTAACTATAAATAGAGGAAACCTACATATCAGATTGAAGTTTCGCTTATGCATATAAATACCGATCGGAGTGCGCGAGCATTTTCACTTAGACGGTATTCGCGATGCCGGAGGTGTCTCACGCAGAAAAATTGCATACCTGAGGTAAGACTAAGTCTCTCTTCGTACGCTTCGACTTGCGCAAGTTCCTGCGCTTCTTCGGAGAGAAATCATGTATCGCTACATCAATCTTTCTGCTCTTGCCGCTCTGGTCGTTACTGGCGCCGCAGCAGCTTATGGCGCGAATGGCAACAGGGAAAACGACGCCATGTCGATCGTGCACGCACCCGTGACGCTCGCACAGGCAGTGAGTGCGGCCGAGCAGCACGTGCACGGCAAAGCTGCGCGAGCAGAGTATGAAAATTCAAAGCAATCCTGGGTGTACGACGTCGAGGTGGTCAGCGACGGCAACGCATACGACGTTCGTGTCGACGCGAACAAGGGAACCGTCCTCACCTCTGCCGTAGACAGCGTCGATCACGACGACCATGACGCACTTGACTGAGGCTGCACCGTGCACCGCAGCAGTACTGATGGGACGCACGGGATTCGCTTATCGGCCAGCGTATTTGCTAACGCGCACTTAAGGTGGGGAGCGAGAGAATTTGCCTCTACCGTGCAATGCAGCGCTATCGATTGCATTTCGCTTTCAAGTCTTCATACCCCGGTGTCGATAATGGTTGACCACGCTCTGTCGAGCAGATGGAAATCGGCATCGTTGTGCGTTGCGCTGTGCGGCCTCGTCGCCGGCTGCACGACCTACCAGACAAAACCGCTTTCTCAGGTATCGACCGCGCTGTCGCAGGACGATTTGGCTCGCGTCGAAAGCGATCCCCGGAAAATGCCGCTACCCGAACTCGCGGCGCATCGCTTCGGCGACGCCAATCTGCTGCCGTCGGGCGTGTATTACGAGCTCGGTGGGCTGTATCAGCAACAACAGATCGCGTTCCGCGGGCTTCTCGCGGTGTTCGGTGCGGCCGTGGCGCTGGTTTTTGGGCTGCTGCTGTTCCTCTACGAGCGGCTTCGCGTCGCGCTCGCCGTGATGGCGATGCCGCTGTGTGCCACCGGTGCGGTTTTCATCGGACTGTGGGTGACGGGCATCGAGCTGAACATCTCGGCGATGATGGGGATGACAATGATCGTCGGGATCGTGACTGAGGTCGCGATCTTCTATGTATCGGAGTTTCAGGCGCTCGTGCGCGATGAAGCAATGGCACCGGACGTCGCGCTGCTCGCTGCGGGCCGCAACCGGTGCGGCCGATCGCCATGACGACGATCGCTGCGATCCTCGCATTGCTGCTGCTTGCGTTCGCGTTCGGTCAGGGTTCGGCGATGCAGCAACCACTGGCGGTGGCAATCATATCGGGGCTCATCGTACAGCTTCCACTGGTTTTGTTGGTGTTGCCGGTTCTGTTGCGGGTACTGGTTGCACGACCCGGGGCCGAAGGACTGTCGGACGATTGAACGATTTTCCGCGATTGCCGGCACGGTAGCCCCCGATGGCATTCGGCGCAATCGACGCGCCGAATCGGCTCGCGAAGACGAGGGAATCGGATGCGGGTACTTCTAATCGAAGACGATCCGATGATCGGCGAAGCGGTCCAGGATGCATTGAAGAATGGGACCTACGCGGTCGATTGTGCCAGGACCGGCACGTCGGCTTCCACGGCGCCGGAGGCTCAGCATTCCGATCTCGTGGTGCTCGACCTGGGGCTGCCGGGCAGAGACGGGCTCGACCTGCCGACCGGCATCCGTGCGATGGGAAATTCTGTCCCGGTCGCGGTCGTCACCGCCCGCGACGCGCTCGACGACAGGCTGCGAGAGTTAGACGGCGGTGCCGACGATTATGTCCTGAAGCCACTCGAGACAAGCCGTCCTTTACTTTGCCGGTATTGATCTTCGGAAAGCGAGAAGACTGCCTTTAACCAAAAACTCACGTCGAATATTTGGTGAAGCTTCTTTTCGTGGAGCAATGCGCTCATGCGGATCACACTCGTAGACTCATATTCGGTCGATGTTTCGTTGACGCGGACGAGCAGACGACGATGACGATTCGCCAGGCTTGCTGACGGTGGGGAACAGTATCGTCCGAACGGCGATGGATTGCCGGCCGGACGATAAACGATGCCGTGAACAGGTCCGTCAGTGGTGAAGATAAATCGAGCGAGACGGGGCATGTGTCGTGAGGGCATGTCCCGAGTTGCTACCTGCGAATTGTGCGGAACCGTAACCTGTTGTGTCTGCCTGGGCAGTCGACTCGGACGAGTGCAGGCGCGCTTCTGCCTGCTGAATTGATTGCGGATAGTGAATGTCTTTGCGGGCCGGGTTGTATCCGGCGTGCTCGATCTGAACGAGTTGTGCACGAACCTCCGCCCGAGTAAGACCTTGTCCCGCGAACGCAAGTGCAGGAACAACCGCAAGTGCCAGCATGACGGTTCGAATGGCGAGTTTCATGGTCGTGACCTCCAGTGAGTTGGGAAGGGCAGTCACACGATGTGCGATGCCGTAGAAACAGCATGCGCCTCCCGAACTGAAGATAATGTTAACGATGATGTTGATGAGCCGGATCGAAGGTGAATGCGAATGTGCGATCCGCGGGCCCATATGGGCGTTTCGCGCCGGCCCATCGCTGCAGGAAAGGTGTCGGAACAAAAAAAGACCCGGACTCGCACCGGGTCGAACGAGCGCAGCGAACGACAAGCAACGAATTTCATGAATCGATCGCTGCCTGGTGAGTTTGCCGTCACTCTGCGTGGACGAACAAAACAAGAGCCGCACGGTATCGAACCGGCGCGGCATATGCACGTTGCCATGCCATACTTAAGTTATCCTTAAGCTGCTAGGAATCGGGTAAGGCTGAAACTGACCTCCTAATGTGAGGGTCAGCGAGCGATATGACCCGCTTGGGCTTTCCGGACCAGATCTAGAGCGAGTTTTCAGGCGGAAAGAGGCACCGGATTCAGACTGTCGCCAGCACGAGCCGTGTGGGCGCCTCTCCGAGAAGCAGCGCATCGGTGCGGTTCGAGAAATAACGCTGATTCAAATCGTCCGGCGTCCATGTGGTGCATTGGGTGAAACCCAGCGAGACCAACTTTTCGGCAAGTGCGGCGGGCTCGAAGAAGCTCTTCCACGGCTCCCCGCGCTCGGCGAATTGCGACGTCATCTGCTCCATCGCGATACGCAGGATCGGCGGCAGACTCGACAGCGGCAGAGCATAGTCGAACAGCACCGCGCTGCCTTCGGAACGATCGACGACGAAACGCAACGTATCGATGACCGCCGCCTCGTCGAGATACATCGTCACCCCAAGCCAACTGAATATGGCCGGCGCATCCGCGTCGAAACCGGCACGTGCAAGACCCTCTGCCAAGCCGACGCGCTCGAAGTCGACCGGCACGAAATGCAGCGATGGCGGCAATGCGATGCCTGCCTCGCGCAAGCGCGCTTGCTTCCACGCCTGCGTCGCCGGCAGATCGACTTCGAAGATACGCTCGGCCGCATGGGGATGCCGGTACGCGCTGGTATCGAGCCCCGCGCCGAGCACCACGTACTGGCGAACACCTCGTTCGATCGCCGCCGCCCACACGTCGTCGGCCAGCCGGCTGCGTACGATCACCGAACTGCGCAGTCCGACCGAAGCCGGATGCCGGAACCGGTCGATGTTGTCGTGCACAGCCTGGGCTTCAGTCGCACCAAGGACAGCGAGAGCGACCGGATCGTCCAGCACCAGAGGCCGATCGAGCAACTGGTGCGCAGCCCGCTGCGTGGCTACCATCAACGCGCTCGGCTTGGGTCCGGCGTTGGCTGCGATCACGCCGTGGCCAGCGAAGTTCGCCTGGTGCAGATAGGCAAGCAACGCGTCGTCGATGCCGACACCAAGCTGCAGATCGGGCTCGCGCATCATCACATCGAGCACGCGCGCCTCGAGCACCTTGTCCTCCCCGCAGAAGCTGTCGCGAAACAATTGCTGCCAGCGCTTGACGATCGCCTGTACCGGTGCCGCCCCTGCATCGACCCCGTCTTCCATCTGCGCGCGCAAATCGCCTACCAGCGCGGGCCACGCGCGGCTGTTCATCATCGCGAACTGGCGATTGCGCACTTCGCTCATCTGCGCCGCGCCGAGATACTTCGCGAATAGCGCGCAGCGCGCGTGCACGAATGCTTCATCGATCCACGCCAGCATCGGTGCGGTGATGCCGACGAGTTGTGGTGCACGCGGCTCGTCGAGCTGCATTGTCATCAGCTTGGCGGCGAGCGTCGGGTCGTTGCGGGTCATCCGCACCACCAGCCGGATCCAGCGCCACGCGAGCGCCATGGCTGCGTCGCTGTCTGTCGGCGATGGCCGTTGCACGGCCTCGCGAACTTCGTCGATCAGCGCGGACCATGCCGGATCGGTCGACGGCATCGACTCAGGCCCGGCTGCCAGCAGCGCATCGAATTCGTCGTCATCGAGGTGTTTTTGAACCATGTTCATCAGCTCCAGAGCATTCAGCCAGTCGGTCGTCGTGGTCTCGCCGTCGGTGGCGATCATGTCCACGATGTATCGCAGGTGACGACCGAGACGCTGCGCGCGTGACGCCTGTGCGTCGAGTTCGGCGATCTGGCGCTGCAGAAGCAGAAGCGGTGGATCGGCGAACTGACCATCGAGGCTGGCCTTGATGTCCGGAAGCGAATACCCGAACCGCTTCAATGCTTCGATGCGGTGCAGCCGGATGAGATCGTCGCGCCCATAAAGGCGCGCACCGCCCTCGGTACGCTGCGACGGCGACAGCAACCCGATTGCATCATAGTGATGCAATGCACGGACGCTCAGTCCCGCCTTCTTCGCAAGATCGCCGATTTTCAGTCGCATTTTTCCCAGTCGTCGGTACCGACCATAAAATCTGACGTAACGTCATGTGCAAGAGAAATATAAAAGGTTGTGCAAGCAACTTTCAACGAGTAATTTTCCTCCACGACCTTCGATCACTTCTCCGCGACAAGTGCGTGCATTCTGCCAATTGGCGCGTTTGTTCTCACGGTGAAACCCATTCGGCTCAATTCATCAGAAAGCGTATCAGGATGCAGCCGGAGCTTTCGATAACTGCCCTTGCGAAGCGTCCAGGCTCCCGCTTCTCGAACATGGACAAGGTCATTGACAACAACGGCGTCCGGGCCATATTCGAGTATGCACGCCATGATGCGATCGTGATCAGCGTGAATGGGGAGGATACGGTCCAACCCGGTTAGCTCGATGGAGAGATCCCGAAAAGTCAGGATCAGAAGGCCCGACGGTTGCAGAACATCTCGCGCCTTCCTGAACACGTCCTTTACGTCCTGCATGCTGTCCAGGTGGGTGAGCGTGTCGCCCATGCACACGATTGCCTCCGAAGACCCGGGAACGGCCAAGCGATCGAAGCCTCGCAGATCGGCGAAGGCCGTCTCGATTGGAAGATCGCCCTTCCGCGTAGTGAGTTCGTCTAGTAGCGTCTGGCTCGTATCGACGGCAACGACTTTTTCGAAACCCAGGCTCGCGAGTGCAATCGACTGGAATCCAGGCCCGCTGCCGAGATCGAGGGCTGTTCCATGCTTGCCGGCCTCCACTCCCAGCGCCTCGAGCAGTTTTCTCTGCTCATCCACTTTGGCCTGGAAAGGCATTCCAAACATCCAGGTGTAGTGCTCTGCAAGGAGCGTATCGTAGTGCCGCGAGATCGCATTCGTCATTGCGTCACCATCGATGTCTTAGTGCCCGTTCACGATCTCGACGATCGCTTCGATTTCCACCGACATCCCGTTGGGTAGCGAACCCATCCCAACCGCCGACCTGGCGTGCCGACCGCGATCGCCTAGTACCTCCACAAACAGGTCCGAGCAGCCGTTAATGACCTTCGGATGATCGCAAAAGTCCGGCGCTGCGTTCACCATGCCGAAGATTTTCAAAACGCCGGCAATGTGATCAAGCGATCCTGCCGCCTGTTGAATTGTCGACAAAAGCTGCAGACCCACTTGACGGGCATCGGCATAGCCTCGTTCGACACTGTAGTTCGGACCTAATTTCCCGCTGATAATCATGCCGGAAGCATCGCGTGGCCCCTGACCGGATAGATAAAGAATCTGGCCGGATCGCCGCCAACTCACGAAGTTGGCGATAGGAGAAGGAACTGGAGGCAGTACTAACCCTGAACTTTTGAGTCGCTCTTCGGTAGTCATGGCAGTCCCGGTTTTGGTGATCGGTTTGAACCAGAAAGGTGCGACGGCTTCGCTCATCAGTTTGGCACGTCTGCCGGTGCCTCCATCACGATCGCCTCCGCGTGAGTGAGGTACTTTTCCTCGTATCACGATTTCCGACTCGCCCACAACGATCCGTCAATGTCGATCGTCGGGTCAAGATCTCTGTCAGTCCGGCGCTGTCGACGTCAACCGGGACGAAGGCACTACGGGCTCATCGTGTCCCGTTACGTTGTCTTGCATTCGTGTCGTTTCATGGCTGCGTCGAACGTTCGGCGGGCGTGGGGGCAGTCGGGACCGCGCCGTGAATGCGCGTCGCCGTAGGCCGGACACGGCGATGGGTCACCAGCGCGATGAGCAGCGCAGCGACCTCGCACACTCCACCGATCGCGCCAATGTCAGTCACGGAGCGGTACGCGACGATGAACGATCCAAGCGCCGCGCCGAGCGCGAAGCCGAGATACGTGAACGATGAATTGAGCGACAGCGAGACCGGCGCGACGTCAAGGCCGGCGATGTCGATCAGCTTGGTTTGCTGAGCCGGGTTGAACGCCCAGCCTGCTGCACCCCATGCGGCGATCGCGATCAGGATCGCGACGCGCGCATGCGCGGGTTCCAGGTGCAGCGCGCTGGCGGTCAGGCTCTCATACGACAGCGTCATTACGATCAGACAGGCGATCAATACCTTCCCGCTGCCGAGACGATCAATCGCACGACCGCCGATGGATACGCCGATGCCGGCAAACACGCCATACAGCAGCAGCACGACGCCCACTTGCGCGCCGCTGAAGCCAGGGCGGCCTGTCAAGAACGGCGCGAGATAGGGATAGATAGTCCAGATGCCGGCGGCCCATAGGGTCGTAATGAGCAGCGTGACCAGCACGGCGGGCTGGCGCCCGACGGCCACGCGTTGGGCGAGCGACGGTACCGACAGGTTCGCGCCGACCCCGCGCGGCAAGCCGACCATCACCCCGAGCGTCACGAGCGCGGACAACACGCCGATGCTGGCGAAGGTCGCACGCCAGCCGAAGTGGCTGCCGATCCACGCGCCGAGCGGCACGCCAAGTGCGACGGCGATCGTAACCCCGCCATGGACGGTCGCGAGCGCACGCCCCCGACGCTCCGGCGCGACCAGCGAGCCGGCGAGCGCATTCGCGCTCGGCATGTACAGGCCGGCCGATACGGCTAGCAGGACGCGCGCGGCCAGCAGCGGCAGATAGCCGGGCGATGCGCAAGCCGCGAAATTGGCGGCTGCGAAGCACAGCAGCGCGACAATCAGGAAATGCCGCCGGTTCACGCCCGCACCGGCCGTCGTCAGGATCGGCGAGCTGATCGCATACGCAAGCGAAAAGACGGTCACGAGCTGTCCCGCCTCCGCGACGCTGATGGACAGATCTGTCGCGATGATCGGCAGCAGCCCCGCGAGCATAAATCCTTCGGTACCAATCGCAAAGGCACCCAACGCCAGGAAATACAGCGAAGCATTCTGTTTCAGTTCGGCGGCTAACGCCATGAAAGTGGCTCCCTACTGATGAATCTGGACAAGCGGACGTAAGCACGCGGGCCTGGCACGCTGCTTCAGCCCGCGGTCAACGGATTAGATACGTGGTCAATGGCCATGCGCATGCGGCCCATTCAGATCAAGGGCCAGCTCCGGCTCCAGCGCCACGCCATTGCACAGGCCGTTTCGTCCGTATCGACCATAAAAGCTGACGTAACGTGAGGTGCAAGCGAAATCGGAAAAAGTGCGCGGGCACCGCGTGACAGAGGCTGCCGGGCGACCGAAAATCCCGGCTCGAACGACAACGTACTCGCGACAAAGAATTGGGTGCGCGGATCACAGCGTCTATCCGAGGACCAGTCAATTTGGGCGCCAGCATGAGGCTGCCGTCAACGCGAAGGCGCGACAAGACATGGCGCTACTTCGATGTGGTGCAGTTTCGGACGGTTGTTGCGAACGTTGTTCGCAGAGAGCAAAGTTCCAGCGCTTTTGGCCGACGGCGGTATTGAAGCCAAGCCCTAGGTGTAGACATCGGTCCACTGCAATGCAGCGGTATCAGGGCGACTGTCCGAGGATCTCTACGGGGCAGCCGACCTCCATCGAGGGCACGGGCCTGCGGCGACATCCCCTTCGTTACTCGACAGTACGAGCGTCAGCGTCTGGGCACCCCAACCAGTACCGCCGATGTCGGGTATGGGACGTCAAGAGCCTTTCGCGCGACTCAAGAACGGCCACCCGGTCTCGCTCGCAGCTGTTTGCCGACATCGCCGAAGGAATCACCCGCGAGATAAGCCTCTTTCTTATCAGATACCTTGTAACCACTACGGCGTGACCGGCTGCTCAAACTCCGGTTGCGCACAACGCGTGACAGGGGCTGTCAGCGCTGCAACGGCGCTGCGCGGGAGTTGACACTCGTCTTCGCAATACCGCGGCCGGTGACAACTTTAATTCGCGACGAGTAACCTCATGAATTTGCGACGGTTTCGGCCTTCATCGCCGGCGAGAGGCGGCGAAGTGACATTTTTTCTTCGCAAACGGTGACGACTTTATTTCGGTCTACGCAAGCGTCGACCATCAAACAAAGCATCAGCGACGAAGTGCCGAAGCGCGCGCCGATGCGTCAAACAAGCAGCATCGACTCGATGGGGAAATGGCCGGCGGCAGGGTTGAAAATCCATAACCCTACGGTTATCATTCAGATTCATAACCTTTGAGCGATGGATTGGAACCTACTGCTAACGACCTGTTCGCCGCGTTGGGCGAGCCGACCCGCCGGGCAATCTTTCAACGGCTTTCCCATGAAGGCGAGCAGACCGTCGGACGACTGACCGCGCATGCGGGCGTATCGCAGCCTGCCGTGTCCAAGCATCTGGCCGTTTTGCGACAGGCAGGGCTGGTGGAAGGGCGCCCGGAAGGACGAGAAACCTATTACCGTGTCCGATCGGAGGGGCTCGCGCCCTTGATCGACTGGCTCGGTGTCTACGGTGTCTTCTGGCGGGATCGAATCGACGCGTTGTCTGACCTGCTGGACAGGATGGACACATGACGGTATCGCAAGAATCGCACAATCTGGTCGTGGAGCGGAACCTTCGGCATCCGCCCGAAAAAGTGTGGCGCGCGCTCACGCAATCGTGGTTGATCGAGGAGTGGCTGATGGCCAACGACTTTGTGCCTGAGGTCGGTCACCGCTTTACGCTGCGCGCGCAGCCGTTGCCCGGGTGGTCGGGCATCACGAATTGCCAGGTCATCGCGGTGGAGCCGGAACGGCTGCTCAGCTATCGCTGGGGCGATGGCACGGAATCCGCGAGCAGGCTGAAGACGATCGTCACCTGGACCTTGACGCCACATGAAGGCGGCACCTTGCTGCATATGGAGCAGTCGGGCTTTCCGTCTCCGACCGCGCTCAGCTACGTGCGCCTTGGCGCGGCCTGGCCTCGCTTTCTGGACAAACTGGATCAGCTCATCGGCTAGTTCCGGCGACTGAACATCAACGCTTTCCCCCCGATGGAGTCTGCCTGCCGGCAGGCCCCAGGGGCAATGCTTGCCCGGCGCAAGTCATCGGCTTCGGCCGCACGTTCAAGGAATTGCAGGTATGTCGACTGTTCGAATCGCAATCATCTATCACAGCACGTATGGCCACACTGCCAGGCAGGCTGACGCGGTGCGCGCTGGCGTAGAACGGATTCAAGGTGCGGAAGCGTTTCTCCTGACCACCGAGGAGGCGCCGTCTCGCTGGGACGACCTAGCATTGGCGGAGGGCATCATCTTCGGCTCGCCGACCTATATGGGCAGCGTGTCTGCAGCATTCAAGACTTTTCAGGAAGCGACCTCGAACGCCGTCCTGGCCAAAGACGCATGGAAAGACAAGGTCGCTGCAGGGTTTACAAACTCGGGCGCTCACGCCGGCGACAAGCTTGCCACCTTGATCCAAATCGCGCTGTTTGCCGCCCAGCACGGCATGCACTGGGTCAACCTTGCGCTACCGCCGGCGAACAATTCCACGGCCGGCTCGGACCAGGACTTGAACCGCTTGGGATTCTGGCTCGGTGCAGGGGCGCAATCCAATGTCGATCAGGCGGCCGATATCGTGCCGCCGGAATCGGATCTGGCGACGGCTCGCCATTTGGGTCAACGCGTGGCGGAAGTTGCCATGCAGCTTGTGCGCGGGCGGGCTTGAAGGTTGTCACGTGACGGCAAATGGTTGCGAGGACGTTCACCGGCCAGGCGATGGCGGGATCGTCGCGTTAAGCGTTGCCGTCTCCTGAACCGTCCAGTCTTGCTCCATCGTTACGGTCGGCATGTACGGGCAGGTTCCAGCCAATGATTCGCCCGCAAAATCCTTCAGGGCACCGCCATGGGCGGCAGGTCAAGGTGGCTCGATTTTCCGCCCGGGAAGTTGATTTCAATGCAATTTGTTACCACTCAAATTTGATTTTGGCTTGGGACATGGATTAATTGACATTGGGAACCTACTTTCGTGTGGGATTTCGGATTATCCAATATCTGAAAATATGCAAATGATTAAGATTAGGGCCTCTCGATCCGAAGAAGGTGCGCGCGCGGTTGAAATCTGGCGAGGTGCGGTTGATGCGACGCATGATTTTTTGTCGCCGGAGGACCGCCGCGCGATTGACGAGATGGTGTGCGGTTTTTTGCCACAAGCGCTGCTTTGGCTTGCCGTCGATACCAATGATTATCCATTGGCCTTTATGTTCATCGAGAACGGGCACATGCAGGCGCTATTCGTTGATCCGGCCTGTCGAGGCACTGGGATTGGCGCTGCGCTGGTTCGCCACGGCCTGACGCTTCATCCGACTATGACGACTGACGTTAATGAGCAGAACAGTCAGGCAATGGGCTTCTATGAAAAGATGGGCTTCGAGCGCACGGGCCGTTCATCCGTCGACGATCAAGGCAGGCCGTACCCGCTGATTCATCTTGAATACCAGGGTTGAAGAGGATGGAAACAATTTTGATAAGGCAGGGGACGTAATGATAAAGGTCGGACTGGTAGGTTGGCGCGGCATGGTGGGTTCCATGCTGCTGAAGCGGATGCGCGAAGAGGGGGATTTTTCGAGAATATCGCCGACATATTTCAGCACGTCGGCGGCAGGGCACACGTATCGTGACCCGTTTGGTGTCGAGCACCGCCTGCTCGATGCGAACTCGGTCGAAAGCCTCGGCGAGATGGACATCGTCATCACCTGCCAGGGTGGCGACTACACGAAGGCGGTGTATCCGGTGCTGCGCGCTTCGGGCTGGAGCGGTTTCTGGATCGATGCGGCGTCCGCGAAGCGGATGGATGACGATTCGATCATCGTGCTCGACCCGGTCAATCACGAACAGATCGAGGCCGGCATCGCTGCCGGGGTGCGCAACTACGTTGGCGGCAACTGCTCGATCACGCTCTCGCTCATCGGTCTGACCGGGCTGTTCCGCGCCGGGCTCGTCGAATGGATGAGCATGATGACCTACCAGGCGGCGTCGGGCGCCGGCGCACAGCATGTGAAGGAACTGCTCGGCCAGATGTCGGCCGTCGCCAGGCGCGTCGACGACGATCTTGCCGATCCCGACACGCCGGTGCTCGACGTGCTGGCGAAAGCACACGCGGCGTCCCGCGCGAGCGAATACCCGTTCGAAGCGTTCGGCGCGCCCCTCGCGGGTAGCATCATTCCGTGGATCGACAGCGACCTCGGCAACGGCGTGAGCCGCGAGGAATGGAAGGGCGAAGTCGAGACGAACAAGATCCTCGGGCTGCCGCCGGGCACGATCCGGGTTGACGGACTCTGCGTGCGCGTCGCCGCGCTGCAGAGCCACTCGGCTGCGATCACGCTGAAGCTGAAGGAGAACGTCGAGCTGGATCGTCTCGAAAGGCTGATTCGCGACGCGCACGAGTGGGTCGATTGGGTGCCGAACACCCGGCAGGAAACGATGCAGCGGCTGTCGCCAGCCGCCGTCAGCGGATCGCTGAAGATCGGCGTAGGGAGACTGCGTCGCCTCAACGTCGAGCCGCAGATGTACAGCGTGTTGACCACGGGCGATCAATTGCTATGGGGGGCGGCTGAACCACTGCGGCGCGTGCTGAACATGATTCTGAATGCACAGTAGCTTTACAGCGAGCAGGGCGTTTCAGCGATGGCGGAGCAACGTGAGCTGCCATCGCTCGATCCTTCGGTGGTGGCTTTGTCCTGATACGTGGAAAGACCGACTCGATGCAGGTAGCGTCGACGCGTTTCGTGACTAGAAAGTAGAGAGAAAAACCATGAGTGACATCATCATCGCAGGCGTTTTTATCGGTCTGGTTGCCACGGCGCTGTCGGATTTGTGGGCGGTGTTTCTCGAAAAGACGTTCAAGGTACCGAATTACGGCTTCGATGTCGTGGGGCGCTGGATCGGGCACATGGCACACGGACAATTCTTCCACAAGCCGATTTTCGCGACGCCTCCGATCCCGGGCGAGAAAGCGATCGGCTGGATAGCACATTACGCATTGGGTGCTGCGTTCGGCTTCTTGCCGATCCTGCTCGGTGGCGGCACGGACTGGATTGCCGATCCGACGTGGGCAGTTGCAATCGCAGCAGGTCTACTCACGCTCGCGATACCGTTCTTCATCGTCGTTCCAGCGTTCGGCATGGGTGTCCTGTGCTCGCGCACGCCGGACCCCTGGGCGGCACGTCGGCGGGGCGTAATCGCGCACCTGTACTACGGCATCGCGCTGTACATCGCCGCAATCTTCTTCGCGATGCTGATGCGCTAAGGAAGCTCGATGGTGAAGGAAGCGTTCCTTCTGGTATGGTGCAGTGTGCTTTCCGGCTGCTCCATGAATCGATCACGAGATCGTCTAGCCAGGGACTGATTCGTAAGAGGTGACTGCATTCCATAGCGCTCGTGCTATTGAGTAAGGTTGCAGCACAGGATTGACGATGCGCGCCCTAACTTTCAAGTTGAACGTTACGCCCATGAGTCTCTAACACCACGTAGCGGGTCACGCCCGCAGTTGCGCGCGCAGAGTTTACGGGGACGTACTCGAGGATTCAGCGAGCACCAGCAATATCGGTATCCCGATGCCACGGCTTGGGTAGGCGTACACGCTTTGATTTCTGCCTCGTCCGCGATGGACCGGCTTGTTCCTAGGCATCATCGCACCAAGCCGCGAAACTGCCGCTGCGGAACTCACTCGATGCTGATTCAGTCGGGTGACGTTATCGCAAACACTTGGCGGCGGCAGGCGAGTTCTTATCGATAATCCGATCATACGTGTATCTTGCCGAAACCGAGTTGCGTGAACCAACGACATACGTGCTTAGCTTTGAAAGCGAAGCATCGTCGATGCTGCCAAAGGAAAGAAAAACTATTGATACGGATGTGAATATCGTGAACAAAGTCAGCGACAACCTGCTTTTCCCGGCTGCGTGGCATGCCTATTTTTTAGACGGCGGCATGGAGCGGCAGACCGTTGGCGAATCGCGTGCAGATGTCTTTCGCCTGCGTCGCCAGAGCGGTGCCGAGGTATTCGTCAAATCCGAGCGTGCCGACTCGCTGAGCGAGTTGCCGCAAGAGATTGCGCGACTGCGCTGGATGCGGCAGGTGGGTTTGCCATGCCCGCAGGTGCTGGAAGCCACGACCGAGAACGGCCGTCATTGGTTGCTGATGACTGCCGTTGCCGGACGCGATTTGGCCAGTGCTGCGAACTTGGCGCCTGCACAGATCGTTCAAATCATCGCGCAGGCTTTGCGTAGCCTGCATGCGATACCGTGGGAGCGGTGTCCGTTCGATCACCGGCCAGGGCAGCGCGTGATCGATGCGCGGGCGCGGGTGGAGGCGCAGGTAGTCGATGAAGCCAATTTCGACAACGAACGACTGGGTCGTACTGCGGCCGATGTATTTGCCGAGTTGCTGTCGAGCACGCCGGATACCGTCGATGCGGTCGTGGTTCATGGAGACGCCTGCTTGCCCAACTTGATGGCTGATGGCTCGACGTTCTCTGGCTTCATTGATTGCGGCAGGCTAGGTGTCAGCGACCGCTACCAAGACTTGGCGCTCGCCACGCGCAGCATCACGCGAAACCTGGGACAACAATGGGTAGCACCATTCTTTGATGTCTACGGTGTAGTACCTGACATGCGGCGCATAAGGTTCTACAACCTGCTGGACGAGTTTTTCTAAAGCTGGGCGATGCACGCTGGTCGCCACTGTCAGCGGACCGGTAATATGAGACGGGGCGGGCGGTATATTCGGAATCCCGCAACTTCTGAATGACATTCATGAGACACAACCCGCTGCGCGTCGTCGTGGTCGGCGGAGGCATTATTGGTGCATCCACCGCATGGCATCTTGTGCGATCGGGCGCAGAGGTCACAGTGCTGGAACGGCAGGCGGCGCCCGCAGGCGGCGCGACTCACTGGTCGTTCGGCTGGGTGGGTACCGGCAGCGTGCTTCCGTCCGAAAACCCCTCTCGGTTCTCCCGCACGCTCGGAGCGCTCCCGGAGTTCGCCCGGCTGGAGTGTGAGTTGGGCCCGTTGCCGGTGACGACGCGTGGGGCACTTGTCTGGCTGGACACGGATGCGCAGACGGCTGCATTGATCGACGAGCAGCGTGCAGCGGGCGTGCGAATGGAAGCGTTGGGGCGTCGAGAGGTGGCCCGAATGGAGCCGCGTCTTGCACGACTTCCCGAGTTGATCGCATGGGCACCGGACGATTTCGTGGTCGAGCCGATCGACTTGACGCATCAGTTGCTGGCCGGTGCGCAGGCCGCCGGCGCGCGGGTTCGGTGCGCTTGCGCAGTCGGAACGGTAGAAACGCGCAACGGGCACACAGTCGGCGTACGCACCTCGCATGGGTTTGTGCCGGCGGATGTCGTCGTCCTGGCGAATGCAGCTTCCGCGGTTGCCATCGCAGCGGGTCTGGACGTGTCCTTGCCTGTTCGCGAGGAACCGGCGGTGTTGATGCGTTTCGCTGCCGAGCCGGGTCTCATCAGCCACTTGCTCTACGGGCAGGATCTTGAAGTGCGTGTCGGCCCATCGGGCAGTCTGCTGTCAGCCGCGGATCCGCCGGAAGAGGGTGACAGCGGGCTTGCAGCCCTCGCTGAGCGTACGGCCTCAGACATTTCTGCACTGTTTGCCGATCCGCCGGCTCTCACGCCGCTCTCCGCGAAGTCGGTGCTTCGCCCAATGACGAACGACGGGGCGCCAGTCAACGGGTTCTTGCCGGGTGTTGCAGGCGTCTATGCCGTCGTCGCTCATCCCGGCGTGATCCTCGCGCCCCAGCTTGGCCGATTGACCGCGAGCGCGATCGTGGGCGCGTAATCCGACGCTGGCGGGCGGAGCGGCGATCGCAGAGCGGAGACGGACGCATTCTTCATATCCCGTTCTATTCGCCGACTTCTGCAAAAAACCTAACGGTACCGTGATGCCGTTGCTCTTGGGTCGGTGCTGGATTCGTACGCCGGATGAGTGCGGGACGCACATCGGGATATCAGCCACTATCTGATGCCCGAAAATTGCATAGGACCGCATCAGTCCAATGACGGACTGACGCCAGCCATTGAGGAAGAAAAATCAACGCATTGTCCGGGATTGGGTCACCACTACGATCAGATGTCCCTGTTTGATATTTGCGAAGGTCAGACCGGCCGGGTAGTTTCGCCTCGAAACTGACGGGGTTGTACCCCGCTGTATCGCTTGAATGCGATCGAGAATGCCGCTTCAGACTGGTAGCCCACCTGCCATGCGATCTTGCCGACCGAAAGCGGGGTGCCCGTCAGAAGCCGTGAGGCTTCCTGCATGCGAAAGCGCGTGACATAGCTGAAGATACCTTCGCCCAACTCGTGTTGTGCCGCAGCGATCAACCGCGAACGCGATGTTCCGGCCGCGATCGCAAGCATCTCCAGTGTCCAAGGGCGGGATATGTCGCGATGAAACTCGCGTAAGGCCGTTGTTACTCGGGAATGGTCCGGCAGCGATACCCATGCCGGCAACTGAGGGGTATGCGACGCGATGTAGTGCCGAATGATGTCGATCACGATCAGTTCGGCCTGACGCGTTGCCACCGAGCGAAATCCTGGGCGCTGCCACGTCAGTTCTTCTCGAATGGCGTCAGTCGCGCGACACAGCCACACCGGCAACTCGTCAAAGTTCAACAGCAACACGTCGGGCAAAGCATCGAATAGCGAGGTGCTCACGCCTTTTGCTGGCGCCATGCCGATGAAAAATGTCGACGTCACGCCTTTGTCCGGCGACTCGCCGAACGCGATTGTCTGGAAGCGATCGACATTGGCGGGATTGCGCAAATCGACAGGCTGGTTGGGGCGGGTGAATAGGGCGTCCTGAACGATGTGTTCCCGTGCACGCAGGATCAGGCATACGCTTTTGTCGTGCAGGGTATTCCTCTGGCCAGACCGCGTCATGAACAGGTTGCACGTCGCACCGGTAAACACATACAGCGTAACCGGCCATACGTCGCCGGGCATATGTACGGCCCACGGGCCGCTCGATTGTGCGTGACCCGCCTCGATTTCGGCGAAGCGGCAAGTATCGAGCGCAGCAGTTATCGGGTCCATTTACCGTACTCCATTCATCCCAGCATGTCGTCGGACACCGGTTTCCGTACCGGGCCTTGTGCCACAAGGGAAACACTGCGGGCCGCCGCGCGCAATCCGGAAATGCCTCGATGCGCTGCAACCGCCGCCACGGCAGCGGCGCGCCGTGATGGTGCTCTCGCAAAAGGAAACGAGTCCTTCGGATGGGAGCGGAAAACCATACTCCCACCAGACCGATGTGCAGACGCTTCGGGCACTGGAGACGCCAGGCCGATGCCGGCAACGCACGACGGATTGCCTACCCTTTCCGGATAATCAGATGCGCCCTCTCGACACCCCCGATCTCAAGTCGGCCGCCTTTCTCGCGGACCGGTACCCGACCTACCGCACGCTGCAAAGCGACTTTCACCATTTCGAAATCGACATCAACGGCGAGCGTTGCATCGTCCTGACGCGATACAGCGATGTCGACGAGGTGTTGCGCAACCCGCTGGCGACCGTCCAGCAGGCGCCCGGCATGTTTCCCGAGCGCATCGGCACGGGCGCTGCGGCACGTTTCTATCGCGAATCGCTGCCGAACATCGATGCGCCCGATCACACGCGCATCCGCCGTATCGTGACCCCGGCGTTCAATCCGAAAACCGTCGCGAACATGCGGGGCTGGGTCGAAAAAGTCATTCTCGACCATCTGGACAAGCTCGAAGGCGAAACCGAGATCGATTTCGTGTCCGACTTCGCGGATCCGGTTCCGGCTGAAATCGCTTGCCGGCTACTGCACGTGCCGCTTTCCGATGCCGGCGAACTCTTCGCGCGGCAGCACGGCCTGAACGCGGTACTGAGCGTGTCGGACATCACACCGGAGCGGCTGGCCGAAGCAGATGCGTCCGCAACCTTCTATTACGAATACATGGACGACGTGCTCGACGCGCTCAAAGGCAAGCTTCCGGAGGACGACTTCGTCGGCGCATTGATCGCGGCAGAAGGCGCGGACAACGGCCTGACGCGTTCCGAACTGGTCACGACCCTGATCGGCTTCCTTGTCGCCAGCTATCACACGACCAAGGTAGCGATGACCAACACGGTGCTGGCGCTCCTGAATCACGAAAGCGAGAAGGCTCGCCTGATGGCTCAACCCGACCTCGCCCGCGCGGCCTGGGAAGAGTCGTTGCGCTACGATGCCCCCGTGCATTTCGTGCACCGCTACGCGTCAGAGACGATCGTGGTCGGCGGCACGACCGTCGGGAAAGGCACGCGCCTGCTGCTCGGGCTTCATGCGGCAAATCGTGACGAAACGCGCTTCCCGGATGCCGGCCGCTTCGTTATCGACCGCTCCGACAATCGCCACCTCGCGTTCGCAGGCGGTGGCCACTTCTGTCTGGGATCCCAGCTCTCCCGCCTCGAGGGCGATGTTCTGCTGCGCACGATCTTCCAGCGTTTCCCCGGGATGCGTCTGACGGAAACACGCTTCGAACGCGTGCCGGATCTGACGTTCCCGATGCTGCTTCGCATGGCGGTTTCGCTTCGTGTCAATGCGGGGTGATCGCTCATGAGTCAGGTCACTGTCGAGATAACGGGCGATATGTGCTGCGGCTTCGGCAACTGCGCGAGCGTGTGTCCTCAAGTGTTCGTGCTCGACTACGACACGAACCGCGCGCAACTGGTGCCCGATGCACCGGTGGACGCCTATGCTGCCCGAGTCGCGCAGGCCGCGAGCGAATGCCCGACGCAGGCCATTTTTTTCAGTCAATTCGACGACGAAGCGTGGAAATCACATGCGTGACCAAAGCATACGGAGCGTGATAGACGAGTGGCGGCCGCTGCGCCTCGTGGATCGTTATCGGCTCGCCGAGAATATCTTTGCAGTGACGCTCGCGAGCGAGAGCGGTATGCCGCTTTCCGAGATTGCACCGGGTGACCACATAGAGGTTCAAGTGCCAGGAGGCGTGCGCGCCTATTCACTGTGCAACTCTCCCGGCGCTCGAGATCACTATCTGCTGGCCATTCACCATTCGACCTCGCGTGGTGGAGCGCATTACCTGTGCGACACATGCAGGGTCGGCGACACCGTGCAGGTGCGTGGCCCCGGCAATTGCTTCGCATTGTCGCCGATGCATCGACGCGTCGTGTTGATCGCGGGGGGGATCGGCATCACGCCGATCATCTCGATGGCGGAGCATCTGGCACTGCGGGGCATTGATTTCGACATGCATTACAGCGCGAGTAGCCGTTCGGCGGCGGCGTTCGTGGACCGGCTTGACGGCAGTGCGTACCGGGATCGGGTTCGCTATCACTTTCGGGACGATCCGCGATGTGAACGGCTGGATCTCGAAGCGCTCTTCAAAAGCCTCGATGCCACCCGGAACGTCTACCTGTGCGGGCCGAACGCCATGCTGGCCGAGGCCATGACATTGAGCGAGCGATATTCGCTGTCAGATCGTCTGCATTGCGAACGTTTCGGTGCGAGTCGGCCCGTATCGGATGTGTCAGCGCCGAACGGCGACTTCGACGTATGGGCGGCCCGAAGCGGCCGGCGCGTCGAAGTGCCGGCGGATTGCTCGATTGCCGCCGCCTTGACCCGGGCCGGCATCGACGTGCCGCTTTCCTGTGAGCAAGGCGTCTGCGGCATGTGCATGACGCGGGTACTGGATGGCATCCCGGATCACCGCGACGCGGTGCTTTCGGATGCGGAGCGAGCAGCGAACGACGTCATCCTGCCCTGTGTTTCGCGCGCGAAGTCGGCCTCTATCACGCTGGATTTGTGAGGCGGCCTTCGCTGCTTCGCATACCGAATACGCCGATTGTTCTGGTCCCTGCGGGGACGCACCACAAAACACTCAGGAGAGAAGATGAGACTTGCCATGTTTCGCGAAGGCGGCACAGACCGCATTGGCGTGGTCGAGGCGGACACGATCATCGACGTGACCGCCGGATTGCCGGCGCTATCGACGGAACTCGCGGACTGGTTGCCGGGGCTCGCGACCTCCTGGCGCATGCTCGCGCTGCTGGCACGCGAATCCACAGCGCGCTTGCCGTTGTCGGCTGTCCGCCTTTTGCCGCCGGTACGGCGACCGTCGACGTTTCTGGCGATCGGTGGCAACTACGCGTCACACATCCGCGAAATCGCTCATCTGAACGTGAGTGTGGGGGAGCATCAGATCTGGTTCAACAAGCAGGTCTCGTGCATCACCGGGCCGTTTGACGAGCTCATCGTTCCGGCAGGCATGTCGACGCTCGACTACGAAGTCGAACTGGCGGTGATCATCGGCCGGCGCTGCCGTAACGTTTCGGCACGGGATGCCGTGCATTGCATCGCCGGATATACGGTCTGCAACGACGCCAGTATCCGCGAACGGCACAGCCGCAGCCCGACCATCACGCTTGCGAAATCGTTCGACTCGCTCGGCCCGCTCGGCCCATGGATGGTGACGGCAGACGAGATCCCCGACCCGCACGTGCTTCAGGTCCGCACATGGGTAAACGGCGAATTGCGGCAAGACGGTAATACGGCGGAAATGCGCTTCAACATTTTCGAGCAGATCGAAGAACTCAGCAGCGCCATGACCCTGGAACCAGGAGACGTACTTGCCACGGGCACGCCGGCCGGTATCGGTGCCGCGCGCCAGCCCCCGTTGTTTCTTTCACCCGGCGACGTCGTGCGCATGCAGATCGAAGGTATCGGGGAAATCGAGAACCGGGTGAGCGACGCGCTTCCTGCGCGCACCTGATCGGCGGCGTCGTGTGCCAAATCGCAGTCATGCGCCGGACGGGATCAGTCATTTAAATTAGGATTACAGATCATGCTGTGTATCACATTCGACAATTTTGGCAATGCGGCTGGCGATTCGCTGCCGTGGGACTGCCCGACCGATGTCCCCCCGATTGAATGGGCCGCCTACAACAGAATCGGTCTGGAGCTGGGCCATCCGCGGATCCTCAAGCTTCTGGACGACCTGCAAATTCGCTGCACGTACTTTGCGGAAGGGTATGCCGCCGTTTTGCATCCGGACGAGATGAGGATCTGGCATGCCGCAGGCCATGAGCTCGCCATGCATGGCTGGAAACACGAAATCTGGTCGCGCATTGCGTCGCGCGAAGAAGAGGATCGCCTTGTCGGACTGGCCGTGGAGCGCATTCGCGCCGTAACCGGGGAGGCGCCGACAGGCTTTCGGCCCCCGGGGCTCGCCATCAATCCGTGGACGGACGACGTCCTCGCGGCTCACGGCATCCAGTATGTCTCCCGGTTCCTGCCGCGTTCCGGCCCGGGAGCGCATGGCGATGATGCGACGGCAACGGCCACGAGCCGGCTCGATGTCCTGCCCACCGATCCGGCACTGATCGACGGCGCCTTGATCCACCCGCGGTTCGGCGGAATTTTTGGTGCGCTCGATGCGGCGGTTGCCTACGACAAGCTTTATCGGCTGGCCGTTGCACATGAGCGCATGCGCCCGGACGAACCTTGGGTGCTGGTCGTCCATCCGCTCACATCGGGCAACCGGGCGTGGTTCGGGTTCGAGGACTTCATGCGGCGTCTTGCCGGTGAGTTCGGCGCATCCCGCTTCTGCCTCGCGAAAGACGCGGCATTACCGAAGCTGCGCGCCAGCACGAGCATCCGTTGATGCCGGAGTCGCCGTCGCACGCCGATCGGCTCACTCCCCGCACTACGCACGTCTGGCATGGCCATGACGGACGCATTTCGAATAACAGAAAACACGAAAACAGGAGACAAACCATGAGGCAATTCATCTTTCTCGGACTCTTTCTCTGGGCACTCTCGCGCGGTGCGATGGGGGCACAGGGTGTGACCTATGGCGGTCCGGTCGGCGGTACCGACATCCAGAACGCCTACCTCCCTCCGACGCCGGGACTTTATGGATCGTTCATTGGAGTCGGGGCGTATGGAGACCAGTTTTATGACAACTCGGGAAAGAGTTCCGTGACGTCGGTCAGGATGCCCGGTGGGATTGCCGAGTTCGGTTTGCTTTACGTCTATCCCTTCAAGCTGTTCGGCGGAACGTTGGGTAGCTCCGTCGCCACCGGGTACGGGTGGGGCAATATTACAGTCAATGGCAGGCGCCAGAATTTCAAGGGCGTCAACGACATCTATACCGATGTCCTGACGTGGAGCAAGCACCTCGGATCGTTTGACGGGGGCTTGCCGCGAGGGTTGACCGTGAAGCTCGGCTATTCGATGGTGATCCCGACCGGGAAATACAACACCACCGATCTGTATACGACCGGACAGAACACGTACTACTACATTCCGAATGCGGCACTCACTTATCTGACCGGACCCAACATCCTGGGTGACGGCACCGAGTTCAGTGTGCATTTCTTTCTGGATGTCGCGGGAAAGAACTCCGCGACCCAGTACAAGAATGGCGTGGTGGCGGATGTCGATGTAGCGATCAGTGAAGTCATCGGCAGATGGCAGGCAGGCGTGGCAGGCTATTACGCACGGCAATTTACCGACGATAGGATGAACGGGCAGCCTGTCCCGAGCGGAAACCGGTTTGCGAGTGCGGCTGTTGGCCCCGTCGTTGCGTATAACATTCCCGAGTGCAAGTGCAGCGTCAAGTTCAAGGCACAGTTCTCCGTATTCACACGAAACTCGCTCGCTCCCAACGCCGCCTATCTGTTTTTCAGTAAAGCATTCAATTAATCGGTGCGGCGCCGGCCTCTCTCCGCCATCGATATGTTTCGGCGAAGTCCGGCCAAGCGAGCGCGGTTCACGCGGTCTGCCGAAACGTTCGCGCCGTCGGGGCCGAACTCCGTCGGCGGCCGTCAGACGGAGACGCTTGCGGTTACGCTATCTCGGTTTCATTGCAACATCCCTCGCGGCTACGCAGCCTCGAGCGTGTTTCATCGACGAGTTGAATTCGCATCCGTAGCCGGCCATCGAATCGTCATAGATAAGCGCTCCTTCGTCGGCCATAGCCGGCCGTCGCGCCGAGCTCGCTGAATCGGTGCTTCGATGGCTGGCGGTTGAACCAAGCGTGGGTAGGCGGCATCACGCTTGTCGCCACTGGTGAGGGTTGGCTGTTTCTGGCGACGAAACTCGATCTGGCCGGTCGGCGTATCGTCGGATCTCTGAGCGAATCAACGCGGATCCAACCGCTACACAGTACATCCTGGCAGCGCAAGCCCGCGCCTGGACTGCCGCTGCATTTGGACGGGGCAGTCGATACGCCAGTCGGGCACATCGGAATCTGACGTGCCGTACGTGACAACGAGGCAGGGTCAGCGTTGCACACTGCATGCTTTGGGTTTTCGGCGTGCGGGCTCAGCCAAGTGAGCAACCGGACGGCTCCACGAGCCAGCTAATCAACGCTCGAACTTTCGGTGGAAGGAGCCGATTCGGCGGATACAGGAGCCAGACAGGCCCGCTGTAGGCACGCGGCTCGAATAGCCATTCGGGCAGTATGTGTACCAGTGTGCCGGCGCGGAGATCGTCCCCTATGGCAAACTCCGGCAGGCTTGCCACGCCCCAATCCTCCAATGCAGCCTCACGCCGTGCATTCACATCATTCGCTATATAGCGTCCTTTGACTTCGACGGTCTCTACTTGGTTGCCTTGCCGGAATGTCCACCGGTTGTCGTCCGGTGTGTCTCCGATATATAGACAATTGTGCTGCGCAAGATCGTTTGGAACGACGGGCATGCCTCGTGCACGCAGATAGCCGGGAGAGGCGCACGGCATCCATCGTACCGTGCCGAGTTGTCTTGCAACGAGGCCTTGTGGCGGTTTCGGGGTGGGCCGCACGACGAGATCGACGTGATCACGTATCGGATCTAAATCGCGGTCGTCGAATACGACCCTTACCTCTACTTCCGGGTAGGTCCGCAAGAATCCTGGAATCCTCGGATGAATCAGGCTCTTCGCGATCGAAATCGGCGCACCGATGCTGACCCGGCCGCGCGGCTGCGCGGTTAGCAGGCTTGCCGCATCGACGGCCCCGGACGCTGCATCCATCATGTCCCTGCAGTGGCGATAGATTTGCATGCCGGACTCCGTTAGCCGGATGCGTCGGGTCGTGCGTTCGAACAATCTCACTCCCAGAGCTCGTTCAAGCCGCTGCACTTGACGGCTGACTGTCGAAGGTGTCGTGCCAAGCGGCCGCGCGGCTGACGAGAAGTTACCGGCCTCGACTACCTGTGCGAAGGTTGCGAGATCCGGCAACAACGGGAGAAGTTCGGTCGGTGTCATGGGTGTATCAAGGCTAGGCTGGATATCCGATCTATTTATGCGCGACACGCACAAAACTTGTGCTCTTCGACCGGATTATCACTGTCAGTGCACTATTGGACAATGCGAATCTTTCATATGGGAGGTTCGTCATGCGCTTCCGATTTAGCACATCTACCGATCTGTTGCTCCTTGTCGTGGCCTTTATCTGGGGCACGAGCTATGCCGTGGTGAAAAGCGCATTGGTCGTCTACCCGGTGTTGGGCCTTCTCGCGTTGCGCTTCGGCATTACGTTTGTTCTGCTGTCGCCATCCCTGTGGTCGATACGCGGATTGTCACTTTCTCAGTGGGGCAGAATCGTAGGCGCCGGGTGTGTATTGCTCGGGATTTTCCTGGCCGAGACGTTCGGTGTGAGGATAACGAGCGCGTCGAACGCTGCGTTTCTGATCAGCCTGTGCGTGGTGATGACGCCGCTGGTTGAATGGGCATGGCTCAGACGCACGCCGCGCGGTGTCGAGTGGGCGGCAACCGGACTTTCCGTACTGGGCGCCTTTCTGCTTGGGGGCGGCCGATTCCATTTCACACCTGGGGATGCGCTGGTGGTACTTGCCGCACTGTTACGCGCGATCAACGTGTGCGCAACGAAGCGCGTCATGCAGGATAAGGCCGTTTCTCCGCTGGCAATGACTGCCGTGCAATCCGGCGTCGTGTCGTTTGGCTGCGCCGTGCTTGCTCTGAGCGTCGCGAGGTCAGAATGGCAGCCCTTACCTGCATTCGCCGGGAATGAGCATTTTTGGATGATCATCATCTATCTGGTCGCGGGCTGCACGTTGTTCGCGTTCTTCGTGCAGAACTACGCGGTCAGCCGTAGCACCCCGACACGCGTCGCACTATTGATGGGTAGCGAGCCTGTTTTTGGCGCTTTGTTCGCGTGTGCATGGCTTGGAGAACGGGTATCCGTGCTTGCATCGATCGGCGGTGGGCTGATCGTTCTCGCATCCGTGCTGGCGTCGATTAACGGAAGGGATTGCAGCAACCGGGATGTCGTTTCGGAAGTTGAAGAGCCGAAACGGCTGGCCATCTAACGTACGAACGTCGAGAAAGCCAGGTACTGATACGTCAACTGTGGTGTCGGATGAAGAAGCCGTCGCGAGATCCGTCGAGGGTGGGGCGACACGCGCTGAGAGGCCGTTCGAGCATACGTGTGCGTTCGCGAGCCAACATCGTCGACCAAATAGATCCGGTCCGTTTGTCGCCTGTCGTGTCCTTCGATGATGAAAAGACGGTCGTGTGATGGGCCAGGCCGTGTCGTAGCCATTTCAAGATGTCGGGGCGCCAGCCAGATAGAAATGTCCGGTTTTAAGGTTGGTTGGCTGCGTCTCTTTCCTCGTTTTGAGCGTTACGCAGTGCCGAAGGTCGGCGCCTGAACGGGCAGGGCGCTCACGTTCGTTTCTCCAGCTTTTGCAGACCGACGGCCGGGTTTGTTTGGCGGCTTTGCGGTTTGCCGACGGTGCGCCAGATCCACGATCACATGCTCGACGTCGGCCTGCGTGATCTCGCGTTGCTTCTTCTTGCCCGGTTCAGCCTCGTTTCGATTGGTCCGCGTCGCGTCGCCACGATGCGTTCGAGACGGGCTTTACCGATTCGACTGTTATCGCGTTGCGCCTGCAGCGCTTGAGCGACCTGCAGCACATGGCTCAAACGCTTGTGCTCAATGACGGCACTTGGATCGATTTCCGCCAGCCGGTCGTACTGCCTGTAGGGCAACACACGACCATCAGCCCGGATCTCGATTCGCCCATTCGGGTATTCCCACACCTCGATCTGGCGGTCGATCAGCTTTCAGTTGCTCGGCGTATCCTCCAGCAAGTACATCACCCGGTCGTACTGCACCGTGAGCGACTTCGTTACCTTCCGCGGCTCACGCCACGTCAGCACCAAGTCCAGACTCTCGTCGGCCTGTAGCGGCCGATGCGCGTTGAAGTCACTCTTCGGCGGCTTCGCGAAGCGCGCGTTGTAGGCGGCCATGAAGGAGGGCGCATAAGCCTTGGCGTCGGCCGCCGTGTTGATCCCACGCAGTCGCATCTCCTTGACCAATCGGTCCTGCAACGTCAGGTGCGCTCGCTCCACACGCCCCTTGGCCGAGCTGCTGTTCGCGCAGAACGTGTCGATGTTCAGCTCGTACATCGCCCGGCCAAACGGCGTAACGCGATTGCCAGTCTTGCCCGGCTTCATGTTGCGAAACACGCTGGCCTTGTCGCTGTAAAACGCCCCTGGCTTGCCATGGCGCTCGATGTACGCCCATGTCGCTTCGAAGTAGCTGAACGTCGATTCGGTCTGCGTGAAGTGCAGCATCATCAATCGGCTCGTCGCATCGTCGACATACACCAGCAGCGTGCAGGCAGGCGCCCGTTCCTCGAACCACCGATGATCGCTGCCGTCGATCTGGAATCAGTTCACCGAGGCAAGAGCGCCGCGCTCGCGGCTGGTAGGCCTTCGGCGGACGCTGTCGGCGCGGAATCCACAAGCCAGCGTCCGTCATCAGCTTCCTGACCGTTTCCTTGGCTAGCCGAATGCCGTGACACTCCCAGAGCTTCTCGCAGGCCAGCGTCAGCCCGAAATCGGCGTAGCGATCGCGGATGATCGACAGCGCCCGGTCGGCGGCCCCTGGGTCCAGGCGACGGTTGCCGGGACCGCCACGCTTACGCGAAGCTAGTTCAGTTGCGCCGGATTCCCGATAGCGGATCACCAGGCGTTCGATCTGCCGCACTGTCAGCCCCAGCCGTTCGGCTGCACGGCCGGGCTTCAAGCCCATATCCACCACAGCCTGGATCACCTTCAGACGGTAGAGTTCTCGCATGTTCAATGTCACCAGGGCTGTTCGGTGCATCGCCGACTCCATGATCTGACCGGGAGCCGGCAAGCTTACGCGGCACGAAAGCGGACATTTGAACTTAGCTAGAAGCGGACATTACAACTTAGCCGCTACAATCCGATATGTCGATAATCATCATTATGTCAAATGAGCGATAATTCTCGATTGCAGTGGACGCGAGACCGGCCCACCTCGCCGGAGCACTCGGACGGCCCGTGTGGGTGTTGCTGTCGGCTGCATGAGATGAGCGGTTGTCCAACAGCTATCGCGATATGCCGTGGTACAGGTCCAAAATGTCGTGAATTTAATCAAAAAGACCGACCAACAGCCTGTCATATGACTCGATCTGCTTCGAGTTTGTCGACAGAAATCCACCGATGAATTCACGCTGTCGATTCTTGTAATCAACCCATTTTTCATCGTGTGAATCGATTGCCTGACCGAGTTGCAGGGCACCCTCCTCCGCATCCTGTTCATTATAAAAATAACCGAGCTCACGACACAGGTATGCGTTGTGAATCAATGCATACCCGTTCCAGCAAACATCGAAATAGAAGTAATTCAGTGCGAGTCCTGATTGATGGGATATTACGATGTCGGTGAATTCGGAAAGAAATTGAGGGGTGTTGTAATAGCCGACAAAGCTAATTTTCGAATCTCGCACCAGGTCGAGGTGGTGCGCGATGCCAATGAATTCGGGGCTGTTTTTTGCAAGATGCTCGGTGTTCGTTGCATGCACATAAGCTATCTTCTCGCCAAATTTTCGATAGCCCAGTTCTGCGATCAAGAGCGGATAGAGGCAGAACTTCGTCACGTCGATATTCGGCTCCATGACGGAGAGGCGCTTCGGCTGCCCGGTTGGACGATACTCCCCGTGATGAGGGAGCGCTGCCGACCGCTCTTCGACGCACATCGGGTCCCAGACGAACGGGACTTCACGAACCGGCTGGCGCCGTAATACGCTGAAGTAGCTCGCGCTGGTATCGACAACTTGCGGGATGATCCACACTTGATCATAACGTTGGTTGATGAATACCGTTTCCGCGTGGCGTCTGCCAAAAATCATCGCCTGCATCATGTGCACGTATTCCGGCCCGCAGCAGTAACTCACCACTTTTGTGCCGCGTACCTGCAGATACGCGGTTTGCTGCTGGTCAATTTGTCCCCCGAGTTCGATCAGCACATCGAGCGAATCTTTCGCATCGTCGAACGAGCGGATCGGATACTGCGTGGTATCCCACGGAAGTTCCGACGTGATCTTGACGTTCGTGGTATTGACGAGGGTTACCTGATGGCCAAGCGGCGAGTGTTGAAAGAGCTTCATCAGATACAAGGCATTCTGCTTGATGCCGTTGACCCAGAGACTCTCTGCCGCGTGGTGAAGGCCAATTGTGATACCGATGCTGAGCGAGCGTGCCAAACTCATGGGAGATCCTCCAGGGTGCCCATCCGAAAAGGAGTTAGATCATAGCGCTGCACTCGTCCCGGGCTGTCAAGAACTGTCAAAATATGACAGGCGGCTCGGCACGGTCGACCCTGCTTCCTCGGGCCGCGACGGTTGGCGCCATCAATCCCCGCGTACGCCGGATCGGCGAATGCGCGAGATCCACACCGCGATGGCCTCGTACGGATCATATTTCGTGCCGGAACGGCAATGCCCTGCAGCCAGGTCGATCACGCAGCCTCCACGCGCGCCAACCTCGACAAGGTGCCCGATTTTTATCACGGCGCGATATCCCGACGCAGCATGAAAATGCGCGCCTACCCGGGACGTTTGTTAAATAGCTTGAGCGACCGCCAACGTGCGAATGATTTGACGTACTATCCGCCCGTCATCCTGGCTGATGTCGAATACGGTCGACTGACCTTGGGCAACGGCCACGGTTTCTTTAACTTCGGAAGCTCGAGCCGGGCGCCGATTTCATCCGAACGCCAGGACCGATCATGTTCCAGTCCCCCGGAGATTCATTCGTCAACGGTTCGTTGCTGGGCTTGTGCGTCGAGGTTCCGCTTGCCGCGGTCGTTTCGCTGGCGATGCACGGCGTCGACTGGAACGCTCCGCGCATCGCGATGCTCATCGCCACGCCGGTGCTGATCGCGTGCGTCACCCTGCTGACGCGCCCGGTCGCTTTCAGCACGGTGTGGAAGCACAAACGCTCGCCATTCGTGCTCGACGACAATGTGCGCGCATCGATTTACGGCCGGCTCTGCGGGATTGCGATCGGCGTCGTGTTCGGCATCATGGTCGCGACGACGTTCGCCTGATCCGGTCGACAGGATGTCCCGACGAGACTCACTGCAGGCGTGATGCCGGGTTCGCGCGCGGTGAACAGCGCCTTCGAAAGCACGTGTTCACCCGCATCCCCCATTTACTCGGGTGCCTTCTCGTTACCCTCGATCACGTCGCCGCGACCAGCGCATTGAACGACGTATCCCACAGCGGCGCAACATTGGCCGGCCCATCCAGCACACCGATCCGAGCGAACACATCCGCGACCTGCTGATGCTGCGCCACCACGTCGGGCGTCACCGGCAGCAGCGCGTAGTCTTCGCTGCGCTGATCGAACATCGCGACGAGATCGGCGACCGGCACGCGCGTCTCGCTGTTCTGCGCGAGCGCATAGTCTCGGAAATGCCCGTTCGCCCACGCATACGCGCGCCGGAATCGCAGCAGCAGATCGCCCGTTGCCGCGCGACGGCGCGCATCGTCGAGCGTGCGCGGGTTCGCATAGACCGGGAAATTGCCCGACAGATAGCCCTTCCCCGTCTTCAGCACACGCGCACCGTAGCGATTGCGCGCGAGCTGGCCGTTGTAGCCGTAGATTGCCCACGCGTCGATGTCGCCGCGATCGTATGCGGACAAGCCATCGCTTGGCGACAGGTTGATCGGCAGGATGTCGTCGAAGCTCAGGCCGGCCTCCGTGAGCTGGCGATACAGGAAGTAGTGCGACGTCGTCGCACGGACGTACCCGACACGCTTGCCCTTCAGGTCTGCAATGCTGCGGATCGGCGTGTCCTTGCGCGCGAGCGTGACTTGGTTGTTCAGGTCTTCGCGCACGCGGGTGATGAGCCGGACGTTGGCCTTCTGCCGCGCGGCGAATACGGCCGGAATTTCGCTGCCCGAACCGATGTCGAGCGCATCCGCGTTGAGCGCCTCGATGTGCAGCACACCGTTGTTCAGCTCGCGCCAGTCGATCCGGTACGGTGTGTCGGCCAGCCCGGCCGCCTGCAGCAGCGCGCGCCAGCCGCCCTTGTAGGTTGCGACGCGCAGCGTGGTGCCGGCGAGATCGGTGTTGGCAGCGGGCGTGGCGAACGCGACCTTCGCGGCCCATGGCGCCGCCGCCACCGCGGCGCCGGCAAACAGCAAACGGCGACGCGCCGCCGAAATTGACGACATCGGATGCTCCTGTCGATCGATCAAACGGGAAGTGAAGATCGCCGCGTCAATGCAGCACCGGAAATCCGTGGCGTTCGGCCAGCAGTTCGAGGATGCGGCGCGCGTCGGTGACGAAGCGCACGTCGCCGAGCGTCTGTGCGTCGTCCGGCGCCGGCTGGTCGCGGCCGAGCACGAGGACCGGCAGCCCCTGGTGCGCATCGTCGAGCGCGTCGATCACCGCGTGCCGCGGCCGCTCGAAGCCGACACGTTTCACGTCGATTCGACCCGCCCGATCGGGCGCGCTCGCCAGCAGCCCCTCGATCGACAATCCATGCGGGCAGACGAAGCGCTGGCCCGGATGCTTCGGATCGGCAAAACCCGGTTCCAGCAGAAACAGCACATCGCGACTCATGACAGACAGCTCCCGTGTTCGTTGTTCAGCCGGGATGAATGCGCTTGGGCGCCCTTCTGTTCCCGGAGCATGCCGGCCCGAGGCCGGATGCCAGACTCTACCGTCACGCGTCGCACGGCCCTACCAACGTTTTGCGGAATCGATATGCGGCCACGCGTAGCGCATCGGGCGCCCGCCGCACAGCGGGCGTTGCGTAAAAACATCGCGCGCCGGGACGCAGGTATTGCGTACATCGAACGATTTCAGCGATCGATATGACGGCGCCCGAGTGTATCCGGTGCCCGACGTTCGCCGTTCGCGCGATACGTTCGCCGCAGCATGGGTGCCGGACGCGATCGCGGCGCACATGCAGGGCTTGCGGCAACGCCTATTGCAAATCGGCCGCGTAGCGATTTGCAAACCACGGATCGACCGTTCGCCGGCGCCGCCGTCATCAATAGGATCGTGATCCTCGCAGATGTACCCATAAAAAAGAGGATAGTCATGATCAGAAAATCGGTAGTCCTGGGTTTGGTTTCGATCGGTTCGGTCAGCGCGCATGCGCAGAGTTCGGTCACGTTGTACGGCGTCGTCGATGCCGGTTTCGCCTATACGAACAACCAGGGTGGCGCAAGCAACATCCAGCAGACGAGCGGCAAGCTGAGCGGCAGCCGTTGGGGCTTGAAAGGCGTGGAAGATCTCGGCGGCGGGCTGCAGGCGGTCTTCACGCTCGAAAGCGGGTTCCGGCCGAGCGACGGCGGGCTCGGCCAGGGCGGCCGCCTGTTCGGCCGCTCCGCATACGTGGGCCTGGCCAGCAAGGGGCTCGGCACGCTGACCTTCGGCCGCCAGTACGAGCCGATCACCGACCTCGTTGCGCAGTACTCGGGGTCCGGCTTCTGGTCGCCGGCCACGCACGTGGGCGACAACGACAACATGAACCAGAGCTTCCGCCTGAACAACGCGGTGAAGTTCCGCAGCGACACGATCGCCGGCTTCACGGCCGACCTGCTCTATGCGTTCAGCAACCAGGCCAACGGTGGCGCGGGCACCGGGTTCTCGAACAACAACGCGTGGGGCGCGGCGGCGAACTACGTGAACGGCCCGTTGTCGGTGGGCGCCGGCTATGTCCGCATCAATCATCCGAATTCGACGTCGAATACGAGCGGCGCGGTGGGCGGTGCGACCTCCACCACCGGCAACGATTACAGCGGCGGATTCTTCTACGGGCTGAACGGCGGCGTGCTCAAGCAGCAGATCGGCGTGGTGGGCGCGAACTACGCGCTCGGCCGTGCGACGCTGGGCTTCGCGTGGAGCCACACGCAGCTCGACTATCTCGACCGTTCGTCGCGCAAGTTCAACAACTACGACGTGAACGCGCGTTACCAGATCACGCCGGCCGCCACGCTGATCGGTGTCTACACGTTCACCGACGGGCGCGCGAGCGGCCTGCCGGGCACCGGCGGCCAGACGCTGAAGCCGCGCTGGCACCAGTTCACGCTCGGGTTCGACTACGCGTTGTCGAAGCGCACGGATATCTACCTGTCCGGCATCTATCAGCTCGCGGCCGGCGATCCGAGCACGGCGACGGCGGGCGGCTATCGCAGGATCGCGGCGATCTCGAACATCGGGAGCGCTTCGTCGACGAACCGCCAGGTCGCGTTCGTCAGCGGGCTGCGCGTGAAGTTCTGACGGCGCGGACCTTCCCTGGCACCAGGAAGGAAAGGCTGTAGCCGGTGTCGCCGACGACGTCGAGGCTCTCATCCTCGAACAGGCGTCGCATCAGTTTTTCGAGTTCGTGCAAGGTCATGGGCTCGTGCCGGCCCGGTGACGGGCGACGGAATGAACGGAGGTGCGGCGGTCATTCTAACCATGCGGACGTGCGCCGACCCGGCCCCTTCGGGACATTCGCGTGCTGCACAGGCCAGCCGGCGATGTGCGTCATGCAAGGCTTCAAGCCCACCCGGGCCGGGAGACGAATCGCGAGTCGACGGTACCGGCCCGCAGAATGGGCGTTGTCAGGTTGCGGGCGACAACCTGAGCGCGTCGTTGCATCCGGATTCGCGCGGATTTCGTACCGGCCGCCTGCCCGTGTCGCCGCCGATGCCCATGCACTCCAGCGTGAGTGCCCGGGCATCAACGGCGCGCCGCAAAGGCATCGATCCCGGCCACCTCCGCGGACCACGCCCACAGACGCACCGCCTGCTCCGGATCGATCGCATGCGGCCGCACGCCCGACTCCTCGTTTCCCTCCGTGACAACCGCGATGTCGCAATCCTCGCAATAGACCCCGCCGATCCCGGCAACGCGCGGCGACGTTGCCGCCCAGACCTGGGTTGCCGCCCCTTGGGCAGGCGTCTTGAAGGTCGGATCGATCGGCACGCCGTGTTCGTCCACCCAGCCTTGAGCCATCATCTCTTCGCGTGTCAGGTGACGCTGCAGCGGGGTCGCGATCTTGCCCGGATGCAGCGAATAGGCGCGCACGCCAAACGGGGTGCCGAGCGCGTCGAGGTGCACCGCGAACAGCGCGTTGGCGGTCTTCGACTGCCCGTACGCCAGCCATTTGTCGTAGCCGTGTGCGAACTGGACGTCATCCCAGCGAATCGGTGACAGGCGGTGCCCAAGCGACGACACCGCGACCACGCGGGCGCCGTCACCCTGCGCGAGCACGGGCCACAGTCCGTTGACGAGCGCGTAGTGCCCAAGATGGTTGACGGCCAGCTGCGCTTCTCGGCCATCGCCGACCCGCGTCTCCGGGCACGCCATCACGCCCGCGCTGTTGATGACGATGTCCACGTCGCGGCGCGCGTCGACGAACCGCGCCGCGAATGCGGCCACGCTCGCGAGATCGGCGAGGTCGAGCGCCGCAACCTCCACACTGTCGATGCCACGCGTTGCTTCGCGCGCGGCATCGACGCTCCGTGCGCCGACGATGACGGTCGCACCGGCTTCCGCCAGTGCGCGCGTCGTTTCCAGGCCGAGACCCGAATGGCCGCCCGTGACGATCGCGGTCTTGCCATGAAGGTCGAGATCGGCCAGTACGTCGCTTGCCGTCGATGCGGCGCCGAATCCGGAATGAAGGGGGTGTTGCCTGCTCGTCATCGAAGGCTCCTGGAACGATGCGTGAAGCACGCGCCCGCCTGTCGGTCGCGTCACTGCACGAAGTCATTCTCCAGCGATGCCCCCGGACTGTGAATGCAATAGAATCCGGTTTTTCGGCGAGATCGTCCGGAGCGTGAGCGTGGATCCTCTATCGGAAGTGCTGTCGCTGCTGGAAACGCGCGATTCGTATTTCACCGGCCTGAAAGCAGGCGGCGCGTGGGCGGTTGCCATTCCGCCGCCCGAGGGCATCAAGTTCAATGCGGTTGTCGAAGGAAGTTGCTGGCTGACCGTCGACGGTGCGGGACCGCCCATTCAGCTGCACACCGGAGACTGCTTCCTGCTCGCCTCGCCGCGGGCATTCCGGCTGGCGAGCGATCCGTCGGTTACGCCGGTGCCTGCCGCCGACGTGTACCGGAACGTCGAACGCGGTATCGCGCACCATGGCGACCCGGTGAACTGCTTCCTGATCGGTGGCCGCTTCTCGTACGAGGAAGGCATGCCGCTGCTGCTGGGCAGCCTGCCGCCCGTAGTCGTCGTGAGCGGGGACTCAGAGCAGGCGGCGGTGCTGCGCTGGGCGCTGCAGCGGCTCGCGCATGAATTCGGCAAGCCATCGCCGGGGGCATCGTTGATGGTTCGGCATCTCGGTCACATGATGCTGGTCGAGATCCTGCGGCGCTACGTGGACGACGGCGCGAGCAGCGATGTCGGGTGGCTTGCCGGGTTCGCGGATTCCCGGGTGAGCACGGCACTTGTCGCCATTCATGCGGAGCCCGCGCGACGCTGGACCGTCGACGAACTCGCGACCTGCTGCCACGTATCGCGTTCGACGTTCGCGCTGCATTTCAAGCGGCGGCTGGGATTCGGGCCGCTCGAGTACGTCCTGCGCTGGCGCGTGCAGCTCGCGATGCGGGAGCTACGACGCTCGAACGCGTCGATATCGGCGATCGCACAGATGCTCGGCTACGACTCGGATAGCGCGTTCGGACATGCTTTCAAGCGCATCGTGGGCTGCTCTCCCCGCGCGTATCGCCATGACTTTGCGAGCGAGTCCCGCGGTTAGCAGGCCGTTGAAATCCAGTCGTAGATTTGCGGATCGTTTGTCGCTGCAGTTTTTGTGAAGCCTGATGACAATATCGGATCGAGAATCGATCGATATTGGAAGCGCGTGCAGACCGTTGATCAACGGTCTGCACTGAATGGATGTGCCGTCTATTGGAATATTGGAAAAGTGGGCGGCCCTCGGAACAAGGTGTAATTGGAACAAAATCCCGCGCCGCTGATAACTGTCAACATTGACAGGGATTGTTCCAATTCGAGTGGCGGCCGAATCGACGACAGCACCGCCTCGCCGATCCTTTCCGTTTGGAAATGGGCGGATGAGCTTTTACGCGTGACGCCATTTTGCCAATGTAGGCAGATCGCGCTCGGCGGCCGGATCATCCAGACGGATCCAGCTATAAAACGTGCCGTGCCATCCCGGAACGGGTAGCGGGGCCGCGCAGCGAATGTCCGCGAGGCCCGGCCGATAGGCCTGCGATGGCCAGAACAGCGGCATGATGCGGCGCGCTTCCATGCCTTGGCGCAATTCGGCCGGTCCGCCCGCGTCGGACACGATATCGCAGTGGAACGACCAGTCCTCTTCGCTCCAGGCGAGAAATACACTTGGCGCGCCGACGGCATCGAACATCAGCACCGCGTCCTGATTGGGGCGCCAGTAGTATTCGACGATGCCTTCCCGCGCGGCCACCTCGTCGATCAGTTTGACGATCCGGGGATCCTGGTAGGTCGCCCCCGCCTCATGCAGGCTGATGTGCCCGCGGGCCGCGCAGCACTTGCGTTTCGCGTCGTCCAGCGCGGTTGCCAGCTTGCGCGCCATCTCGACGTCGTTTTTCTTCAGATAGCAATCGATCAGCCCCGCGTTGAACGCGGCCACCGCCTCGCGCTCGTCGGCGATGCCGGTGAGCAGGATTTTCGTGCAGTTCGCGTTGCGGATGGAGGTCAGAAACTGGATGCCGTCGACCTCCGGCATCGAATAATCGACGACCACCGCGCCCACCGCCTCGAATCGGGCAGGATCGGCGAGCGCATCCTCGCCGATCGCATTCCCGCCTGTTTTCTCCGCACCGAAATAGTCCGCAGCCGTTGGCGGCATCTCCGTGTCACGCGACGACACGAAGTCGAGCGCCGCCTGGGGGTGCGTAAAAAAGTGGTTCAGGCGTTCGTCCGGAAATGCGCCCCGCAGCGCCTGCAGGAAATCCGGATTGTCGTCGACAAATACCACGGACACGGGATAGAGCACCGGCTGCCTAACGAAGGGTTGCATATGGGTCTCGATAAATCAGCAGAAAAAGAAGCGGTATCGGAGACGCTTTACCGCGAATGATTATCGCCGCAATTATCCGGTGAAAACGAGACGCACATCAACTGTTCCGCATCCGTGAATTCGGCACGTTTCAAACGCGCCGCGCAGCAGAATTGCACGGGGAGAATCGGGCCATTCCTTCTCGTTGAAGGAATGCGCAGCTACCGCCAGTAGCGATTCAAGGAGTTATCCATGTTGACGCGAGACGCGATTCTTCACGTCCTTTCCAACGAAACGGCACATCTGTCCGAGAAAACCTTCCACCACGTGGTCGACATTTACCTCAAGGATTCCAATGCCTTCATGAATACCTATTTCGCACGCTATTTCGAATGGCAGGGCGTGTGCCGTGAACGCTGGTTTCACGAATGCATCCACAACAACCTGATGGCGGCCGGCGGGGCATTCGTGACGAAGCGCGCGCATCAGGAATACATCCACGAGACGTTTCCGTTCCAACGCGTGGATTGCTTTCTCAATACGTTCGAGGTCCGGCAATGTTCGGCCTACCTGCTGTTTCGCTTCTACGTTGACGGCCGACAGGTGTCGCTGGGGTATCAGCAAATCGTGTTTGCCGGTCCCGACAAGCGGATCCGCCGGTTTCCGCCGGGCATCATCGAGCGGGTCAAGGCGTATGAACTGATCCTGCCGTCCGCCGCGAACTGAATGTGAGACCGACTTACCCGATGCGATAGCGCCGGGGGAGCGCCGGCGGATCGCGCAATGCATGGTCCGCGGGCGCTCCGGGCTCCGGCAGCCGAATCGTGAACGTGGTCCGCACGCCGGGGACGGATTCACACGTGATGGTGCCACCGAGCGCTTCACATGCGCGGCGGCAAAAACTCAGTCCCATGCCGGCGCCGCGCCCATGCGACTTGGTCGAGAAAAAGGCGTCGAAGATTTGAGGTAGCACATCCGGGGCGATGCCCGGGCCCGTATCGCTGAAACGCATCACGCAGTAACCGTTGCTGCGATGCGCGTCGATCTCGATCTGCCCACGGCCGTTTGCATGGATCGCGTACAGGGCATTTTTCAGCAGATTGAAGATGACGAAGATCACGAGCGAGTCGGATCCGAAAAACTGGATGTCCGTATCGATCGCGTCGACCGATACGCGGTCCCGCTCACCCGGACGGAAGGGAAAGCGATCCACGGCGGCGTCGACACAGGCCCGTATCGGATAGGCCGCGAAGCTGTGGCGATCGAGTCGGTCCAGCGTAAAGGACGCCAGGGACATCTCGACCACCGTACTCGTGGTGTCGACCTGGCGCCGGATCGACGACGCGAGCGCCGGTAGCCGCTCCAGCTGCCCCGGATACAAGCCGTCGGCGCACAACCGGTGCTCCACCGCCAGCCGATAGCCGCGCAGCAGCACCGGCAGGACGGTGCGCAGCTCGTCCGCATGCAGGCCGATCGCCGCCAGCGGCGTGGCCACTTCGTGCGCGACCGTCGCAGCCAGGAGATAGGGGCCCATCAGGCCATAGCGGACGATCGACGTCGCGAGAATCCCGAGGCTGATCGCGATAAACAGCACCCCCACCGGATAGAACTCGACGCCGTAGTTCACCGCATAGTCGGTCGCCGCGAGCGAGTAGAGGCCGAGGCTGACGAGACATTGCGTGAGCAACTGCCGGACGTCGCGCGCCCGCCCCTCGCGTCTTGCGTCGATCAGGAGCCAACCGCTGCGGACGACCAGGAGTACCGTCTGCGCGACGTGCAACGGATGCAGTGGGCCCGCGTTGGGATACGGGCCAAAGAAATGCGGGCGGAATCCATCGACGACTGCATTGCTCGTGACCAGCAGCACGGCCAGCAGGACGCAGAGTCCGTAGGACGCGAATATGAACGGCCGCTCGCCCCGACGCGACACGACCTCCGTCACGAAATGATAGAAGGTCGTCGGCAGAAAAACGATGAACAGATAGCCTGCCTTGACCAACACGTTGGCGACGTCCGCGTCGGTCGTCTGGAACAGGAAGGCCCACGTTCCCTGCCAGACGAAGGTCGTCGCGCACATCAAGGCGAACGGGACGGATACCCGCGTGAGGCCCTTGGTGGCCAGCACGTAGAGGCCAAACCCGAGAAACAACGCAGATACAAACGCAGGCAAGATCGAGTACATATGCGTGAATCCACAATGTTCACTGGTCGCGCACCACTGAACTGTCCTGGCCGGTGCCATTCGCGAGAGTAGCACGCCGTGGCAGGCGAGCGCGCGCGGCGGGTTTGGCCACGGGGCCTCCGTGCGTCAGCATCGTTGCTCGCGTTGTGCGAAACCCGATTTTGATCATGCAGGTCACGCCATCAGGATAAGTTTTCTTATCACAATAGCTCGATTGGAGAGCCGAACTCGCATTTGTGCAAACGCCCCGCATGCAACGAGGCGTTCGCCTTTCAGCGCCCGATCGGCAACCCGGTCGGCTCGATCCAGCCCAGCTTGTAAGCGATCAGCAGCGACAGGAACAGCGTGACGGACAGCCCGACGCGTGCCGCGAGCGACCATGCCATCCGCTTGGACTTGCCGCGATCGTGATTCATGAAGTACAGCGCGAAGATCAGGCTCGCAATGATCATCGCGAATGCCACGGAAACCAGCAGAGTTTTCATTGGTGATGCCCTTGAAGATCGGAATCGGCCTGAATCAGTTCGGCCAGTTTTTGCCGCTCGTCGGCGAGCGCGCCGACGCCCGACGCCGGCCAGTCCAGCGCGACGCCATTGCCCAGCGAATCGCGCACGAGCGCCTGGTAGCGCCGGTCGTTGATCCGGCCGTGGTCCATCGTTTCCGAGATCTCGCGCCGGAACGGCAGCGGGAAGCTCGCGTACGCGCGCGACAGCGCCGCATATTGTCTCGCATCGATCTCTTTCGACGATGGTATGACAGTCCAGATCACCACGGCCACGATGGCCGTGAACGGGATCGCCGTGTAGCGGAGAATGAACTTGATCGGGGTCATGAAACGGTGGCCAGAAGTGATCGCGAAGGCGGTCGGCGCGGCCGTGCGGCAGCGAAGCCGCAGGCCGGCCGCGTCGGGTGACATTGTACTGAATGCCCTATTGGACTAACAGAGTATGATAATGGCATTATCATGTTCATCACATGATTCGAGACCCGGCACCTGTGCGCAGGCGGCATGCCCGCCCTGCCGTCCGGTGCCGGTCGTCATGTCCGTGCCCGCGATCCGCGGCGATTGAGCGAAGCCCCTGAGCCCCTATGCCAGCGCAGTACTTTCGAAACCTGACGGGAAAACACCGCAGCGCGACCGCGAACCGTCAACTCGGGTTTTCGCTGGCGTTCGTCGCCGGCGCGGCCAATGCCGGCGGTTACCTCGCGGTCAAGCAATATACGTCGCACATGAGCGGCATCGTGTCGGCGATCGCCGACCAGACGGCGCTCGGCGACGTGCGGCTCGCGCTGGCCGGCATCAGCTCGCTGGGATCGTTCCTGATCGGCGCCAGTTGCTCGGCGATCCTCGTCAACTGGGGCCGCCGCCGCGGCCTGCACAGCCAGTTCATGCTGCCGCTGCTGGTCGAGGCCGCGCTGCTGCTCCTGTTCGGGCTGCTAGGCAGCCACCTCGCGCTGTGGGAAACCTTCTTCGTGCCGGTGACCGTGACGCTGCTGTGCTTCATCATGGGGCTGCAGAACGCGACGATCACGAAGCTGTCGGGCGCGGAGATCCGCACGACGCACATGACCGGCATCGTGACCGACCTCGGCATCGAGCTCGGGAAGCTGTTCTACTGGAACCGGTCGGCAGTCGACGTCGACGCGCATGCGGTCATCGCCAACCGCTCGAAACTGCGGATTCACGCGACGATGCTCGCGTCGTTCTTCATCGGCGGCCTGGCCGGCGCCATCGGCTTCAAGCATGTCGGCTACGTATCGACCGTGCCGCTCGCCGCGGTACTCGTCACGCTCGCGATCGTACCGGTGATCGACGACCTGCTCGTATTGCTCCGCAGCAGGCGCTGATCGCGCACCGGGAGAGCGCTTTCGGCGGTGGTGCCGAAGGCGGATCGATTATAATTTGATTAACATACCGACCACCCTCGCCTCGTAATGGAAACGAAAACCGCCCGCCTGACCGTCCTGATCGACCCCGCGAAAAAGGAAGCCTTCGAGATGCTCTGCGCAGAGCAGGACCTCACGCCCTCGCAAGTCGTGCGGCAACTGATCCGTGAGTATCTCGACCGCCACGGCGTGACGTACAAGACCAAGAGCGCGCTCGGCAAACGCGTGAAGTAAGCGCGGCCGTACAGGGCCGCGCGGGCAGCGGCGACTGCCTGCCGGCTACGCGCCGATTTCCCATCGCCCATGCGGCTGCGCACGCATCACCAGCCGTTGCGGGTCAACGCCCTCCCCGGCTTTCATCCGCCTCGCCGTGGCCGCCAGCTTGAGCTCGCCGGCCCGTGCACACGCAAGTGCGCGTTCGAGCAGGATGCGTAGCGACGGCAGCCGGTTGCCGCCCTTCCATGCGAACGCGATGAAGTTGGTGTCGTCGCCGCACGGCACCAGCGTATACGACACACCGAATACCGCTCGCAACTGCTCGAGATGCTCGGGCAGCGCCGGATCGTCGTCCATGAAGTTGATTGCCAGCACGCCGTTTTCGCTCAGGCGCGCGTGACATGCGGCGAGGAAGGCGGCGCCCGTACAGCGGCCCCGCATGCCGTCGGCGACGAATGCATCGTGCAGGATCACGTCCGTCCTGACATCCGCCCTTTCCAGATGATCCGCGCCGTCGGCGCACACCACCGTGAACCGGCCGTCGTCAGCGGGAATCCGGAATACGTCACGCAGCGCGATCACGTCCGGGTTGATCTCGACCGCGTCGATCGTCGAACCGGGCAAGTGCCGGTAGCAGTACTTCGCCAGCGAACCGCCGCCGAGCCCGAGCATGCAGATGTGCGCGGGCTCGGGCTGCAGCAGCAGAAAGCCCATCATCACGCGCGTGTAGCCGAGCTCGAGCCGGCCCGGATCCCGCAGCGACATGAAGCTCTGCGTGCCGAGATGGTCGAAATGCAGCGACAGCGCGTGCTGCGTCTCCAGCACGAACGGCCGGCCGTCGTTCAGCGGCGTCGCCAGGAACCTGACGAACGCGTCGTAGGAAATTCGATCCTCGGCCATGAACGGGCAGTCGATTGCTGACGGTGGATTGGAGCGTGCGCGCTCAGACTTTCTTCAGGTAGCAGGCCTTCAGCATGAAGCCGCCCATGTCGGTCTTGCAGTCGACCTCGTGATCGCCGCCGACAAGCCGGATGCTCTTGACCTTGGTGCCCATCTTAAGCGTGATCGACGAGCCCTTCACGCGCAAATCCTTGATCAGCACGACCGAGTCGCCATCCGACAGCACGTTGCCGTTGGCGTCCTTGACGACGTCGCCCGCCGGTTCGTCGCCCGTTTCGGCGCCGGCGCCGGCCGACCATTCATGGCCGCAGTCCGCGCATACGGTCAGCGTGCCGTCGGGGTAAGTGTTTTCCATCGCGCATTGCGGGCAGGCGGGGGCGGCGTTCATTGCAGCTTCCATTCAGGGGGAGTTGAGTCGTCGATAAAAAGGCCGGGCGCGCTGGCAGCGCGGCCCGGCCGGCCTGAAGGCACGCGCCGACGGGGCGGCGAGCCGCCTCCGGCGCACACAGCATTATAATGCAATACACATATCTTGGTTGCTGTATTATAATCAGCGTTTTCGCGCCGTTCGCCGGACTTGTGGCCCGTTTCGCCGAGAATGCCGGCACATCCACGCAGGATGACACGCCCCGTCCGTGCGGCCGGCTGCCCTGACTCGTGCTGGAAAGCGCATTTCACGCGCCCCCCGCGCCCCCCGCGCCCCGGCAGTCGGGTGCCGCATACCGATCCCGACGTTTCGTCCAGAGGCTCTCCGACATCGTGGCAACCGTTGTGTACGTTGAAATCGGCGCCGCGTGGAACCGCAACCGCGGCTACGCCGCACGAGAAGCAGCCGTCGACGCGGCGCGCGGCTTCGCAAGCGACATCCTGCTGATCGCGAACGGGATCAGCAGCGATGCGAAGGACAGCGCCGCCGTCGCGGCGCTGCAGGTGCACGGCGGCACGTCCGCACAGGTGCTGGCCACCGGCCCCGACGAGGAGGCGGCACTGCAGGCGCTGCTGCCCGTGCTGCAAGCGCGCTGACCGGCGCGCCACCCGATGTCACGGCATCCCGCCCACCCCGAATCCCCTTTTCGCGAGGAAGCGATGAGCGATAACTTCACGTCCAACACCCCGAACCTTTCGGCCTCCGCCATCTGGGCGCTCGAACGCCTCGCCGATGTCCGCTACGGGCGCGACGCACCGGCGCTCGGCTGGTCGATCGCGAGCGAACTCGTCAGCGCAGGCTTCGTCAGCCATTCCGCGCACGGCCGCTCGGGCGCGTCGATCACGGCCGAAGGTCGGACCTTCCTGAAGAACCGGAAGTAGACCGCCGGCGGCCGCGAATCAGCTTGATCCTTTTGAGCATCGACATGGCGATTTTGCGTCGCATGAGGAGCGTCCTGCGCTTCTGAAGCGGAGTCACCGGGCCTCGGCCTTCCGATCAGGGAGCCAGTCATGAGCCGCATCGCCATCCCCGCCGTCGAAATCGCCACCGGCGCAACCGCTGACGTGTACGCACCAGTCCGCAAGGTCGCCGGCGGCACCGTCCCCAACCTGTTCGCCGCCGTCGAGTTCGCGCACCCTGCCGTCGTCGGGATTCCCGAGGATCGCGCGGCCGCGCAACACGACGTGCTACGGGATCTCGCACGCAGGTGATCGCTCATACGTGATCGCCCACGGCGCACCGAACGCGCAGCGTATTTCGAGCTTCCCGGTGATCACGACGAGCGCCATGAAGCGGCTGAGCCAGTCGGATTCGAGCATCATGCAGAGTGAGGGAGGCACACCGGACGGCGGCGCGCATCGCCTGAAAGTCCGATCATCGTGCGGGAAGCCGATGGAATCGCGCCCGCTTCCCGTGGACGTCGTCGATGCGGCGGCACCACCTCCGGCCGCGCGCACCGCAGCCCGTCCGTGCAAGGGTTTTGCTATCATTCCGGCTCCCTGTCTTGCCGAATCGGACATGCCCGCTCGCAGCGGGCCGCCGTTGCCTGCCGTCAATCGCACGTCGTCGCTCGCCGAGGAACAGCGCCGCCCGATCTGCCTGCCGGTGCGTGAACGGGACCCAACCAGCGCGGCATCGACATGCTGACGGTCTGGCCGTCCCGCCCCCCTCCTTTCCGGAAACCACGATGCCGCCTGTCTCCTCCCCGCCCGTTCTCGACACACCGCGTCTCATCCTCGAAGGCCATCCGCTCGGCGACTTCGAGGCGCTCGCCACGATGTGGGCCGAGCCGAAGGTCGTCGAGCACATCTTCAACGGCGAGCCGTCCGCGCCGCGCGACTCGTGGATGCGCATGCTCGCGTATCGCGGGCTGTGGCCGCTGCTCGGCTATGGCTACTGGGCGATTCGCGAGAAGGCATCGGGCCGCTATGTCGGCGATCTCGGCTTCGCCGATTTCCACCGGCTCATCGAGCCGTCGATTCGCGGCGTGCCGGAAGCCGGCTGGGCCCTTTCGACGTGGGCGCACGGCAAGGGTTACGCGACCGAGGCGCTCTCGGCCGCGCTGGCATGGCTCGACGGGCAACACCGGTTCGAGCGCAGCGTGTGCCTGATCGCGCCGACCAACGTCGCGTCGATCCGCGTGGCGGAAAAAGCGGGTTACGGGGAGCCGGTGCAGATCCGGTTCAACGACACCGATTCGTTGCTGTTTTCGCGCGCGAGCCGATAGGCTGTTGACGACTGGCAGGTTGCCGCCGGCATACCGCATCGACTGGCGGCGCCGGCGCGCCCTCCCTGCTCAATCCACTGCCGGTTCATAAAGGCTCGTAAAGAGCCTGTTGTCCATCGGCCAGCAGTTGCCGCAATCATCGCGCAAGATCCAGTCGCCCGACTTTACCGAACGCCAGCCCTCCGGCGTAGCGATCGCTCGTCCGCCTTCACGGGTTTCCACCCGATCATGGTCGCCATCAGCGAACCACCGTGTTGCATCGACATAACTGATGCGTTTTCGAAATCGCATACCGCCACCGAAATGTTGAGACCTGACCGGCACGTTCAAAAACCTGTCCGTGTCAATGCATGTGCGGCGCGAAACGCCGTGAAATGGATGCGCGCCACGAAAGGGATCGGGCGGCCATGACATCCGCGCCGGGCGACGGCGGCCGGGGCGCCAGCCGGGTTTCGTGCAACGCCTTCCGGCCCTCCGCGACGAGTGCCTCCAGCGTTTCCCGTGCGGTGATCGAGATCCGGATATCGATCTCCCGCATTCTCCCGATCGCCGTGTGAACCTCGTCGGGTTGATCGGGTGACAGCGCCATCAGGAATGCCGAACGTGTTTCTGCTGCCCGGACGGCCTCGCTCCAGTCGGCGCGGGCGACCGCGACTTCGATCGCGTTCGTGAGTGAATCGAGACTCCGGATGATTTGAAGCGGCGTCATTTCGCATTTCTATCAGAACATCGTACGAGCCTTACGTTTGCTTCCGGAAGGCCGGGGTGACGTCGACATTGATTCGCACGCGTCGAACACCGGCAGTGCCTCGCCGAACGGGCGCAACGGGCGAGCGATGACACGCTGCGGTCACCGCCTTCGCATCTGCATTCCCTTCTGTGGCCAGCCGGAAGCGGCTGTGCTTCATGCTCGCCATCGAGTCGCCACGATTGTAAGGACCTGTCCGTTGCCCGGTTCGTAATATTTTGTAATGATATGTCGAGCAATCTTTACCGGATGGCGGCCCGGGCGGGCGTGCTTTCCACGCGCCATTTTTCCGCAAACGTTTCCGCGCGCACGACACCGCGCCCGCCATTGCTGCCGGCCCTGAGCCGGATAACACGCCTGGCCTTATCGCCCAGCCATCGCCCCGTTCCGCGATGACACGATTCCACACTTTCGCCCATTTGCCTGGCTGCATGGGCGTGGTGATTCGCGTGCGGACGGAGCGGCCCGGCGATGCAGATTTCGCCACATTCCACGGGAATGTTCAGAAGTATCATGCGCGTCTCTTCAGCTACCCCACGTCGGACTGGGCGTGAGCGCTCGCCACCATCCCGTTTCATCCCCTCGTTTAGCGATGCCCATCCGAATCCTGCTCGTCGAAGACGACGTCCACTTGTCCGCACTGATCGCGGACTATCTGCGCACGCATCAGTACGAGGTAGACCGCTTGTTCGACGGCACCGACGCCGTAGCCACGATCGTCGCGCGTCACCCCGACCTGGTGCTGCTCGACATCAACCTGCCGGGCAAGGACGGCTTCGAGATTTGTCGCGAGGCACGCATGCAGTACGACGGCATCGTCATCATGATGACGGCCCGCGACGAACAGTTCGACGAGTTGCTCGGCCTGGAATTCGGCGCGGACGACTTTCTCCACAAGCCGGTCGAGCCGCGCATCCTGCTCGCACGGATCAAGGCCCATCTGCGACGGGTGCGCATGCGTCCGGACGACGTCGAGCCGGCATCGCCTCATCGTTTCGAGTTCGGCAAGTTTTCGATCGACCGGGCCGATCGCAAGGTTCGTCTTCCCGACGGCAGCGCACCCCGCCTGACGTCGACCGAGTTCGACCTGCTGTGGGCGCTCGTCTGCCGCGCCGGCGAGGTGGTCAGCCGAAAAGACCTGACGCTGCTGCTACGCGGCATCGAGTTCGACGGCTTCGACCGCTCGATCGACGGCCGCATTTCGAAGCTGCGCCGCAAGCTGGGTGATGACCTGACGGAGCCGAAGCGAATCAAGACGATCCGCTGCAAGGGCTATCAGTTCAGCAAGCACGCGTGGGAATGACGTGCTGCCGTCACGCGTAGAGCAAATTGAAGTTGTCGACACGAGATGAATGTCCCGCAAGCGGCTCGACGTGCGAATTGACGGCTGTATTGGCAATATCGTCGAAATGATGTCGTCCACTCGCCCGTACCCGCGTCAAATTGATCGACTCGCGTAGTGGATCAAGCGCTCCGGCGGGAACGTCCTGATTTCCAGACCGACTCCCGACACGGTAGCGAGCCTTCGGTCCGCTCGTCTTGCCCTTGTCCCGGCGCACCTTCTCGAAGCCAAAAATCGAAAACCTGCGCAGGAACCCGAACGGTTAAAAGAGGTGCCGGCCCGGCTGTCGTGCGTAAACGTCAGCCGGCCGCTTGCTCGCCCGATTTATGCGACAACGCCATCCTGTCATGTAATTGCATGTAATGGATTCCGCGATGTGACGGGCCTAATGTTTATCCCAGACAGAAGCCCATCCTCAAACCTTGCCAATAAAGCGCCGACGATTTCGTCGATTATATGCAGATGCGTCAAGGTTCTTGCGACAAGGATGATTTCCATGTGAGGCTGCTGTCGAGAAGGAAGCATTCATTTATCGAATCATCCAATTACCCTCCGAGGGAAAAATGGCAAAAATTCATTACACGGCCAATACCGACTGGCTCATCGGCGTCACCGATCGCGTCAAAGGCAACCGGGTGGTGCTCGTTCCCGCCACTACGAACCCCCTGTATACCGAGTGGGACTTCCAGGCGGATGGCGGAATCACGCTGCACAGCGACCCCTCGCTCGCCATCGACTGCGGAACGGTATCCAACGAGCAATACCTTGCCCTGAACACCTACGTGAAAAACCGCGCGTCGGCTTCTCAGCAATGGCAATTCACCCCGCAATCGGACGACCCGCAATCCGGTTACATCCAAAGCGTGGCCAATTCGCAATATGTCTTCGACCTCCAATGGAGAACGGTCGCGAACGGCACGCCCATCTGGATATTCGCGGCAAACGCATCGGATGCGGAGATCTGGAGCCCGGCTCCCGTCCCCCAGGACTCTTTCAAGAAGTGATCTGACCCATGCTTCGATGGTGCGCCGATCGACTTGTTCGGCGCGCCGTCGTAACTGCCGGCGGGCACGACGCACCGAATCGCTGGCAGCCGCGGTTGCCATCCGCGTGGGCGTGCCGAACCGCATGGCGGACCTCGCACGTCCGCAATCCGTTCGCATTGCCTGAAATCGTGCCCCCAGGCCCTTGCCTCGTCACTACGCCCGACTAATGCAACAACGCCCAGACGCGGCGCTCATCCCATGGATACGGCCGACAGCGCGTGACCTCCGGGGGACGTGGTCAAAAGACCGCCTGCTCTCGAGCCAACCTGCACCACTCTCCGCATGCGAACGGTCCACCCACCGAAAAAGACTGTGTCGGGCTGGAATTTTCCGCAAACGTGGCTTATTTTTTATTCACTCACCTTGAGAAAAACTCAATCGGCGTTTGCAATTGCCTCTTGAGGAAACGGCGTCACGAGCAGTAAAGAGCGTGAAATAAATGGTGAGTTTTTCGGCGCGGTCGCGGGTTACAGCTTTCCCTGTCACTTCGACCGCCGGACTGGCCTTTTCGCACCTGCGAGTATCGGATTCATGTTGAGAATTTCGATTGTGTTGACGACTCGCATTACTGCCTAACGGGGTGAAATAATGATCAAGGTATCTTTTGCAGGTTATGGCGTAAATACTGACACATACGACGTGACGAGCCAGGTAACGAAAATGTATGCGGACGGCATCAGAAGTTTTCGTGCAGACAACAAAAATTGGGGGGATCCGTCCCCCGGCCACGACAAGTGCCTTTTTATTGTTTGGCAGAACGGTTCGGGAGCATCTGGTTCTGCAGTTGTCACGGAAGGGAGAACCATAACGCTTCCATGAAGCGTTCTTGTTGAGGCTGAATGCGCTGTCCACGGGATTTGGCCGCAACGAAATCGTGCCCATTCGCGAAACGACGCGCGGAAGAAACGACGGACAACTCGAAGTCACGCGTTCAGCCCGAGCTCGGACGGAATTCGTGGCGACCAACGGGTGAATGAGGTTGACTCGTTTCCGTGAGCGGTTGGGCCGTTGACTTCCACGCAGGCGGAGTTCCTCCGTTTATCGTGGTGCGGACGAGTTGTCCACGGCCGGTTGGAGGGTCGCCTGTCACGACCGTGACACCGGCCGGCGGTGGGCAACTCGCCCGGTGTCTTTGTTCGGGCAGGCCCGGCATGTGCGCCAGCCGCGCGCCGTTTGCGCCGCGGCTGCCGCGTGCACGGGTTTCATCGACGAGCCATGCGGCCCGCGTGTCGAACGGCCGTGCCGGTACGCGCTGGCCGGCTGCCGCCCTACCGCATGTTTCCCGTATGACCGAGCGAATAGCGCCCCGGCTGCGGCCACACCGTCAGCCCGTGCGGCTCCATGCCGACGGGAATCGACCGGACCGCGCCGCTCGCGGTGTCGATCGCGTAGACGACGTCATCGAAGCGGCCCGACAGCCACAGCGTGTTGCCGTCCGCGCTGACGTTGCCCATGTCGGGACTGCCGCCGCCGGGAATCGGCCAGGTTGCGACCACCTTGCGCGTCGCGAAATCGAGCACCGATACGCTGCCCTTGCCGTGACGCGGCCCGTGGACCCGATTGGAGCCGCGATTCGCGATATAGAGCTTCGTGCCGTCGCGGCTCGGGTACAGGCCATGCGTCCCGACGCCGGTCGGGATGAAGCCGATCTTCGTGAAGGCGTCGCCATCGACGACGTAGACACCGTCCGCCATCATGTCGGCGACATAGAACACCTTGCCATCGGGCGACACGCGGATGTCCTGCGGCATCCCTTTGCGGTCGAGTTCGAGATAGCCGACCACCTTGCGGTTCACGAAATCGATCTTGGCCAGCTTGCCGCCGAACTCGCACGTGAAGAGCGCGTACCGGCCGTCGATCGAAAAGTCGGCATGGTTGATACCCTTGCATTGCGGCACATCGACGCTCGATTTCAGCGCCATCGTTTTCGGGTCGCGGAAGTCGAGCCGCGCATGCGCCTCGGCCACCACGATCGCGTCCTTGCCGTCGGGCGTGAAATACATGTTGTACGGATCGTCGACGTTCACTGTCTGGCCGGGCTTGCCCGTCTTCGGGTCGATCGGCGTCAGGCTGCCGTCGGTTCGCCCTTCGGCATTGTTCGCGACCCACAGCGTGTGCAGGTCCCATGCCGGCACGACGTGCTGTGGGCTACGGCCGACCGCGAACCGGTCGACGACCTTGTACGTGGCCGGGTCGATCACGTAGACGTCGTTCGATCTCAGGTTCGGCACGTAGATGCGCGGCAACGCGCCCGCTACCGCCACGCTCATGCGGCCGGCCTGCGCCTCGCTGTACAGGTTGTCGGGATGGAGGACGGGCGGCATGCCGGGTACGGTCGCGACGGCGGCCGCCGCGATCGCGCCGCGGGCGCCGAAGGCCAACGCCGCCACGATGACGATCGCGGGGCGGGAGAAGCGGAGGTGACGGCGAAAGCGCGGTTGCATGACGATGCCCCGGTTCGATTGAGTGGAACGACGACAAAAGTAGCGCGATGGCGCGGCCGCGTCAGCGGCCGGCGATTTCCTTTCTGATCGCGTCGACGGTGCGCGACACGATGGCGTCGGTGCCCAGCCGGCCCAGATCGACACTCGCATGACGCGGATCGCCGCCGTAGACGCCGTCGACGGCGCCCGGCTTCGCGGCGTTGCGCAGCTTGTCGACCCTGACCATGCGCGGCTCGACCGCCAGCAGCAGCGCCGTATCGGCCAGCCCCGCATGCGTGCCGATATCCGCGGCCGGCACGCCATGCTCGCGCAGGATCTGGTCATAGCCGTCGGAACTGGTGCCGTAATACGCGGCCGGCACGAACGCGCGCGCGCCCGTGCCGGCCCACGACTTGTTGAGCCTGGCGACCGACTGCTTGATGTCGTTCTGGTAGCCGCCGTGGTCGCCGAGAAACACGATGTTCGTGAAGCCGTGCACGCGGAAACTGTTGGCCGCGGATTCGAGGGTCTTTTCGAAGACGTCGTCGGGCACGGTGATCGTGCCCGGGAAGCGCATGTGCGACGTCGGCGGCGCATAGCCGCCCTCGGGCACATAGGCGATGACTGGCGCGACGATCGCGTTGCCGAGGCCTTCGGCGATCCGCTCGGACAGCACCCTGACCCGCGCGTTGTGCTTGCCGAGCGCGACGTACGGCCCGCTTTGCTCGGTCCCGCCGATCGGAATCAGGAGGGTGGTCTTGCCGGCCCGGATGCTGTCGCGCAGTTCGGTCCAGGTCATGTCTTCGAGCTGCACCGTTGCCGGCGCCTGGGCAAGCGCGGCTTGCGCGACAGTGAAAGCGAGGGCGGCGAAGACGACGCGTGGCAGGCATTTCATCGCGGATTCTCGACGGAAGAAAAGGGACGACGCTGCGTTTCCTCGAAACATAAACGAACTCGCCCGGCTTGTCGCTGACGTGGCGCAACGATTCACGCCGAAGGTCGCGAGAAAGCCATTCGTCAGAATTCCGTCTTGCGTCGCGAAGCCTGCCGCTCCCGGTCAGCTCGCGACGAGCCCGTTCGATGCGTGGACGAGGGCCTCTCGCGCCCGCTCCTCGTCACCGCCGATCACGCCGGCAATACGGCCACCGCCTTGATCTCGACGATATAGCCGGGCGCGCCGCCCAGCATGTGCGCACCGACCGCCGTCCACGCCGGCTTCGGGTGCGCAGCGAGGTAACGGTCGCGCACCTGCATGAACAACGGGAGGTCGCGCATGTCGGTATGGAAGGTCGTCAGGTCGACCACGTCGTTGAACGATGCGCCTGCCGCCTCCAGCACGCGCTTCAAATTCTCGAATGCCTGCACGATCTGCGCTTCACGGCCTGCGACGAGCTGCATTGCCGCATCGCGGCCGATCTGGCCGGATACGTACAGCGTATCGCCGACCTTCAGGCCCGGTGCATAGCCGATTTTCTCGTACACCGCTTCCATTCCCGCCGGAACGATGGCTTTGCGATTACTCATGGGAGTCTCCGTGGCCGGCGTCTTCGCGCCGGCCGGTGGGTTGTCGATGAATGCACGTTGAACGCGTGCAAGCGGCGTCACGACACGCCGTTCAACCCGTATCGCCGCCCGCGACCGGCAGCACCGTGCCGGTGATGTAGCTCGCCTCGTCGGACGCGAGGAACAGGATCGGCGCGATCTGTTCGTCGAGGCTGCCGTAGCGCTTGAAGAACGTCGATTCCGTGACCTGGCGCACGGCTTCGCCCATCCATGCCTGTTCCTGCTCGCTGTCGCCGGCCGCGTTGCGCGGCACGCGGCGCGGCGGCGCGCTGGTGCCGCCCGGCGCGGTGGCCACGACCCGGATGTTGTGCGCGGCGTATTCCATCGCGAGCGCCGCCGTGAGCGCATTGACGCCGCCTTTCGCCGCCGAGTACGGCACGCGGCGGATGCCGCGCGTCGCGTTCGACGAGATGTTGACGATCGTGCCGCCGCCGCGCACGAGCAGGTGCGGCAGCACCGCGTGGCACGTATAAAGCGTCGGCATCAGCGAACGGCGGATTTCCGCATCGATCTGCGCCGGTTCGAATTCGGCGAACGGACGCATGCGGATCGCGCCGCCGACGCCGTTGATCAGGATGTCGATGCCGCCGAACGTCTGCACGGCGTGCGCGATCGCCGCATGCGCACCGTCGTACGTCTCGAGATCGGCGACGAAGCCGGCCGTCTCGCCCCCCGCCGCTTCGGCCGCGACCTCGGCGACGAAATCCGCGCGATCGACGAACAGCACCCTGCCGCCTTCGGCCGCCGCGCGCAGCGCGACGCCGCGGCCGATGCCCTGCGCGGCGCCCGTGACGACGATGACCTTGCCAGAGAATCGTTGCATGATCACGCCGCCTTTGCCGTGACGTTGGGGGTGAACTTCTCGTAGTGGAAGCTGTTCGGCTTCACGCCTTCGTCGTCGAAATACTTGCGCACCGCGTCGACCATCGGCGGCGGCCCGCACAGATACACGTCGACGTCGCCGTCGTTCAGCGCATCGGCCGGGATGTGCTGCGTGACCCAGCCCTTGCGCGCATGGCTCGACGCCCCATCCGCGACGACCGTCGCGAAGCTGAAGTTCGGCAGTTTCGCCGCGTAGGCTTCGATCGCGTCGACCAGCACGAGGTCGAGATCGCGCGTCACGCCGTAGATCAGGTGCACCTTCTGCTGCGACCCGGTGCGCGCGAGCACCTCGAGCATCGACAGGAACGGCGCGAGCCCCGTGCCGCCCGCGAGGAACAGCAGCGGCCGCGCTACGTCGCGCAGGTAGAAGCTGCCGAGCGGCCCGTGCAGTTGCAGCGTGTCGCCGGGCTGCGCCGATTCGAGCCACGTGCTCATCACGCCGCCGGGAATCTTCTTGATCAGGAAGCTGACCTTCGCATCGGCCGGTGCCGACGAGAACGAATAGGAACGATGTTGCCCGCTCGCGGGCACGTCGATGTTCACGTACTGGCCCGGCAGGAACACGGGCGCGGCCGCGCCGACGTCGAGTTCGAGCACGACGGCCGCATCGTTGTGCTGCTCGACCTTCGTCACCGTGGCGGCAAAGCCGCTCTGGCCGGTCTTGCACGCGACCGACGACGTCGGCACCGCGATCACGCAATCGCTTTGCGGCACCATCTGGCACGTCAGCACGAGGCCGCCGTCCTTTTCGTCTTCGGTGAGCGCGTCGTCGATGTAGTCGTCGCCGAGGTCGTAGCGGCCGCTTTCGGCGCGGCACTTGCAGGTGCCGCACACGCCGTCGGAGCAATCCATCGGCAGGTTGATCTTCGCGCGGAAGGCCGCGTCGAGCACCTTCTCGCCGGCCTTGCAGTCGATGAAGCGGGTTACCCCGTCCTCGAAGTTCAGTGCAATCTTGTAGCTGGACATGGCGTCGTCTCCACTTCCTTGTCTTTCATGACGAAACAACGGGCGTCAGACGTGATAGACGTCGAGCACCTGCCGGATGTAGTCGTTCTTCAGCACGATCTTCTTGTACGAGATCAGCAATTCATCGCTCGCCTTGCGCAACGTGACGAACATCGTGCCGAAGAAGTGATCGGTCACGCGGTAGCGGTGGTTCAGCGTGTGAAAGTTGTAGCGCACGTCCACCTCGTCGTCGCGTTCGGCCAGCACCTCGACGTTCGTCACGTTGTGGCTGGTGCGCGGCTCGGGCGTCGATGCGCCGCTGCGCTCCGTCTTGATCCGGAACACGCGATCCTCGAGGCCGCCGCGGTCCGGGTAGTACATCAGCGAGATCTGGCTCTGGTGATCGTCGGTCGGCCGATCGTCGTCGTCCCATGCGGGCATCCAGTACGTGACGTCCTCCGTGTAGCAGGTCAGCCACTCGTCCCACTGGCGATCGTCGAGCAGGCGCGCTTCGCGATACAGCGCCGCGCAGACAGTCCGGTAATCGAAGCTCATGCTGCCACCTCCCCGCGTTCCTTCTTCAGCGCATCGCGCATCACGTTCACCCAGTGTTCGTGCTGGCACACGAACAGCCCCTCGTCCTCGCTTCGCTCGCCGGAAATGCGCGGGTTCAGCCCCATCTTCTTCGCGTTCTCGTCCGGCCCGTCGACCCACAGCGGCGCACCGCGCGACAGGTCGTTCCACATCGCCGTGATGCCCGCGTAACCGGCCTGGCATGCGCGGAACTCCTCGAGATCGTCGGCGGTGCCCATGCCCGTCACGTTGAAGAAATCCTCGTACTGGCGGATCCGCACCGTGCGGTCGGCCTCGCTCTCGCCCTTCGGCGCGAAGCAGAAGATCGTGACTTCGGTCTTGTCGACGCCGAGCGGCCGCACCACGCGGATCTGCGTGCTGAACTGATCCATCAGGAACACGTTCGGGTACACGCACAGGTTGCGCGTCTGGTTGACGATGAAGTCGGCCTGCGCGTCGCCGACGCGCGCCTTGATCTCTTCACGGTGCTGATACACGGGCCGCACTTCGGGGTTCATCGTCTTGGTCCACAGCAGGATGTGGCCGTTGTCGAAGCCGTACACGCCCGCGACCGACTTGCTCCAGCTGTTCGCATCGACGGCCTTGGTGCCGTCCTCCTTGCGGCGGCCCATCGTCGCCGCGTAGTTCCAGTGCACGGTGCTGACGTGGTAGCCGTCGCAGCCGTTCTCCATCTGCATCTTCCAGTTGCCTTCGTAGATGTAGGACGAGTTGCCGCGCAGCACTTCGAGCCCGTTCGGCGCCTGGTCGACGATCTGGTCGATGATCACGCGCGCTTCGCCGAGATACTCCTCGAGCGGCAGCACGTCGGCGCTGAGGCTGCCGAACAGGAAGCCGCGGTAGTTCGCGAAGCGCGCGACCTTCTTCAGGTCGTGCGAGCCGTGCGTGTTGAACTGCACCGGGTACTCGGTCGTCTTCTCGTCCTTCACCTTCAGCAGCTTGCCGGTGTTCGAGAACGTCCAGCCGTGGAACGGGCACGTGAAGCTGCCCTTGTTGCCGTGCTTGCGGCGGCACAGCATCGCGCCCTTGTGCGCGCAGGCATTGATCACCGCGTGCAGCTCGCCGGACTTGTCGCGCGTGATCACGATCGGCTGGCGGCCGATCCACGTCGTGTAGTAATCGTTGTTGGCCGGGATCTGGCTTTCGTGCGCCAGGTACACCCAGTTGCTCTCGAAGATGTGCTTCATCTCGAGCTCGTACAGCTCGGCGTTCGTGAAGATGTCGCGGCGGCAGCGGAATACGCCGGCTTCCTTGTCGTCCTGCACGGCGGTGGCGAGCAGGTGATCCAGGTCGGTGGCTTGGTCGGTCGTGGCGGACATGTTGGCTCCTCCCATGCGCGTGCCGCGTCCTGCAAGCACGCTCGCATCGGTAATCGGTTGAATCTCGCGGGAACCCGGCCGGCGGCGGCGTATCGGCGCCGCGCCGGCGGGCGGTTGGCGGTTACGCCGTCGCGGCCGCGCGCAGGCGGTGGACGATCTGGTTGTCCTTGCCCTGCACCAGCGGCGTCAGCACGAAGTCGAACTCGATGTCCTTGTACGCATCGGCCTTCATGCCGAGCGCCGTGCCGCCGGTCTTGTCGACCACGGGCGGGATCAGCTCCTCGCGCGTCGCATACGCGAAGTCATCCCAGATCAGCGGATCGCCTTCGATGTTGAACTGCGTCGTCAGCTTGCGGTGGTCGTGGCTGTCGACGAAGAAGTGCACGTGCGCCGGACGGTTGCCGTGGCGGCCGAGGCCGTTCAGCAGTTGCTGCGTCGCGCCCTGCGGCGGGCAGCCGTAGCCCACCGGCATCAGCGTGCGGAATTCGTATTTGCCGTCGGCGCCCGTCTTCACCGCGCCGCGCAGGTTGAAATCGCTCTGCTTGCCGGTCGGGTCGAAGTGCGAATAGAAGCCGTGCGAGTTCGCGTGCCAGCATTCGACCACCGCGCCCGCGACCGGCTTGCCGTCGAGGCCCGTGACCGTGCCGTGGATGACAAGCGGGCCCGCGCCGTCGTCCGCGTCGAGGTCGATCTTCGACACGCCGTCGCGCACCGGGGCGCCGGCTACATACAGCGGCCCTTCGATCGTGCGCGGCGTGCCGCCGTCGAGGCCGATCGCCTTGTCCGCGGCATCCATCCGGATGTCGAGAAACTTCTCGAGGCCGAGGCCGGCCGCGAGCAGCGCCGCTTCGCCGTCCTGGCCGAGCTTGTTCAGGTAGTTGACGCCGGCCCACACTTCGTCGGGCGTGATGTCGAGATCGTCGATCGCCTTGAACAGGTCGCCGAGCAGCCGCAGCACGACCTGCTGCGTGCGCGCGTTGCCGCCTTTCGTGCCGCTCGCGCCCGCGTTCGACGCGGCCTTCAGCAGATCCTGCACTTCCCGGGTATCGAAAACTTTGACGCTCATGATGGTGTCTCCACGTGTATTGGGGGGATTGACGGCCGTTGCCTGGCTCGGGTTATCGCGCGACTTTCGTCAGCCCGTCGCGGGTAAAACGCCTGACCTTGTCCTCGTCGAGTTCGATGCCGAGGCCGGGGCCGTCCGGCACGGTCAGTTCGAAGTCGCTGTAATCGAGCGGCTGCGTCAGGATTTCTTCGGTGATCAGCAGCGGCCCGAACAGTTCGGTGCCCCACTGCAGGTTCGCAAAACTCGCGAACAGGTGCGCGGACGCCACCGTGCTGAACGCGCCTTCGAGCATCGTGCCGCCGTACAGCTCGATGCCGGCCGCATCCGCGATCGCGGCGACGCGCTGCGCGGCGAACAGGCCGCCGCTTTGCTCGATCTTGATCGCGAACACGTCCGCGCCGTGATGCTTCGCGATGTCGAATGCGCTGTCGGGGCCCTGCAGGATTTCGTCGGCCATCAGCGCGACCGGGAAGCGACGCATCAGGCGCGCCAGCGCCGCGGCCGAGGCCACCGGCTGCTCGACCAGTTCGCAGCCCGCATCGGCCAGCGCCGGAATCGCGCGCGCGGCCTGCGTTTCGCTCCACGCCATGTTCACGTCGACACGCACCGACGCGCGATCGCCGACGGCCTGCTTGATCGCGGCCACGTGGCGGATATCGGCCTCGGGCGCCTTCGCGCCGATCTTCAGCTTGAACACGTTGTGGCGGCGCTGGTCGAGCATCCGCTCGGCTTCGGCGATGTCGGTGGACGTGTCGCCCGATGCGAGCGTCCATGCAACCGGCAGGCGATCGCGGCGGCGGCCGCCGAGCAGTTCGCTCACCGGCACGCCGAGCCGCTTGCCGTGCGCGTCGAGCAGCGCGGTTTCGAGCGCGCTCTTCGCGAAGTGGTTGACCTTCGCGAGCTTGCCGAGGAATGCCATCAGCGTCTGGATGCGCGTCGCGTCCTTGCCGATGATCGCCGGCGCGAGATACGTGTCGATCGCCAGCTTCATCGCTTCGGGGCTTTCCGGGCCGTACGCCATGCCGGCGATCGTCGTGCCTTCGCCGAGACCCGTCACGCCGTCGCTGCAGAACACCTTCACGAGCATCAGCGTCTGGCCGTGCATCGTGGCCACCGACAGCTTGTGCGGGCGGATCGTCGGCAGGTCGACGAGGCGGGTTTCGATGCGTTCGATGGTGACGGAGGACATGGGGCACGCCGTGTGGGTGAAGTTCTTGAGGCGATTTATACGTCTCGGCCAGAGCGAGCGTCCAATACTTTTAGGCGGTCATTTCAATACCCGACAGGTATTGAAATTCGGGAATATTCGCTTGAAGTCGCTGCTTGCCATACCCGCCATGACAGGTAATACGGTCAGGAAGCCATGCTGGATCGGGGGGAGCGGCCACCCGGGGTACGGGCAGCCGGAGACGGGAATGGCATCGGTCGCCACGCGCGCGGCGACGCAAAAAAGTGGCCTCGGCGGGCGCTGTCAGGGTTTTCCTGATGCCTCACCCGGAGGGCTCGTGGGCGAATTTCTCGATATGCGCGGTTGGCGGCCGGCTTCGCGTGCGCTTTGTTCGCCGGTTGTCGGCTCAAGAGTGTGTGGCGCTGGCGGGGTTTCCGTCAGCGGTGCTTGCGCATCGGGTCAGGCACGCGAAGGGGCTTGCATCAGGGCGGTCTGCCTCGCGCGCATGCTGGCCGGCTTCATGGCGAACATCACCGGCTCCGGCAACTCAACCGCCGCACCGCCCCCCGCGCACGGCGGCTCGGCGTCACGATTCCCCATTGACGCCTGCGTACCCACCCAACCTGCCCTCTACCCCATACCCGTCGTCCGGCGGCGGCAACCGGCCGAGCACCCGCTCGACCTCCAGCGCGACCGCGATGAGTTCGCGGTCGGTGCCGGCCGCCCCATCGAGGGCGAGGCCGACCGGCAGCCCGGCCGCCGTCAGGCCGGCCGGGACGGTCATGCCCGGTACGCCGGCGTTACTGCCCGGCTCGGTATTCCGGATGTAAGTCGAGAACACCGACGCGGTTTCGCCGTTGAGCATCATCGTGTCGCCCGACGGAATCGGGCACGCGGCGGCGATCGTGGTCGGAAACACCAGCGCATCGGCACCGCTGTCGGCGAGGCACTGCCGATACGCGGCACGCGACCGCGTACGCCGGTCGAGCGCGGTGCGGTACGCCGCTTCGCCGATACCGTCGGGGCCGGTGACATGGCGGGCGATCTTCGCGACGTCCGGGCTCCCCACGTTCGCGACGATGTCGTCGACCGACAGGTCGTAGCCGTTCTCGACCAGATAGGCGTGCATCGACGAACGGAACTCGTACATGGCGATGATCGCCGGCTCGTCGTCGAAGAACCCCGGATAGTCGTTCAGGTCGATATCGACGCACTCGAATCCCGCCTGCGCCAGTTTCGCCACAGCGGCATTCGCCACCATCTCGACATCTTGAGCGAGGCCGCGCCAGAACGTCGTGCGCGGAACCGCCAGGCGCACGGGGCGCGTCGCGCTGCGGTTCGGCAGCGACGTCGGCTCGCCCGCACCGGTGCCGGTGCCCGACAGAATCGCGTCGAGCAGCGCGATATCCTCGACCGACCGTGCGATCGGGCCGACGGTGTCGCGCGTACGCGAAATCGGCGCCACGCCGCCTGACGGGTAGCGCCCCACGGTTGGCCGGAGACCGACGGCACCGCACAGTGCCGCCGGAATCCGGACTGAACCGCCGGTATCCGTCCCGAGCGCGGCGGGCACCACGCCCGCGCCGACCAGCGCGCCCGAGCCGCTGCTGCTGCCGCCCGGAATCCGGTTGAAATCGTACGGATTGCGTACCGCGCCCGTCACGCGGTTGTTGCCCGACACGCCGAACGCCAGCTCGTGCAGGTTGGCCTTGCCCGCGATCAGCGCCCCTTGGGCGAGCAGCCGCGCGACGACCGGCGCATGCTGCGGCGGCACGCGGTTGTGCAGCGCCAGCGTACCGTTGCCGGTCGGCAGGCAAGCGGTGTCGATGTTGTCCTTGATCGCGATCGGCAGGCCCAGCAACGCGTGCGGGGTGGACGACGTCGCGAGGTCGCGGTCGCAGCGCGCCGCTTCGGCGAGCAGCCGCGCATCGTCGACGCACGTAAAGCCGTTCAGGTAGCGCCAGCGTGCGTGCCGCTCGATCGTTGCGTACGCGTATTCGACACAGGAAAACTCACGGCGCAAGATTGCGTTCCGGGCTTCGGTGAGCGTCAGGGTTCCCAGGATTGGCATCGTCGTCGTTCCTCGTAACAGGGGATCGTCACAAGGTAGGGTGCGCCGATTTTGACGCCCATCATCACAATGGATGACCCCGGTCGGCCACCGGAGGCCGAGCAGCCGGTCACGCCAGCGCGGCCGCCAGGCTCGCGCGGTTGGCGACGCCCTTCTTCGCCATCACGCGCCGCAGATGCGTGCGGACCGTCGGCACCCCGATGCCGAGCGTGCGCGCGACGTCCTTGTCGGTATAACCGGCGGCAACCAGCCGCGCGACGTCGCTCTCGCGCTCGGTCAGCCCCGCGCACGCATGGCGCCGCCGCAGCAGCGCGCGCCGGAAGAACGGCTCGATGCCGTTCAGCAGCAGTTTGTCGCGCTCGGTGAAATCGGGCCGCCCTTTCGCCCGCCAGATGCGCAGGTCGCCGACATGCGTCGCGCCGTCGAACGCATAGACGTTGATGCCGTGATGCATGCCGTCGCGGCACAGGAAGTCGTTGTAGAACTCGGTCCGTTCCAGTTCGCACCGGCTCACCACCTCGTCGACGCAGGTCGCCACGCGGCGCGCGCGCAGTTGCGATGTGACCGGATCGATATGCTGGAACCACGCTTCGTACCGGGCGATCTGCAACGGATCGACGTTGTACGAGAAGCCGTTGCGCCACAGGCCGGTGTGTACGTCGCAATCGAACGACGCGGCGAAATCGGCGCGGAGCAGTTGCGTGATCGCGGGCAGCACGACCGTCCTCACGTCGACGACCGGCCCCAGTTCTTCCAGGCGGGCGACGATGTCGCCGAACAGCCGGAGTTCCTCCGGTGTGATATCGGACGCGGAAAGGTTCATGACGGATGGTTCCTCGGCAAGCCGGTGGAGAACACCTGCATCGGGCGCTTCGACGGGCGCGTTCGCGGCGAAGGCCCGAACGGGCGCCGGTTCGTCGCGATGCGCCATGTTACTCGGGGGATCGGTGCATTGCGTATCGAATGCGGGGCCGGGTGGGCTCATGGTTCGCCCGGCCAGCCGGCACCTGTGCAGCGTGCCCGGGCGCGCGAAGCAACGCACCCGTTTCCCCGAGGAGAACCACGGCCGGCTGCCGCCCGACGGGCCGCAGCGTCATTACGCAGGCGTGAAGCCCCGTTCAGCGGCCGGCACCCGCCACCGACGCCTGCCATTGCGCGGCCACGCCGGCGTAATCCCTGACCTTGAACGCGGAGCCGTCCTTGACGTGGACCCAGCCGAGCGTGCGCTCGGCGAGCGGCTTGTCATGGTCGTCCGTCGCGATCTTGACGATCGCCTGCGCACGCACATGGACGAGACCGTCCGGATAGTCGGACGACGGGTTCGCCAGCGTCACCGTCACGAACGGCCCGAGATCCTGCAGCAGTTGGGCGGCCGGCGGATTGTCGGCCATCAGCAACGAACCGCCCTTCACGCGGTCGTCCACGCGAATGGCCGTGCCGCCCGGCCGCCGCTGCGCAGCGGTCGGCTGTGACATCCACAGCACGTGATCCGGGTTGAGATAGACCACATCGGGGTCGCCCATCGCGTCGCGGGTTTCAATCCGGGGTATCGGCATGCAACGTCTCCAGTCGAATATCGGGCACCGAATACCGGTGCGTCGGCATCCATGATGATGCCGCAATATGTCGGCTTGCCGCGTGCATCGCGGCGAATGGCGCGACCATGCCAGGCCGGATGGCCGCGCGCTACTGGTTCGCACGTGCGCCGACGTCGTCGAGCGGTGGCTGACACCGCTTCGCGCCAACGCGACCCGCGGCCGGGCCGCACCGCCTACCCCCGCCACGTCGCGTTCGCGAGCTTCGCCACCAGCTCGTCGTACACGACCCGGATGCGCCGGGGCATCGGCCCGCGCCGCGGGCGATAGACGTGCAGCTTCCACGGTTCGGGCTCGAGGCCGGGCAGCAGCCGCACGAGGCGCCCGTTGTCGACGTACGGCCGGACGAGGTACTCCGAGCACTGCCCCAGCCCCACCCCCGCACAGATGGCCTCGATCTCCACCTCGGTATCGTCCGTCAGGTACGCCGGCGACGACGGGACGAACTGCTGCTCCCCCCGAAACATCCACGGCCACGGGCGGCCGCTCGCGCGATCGATCAGGCACGTCACCGGCGTCGATTCGAGGTCCTTGCGGTTTTTGGGTTCGCCCAACCGCCGGATCAGCGACGGCGCGCCGACGATCCACATCGGCAACGGCCCAACCATGCGCGCGACGAAGCGGTTGTCGCCGATCGCCCCGACGCGCACGCCGATGTCGATCTGCTCGTCGACCACCGGCGACGGCACGTCCGACAGCCGCAAGTCGGGCACGAGCCCCGGATACCGCTGCATGAGATCGCTCAGGATTGGCTGGACGTAACGACGCCCCATGCCCGACGGCGCCGTGATCCGCACGACGCCCACCGGCTCGTCGGCCTGCCCCGTCGCGGGCCCGAACAGCCCGTCGACGGCGGCCAGCGCCGTCTGCGCGTCGCGCGCGAAGGCTTGCCCGAACGCGGTGATCCGGATGCTCCGGGTCGTCCTGTGAAACAGCGTTTCGCCGAGCATCTCCTCCAGGTCGCGCACCGCACGCGTCACGACCTGCGGCGACACGCCGAGGCGCGCGGCCGCCTCGCGGAACGTAGGCGCCGCGGCGGCCGCGGCAAAGATCTTCAGGATGTCGAGTCGATTGAGCATGGAGAACCCTCCTGGCGCGCGCATGCGGCTTCGCGTTTCATTCCCAAAATGGGAATTCTGAATGCACCATTGTTCCATTTTTTTACGACTCGCGAGCGACCACAATGCTCATCAAGCGTGCATCGCAACCGATTCAACTCAGCCACATGCGTCGCTTTCAAACACCACTCTGGAGAACTTCATCATGACCGCAAGCACGAAACCGGCCCAACTCGACGGCCGCATCGCCCTGGTAACGGGCGCCAGCTCCGGCATCGGCCGCGCGTCGGCCATCGAACTCGCGCGCCGTGGCGCAAAGGTCGTCGTCTCCGCGCGGCGCAAGCCCGAGCTCGATCGACTGGTCGACGAAATCGTGACCGCCGGCGGCTACTCGGTGGCATGACCCGCGAAGCGCGAGGCCGGGCCGTGGCGACCTGCGCCACATGCCGCACGCCGCCCCCCGGCGTCGGCTACGCCGCCGCCTGCCGCGCATGCAGCCGCAACGCGAGCCACGCGATCCCGACCGCCACCGCGCCGACCACGCCGCCGAACGTGCCGACCCACGGCAGCCCGAAATCGCCGGCGATATGGTTGCCGATCAGCGCGCCCGCACCGATCCCGACGTTGTACAGCCCGGAGAAGATCGACACCGCGAGGTCGGTCCCCTCCGGCGCCAGCTTCAGCACCCATGCCTGCATCGCCAGCCCGAAGCATACGATCGCCCCGCCCCAGACCAGCGTATGCACGGACAGCGTGACGATGTTCAGCGCGCACGGGAACAGGATCAGCAGGCATCCCGCCAGCGCGACGATCGACCCGAGCAGGAAGTCGTCCGGCCGGTGCGGATAGATGCGGTTGAAACAGATCGCGGCCGGTATGCCGGCGACGCCGAACAGGATCAGCACATACGTGATCCGGCTGCTGCTCGCGTGGTTGACGCTCTGGACGAAAGGCTCGATGTACGTGTACGAAGTGAAGTGCGCGGTCACGACGAGCACGGTGATCGCGTACAACGCCACCAGCGCGGGCTTGCGCAGGAACACGCCGATGCTGCCGAGCGACCCGGCGCCCTGGCTCGGCGATACCGGCAACGTCGCGCGCAGCAGCAGCAACGCGACGCCCGCCGCGCCGGCAATGATCAGGAACGTGACACGCCAGCCGAACGTCTCGCCGACCACGCGCCCGAGCGGAATGCCGGCCACCATCGCGATCGCCGTGCCCATCGCCAGCAGGCTGAGCGCGCGGCTTTTCCGGTCGCTCGGCGCAAGCCGCACGGCCAGCGGCACGGAAATCGACCAGAACACCGCATGCGCGCACGCGATGCCCAGCCGGCCGACCATCAGCACCGTGAAATTCCACGCGACGCCGGTCACGACGTGGCTCGCGATGAACACCAGCAACGCCCCCGTGAGCAGCTTGCGGCGCTCGACGTGGCGCGTGGCCAGCGTCAGCGGCAGCGACACGACGGCCACGGCCCACGCGTAGATCGTCAGCATCAGGCCGACGTCGGTCGGCTGCATGTGCAGGCTGTCGCCGATCGCGCTGAGCAGCGCGACGGGCACGAATTCGGTGGTGTTGAAGATGAAGGCGGTGAGTGCCAGGGTCAGGACACCCCACCACGAGTGCTTGGAACTGACGGCGTCCGGTGTAGCCATACCTGGAATCGGCGAGACGAGGGTTGGGGGCGCGCGGTGCGGAGAGCCCGGCCCGGCGATCGCCGCGATTGTACCAGCGGCACATGACACGGCGCGGCGCGGGGTGGCGTCGCGTCGGTGGGCCGCGGGACATGGTCATGACATCGCCGTGCGCCGATAATGTGCGGACCCGCTTCTCGCGACCCGTTCGCTCGCCCCCTTTCGAGCCAGGAGATACACATGCGCATTGAAACGTCTTTTCTGTTCGATCTCGACGGCACGCTCGTCGACAGCGTCTACCAGCACGTGCTCGCGTGGAAGGAAGCGCTCGATGCCGAAGGCATCGAACTGTCGGTGTGGCGCATCCACCGCAAGATCGGCATGAGCGGCGGCCTGTTCCTGAATCAGCTGCTGCGCGAGACGTCGGGCGACCTCGACGCCGAACGCGTCGAGCGGCTGGCGCGCCTCCATGCGGCCGCGTACCAGCGGCTGCGCGCGCAGGTCCGGCCGTTGCCGGGTGCGCGCGAACTGCTGGCCGCGCTGTCGTCGGCGGGCATCCGCTGGGCGATCGCGACCAGCGGGCGCATGGAAACGGCCGCCATCAACCTCGAGGCGCTCGGCGTCGATCCGGCGAAGAACGTGGTGGTCACGCGCGACCAGGTCAAGTACGCGAAGCCCGACCCCGATCTGTTCCTGACGGCCGCCGCGCAACTGAACGTGCCGATCGAGCACACGGTCGTGGTCGGCGACAGCATCTGGGACATGCTCGCCGCCGCCCGCTGCCGCTCGCTCGGCGTCGGGCTGCTGTCGGGCGGATACGGCAGCGACGAACTCGAGCGCGCGGGCGCGCTGCGCGTGTACGACGATCCGGCGGATCTGCTGTGGCATCTCGACGAGATTGCTGCGCGGCCCTGAAACGCCTGCTTTGCCGACGGCGTCTGCGCCGGATCGCCGTCGGTTTCGTCAGGTCGCGAACGACCATCGGCCACATCCCCGCCGTATCGGCACCAGGCCGCCCGGCGGTTCAATCGTCGTCAATGCGCTTGTCGATCAGATAACGGCCCCGCTCGACGCCCGCGAGCAGCGCCTCGTTCTCGGTCATCCAGTCGGGGCCATCGGCCGCCGGCGCGACCAGCTCGATGCGCTCGCCGCCGACATACACCTGTACTTCGTCGCGCCATGCGCCGCGGTCGTTGCGCCGCGCCCACACGCGTATCTCGTGCCCGCGATACGGGTCCCGAATCTGTGCGTCCTGTTGATTTTGCACGGTGGCCTCCTGTACCTATCTGCGATGACGATGCAAAAAATACGCGCCGCATGATCGCCGCGCGCCCCGGCGGCCCGGTGCGCACGCGCCGTGCCCGGCGCCCGCCTGCTGGCACGCGGTTTGCGCGCCGATCGCGGTCCGAACCGCCACGGGCACGCGCCGCGAGCCCGTGACAGGTTCCTCCTGCAACCGGACGACGATCCGCGCACCGACGCCTTCCCCGGCTCCCGCTCCCGCGACCCGGTTCGCGGATCGACCGTCCCGACCCTTCGCCAAGGAGCCTCGTGTGAATCAAACGACCGATCTGCTCTCCTATCTCGTGACGAGCCAACTGGCCGCGCGCATGCGGTCCGGCGCATGGCTCACGACCGGTCAGCTCGTCGACGTGCAGCGGATGTGGCTCGCGTGCCATCACGCCGAATGCGGATGGCTTGCGCGGGTCAGGATCGCGGACGCGTCCGCGACGATCGCGCAAGGAATCTACGACATCGCGGTCGCGAACCGCGATCCCGACAGCGGCGAACGTGTGCGGCTCGACGCCGATTCGCCGGAACTGAACGCGCTGCGCGAACGTTGCGATGTGCTGCTGCAGCGGATCGACGGCAACCGGGACGTCGACGCATGATGATCGTGGCGGGCCGCGCGACGGGCACGCCGCTTGCGCGGTGAGCCCGTTTTGATCCGACGGAGCCGCCCCATGCGAACCGACGCACTCGACGGAAACGATCTCGACTACTGGTGTGCACGCGCGCTGTGCGCCGACGACGAAGACACGCTGCGGTTCACCGCCGTCGCGCCGCACCTGGTCGTGACGGCTGCATGCGACGCACTCAGGCGGCTCGACGCATGTTTCGCGCCGTCGGCGTCGTGGTCCGACGCGGGCGCGGTGCTCGACCGGGTCGACGATCTTCGAATCGCGCGGCACGGCGACGACGTCGAATGCGACGCGACCTTCGTCGACGGCCCGTCCACCTGCGGCGCGCACGGGCGCGATGCGCGCCTGGCACTGCTGCGGGCGTTCGTGCGTGCACGCTTTGGCGACGAAATCGACGCACCGCCGCCGTTCCCGCACCGAATCGAACACGGTGCGGTGGTGCGCTGCGATCCCGGCGTGCCGCTTCCCGAAACCGATGACGATCGTGCCACGGGCGACAGCACGGATATCCGCTCAGTGCCGCGCATGTAAGTGCATGCTGCATGCACGTACCCGGCAGTCATGTAAAAACGACAGTCCCCGCCGCTGCGGATGGTCCCTTCCGCCCTTGTCCGACGGGAAACCACCCGGCAGGCACGCGCGTTGCGACGAACCGGCGTCATTGACTGCCGCCCGTACGCCCGCGCCATGGACTCCACGCCGCCTTTTTCTCCGCACCTCTACTTCTGCGACGCCCGCCTCGTCGGGCCGCTCGACGCATGGCCGCAGATGTTCGCGCATGTCGCCGGCATGGGCTTCGATCATGTGCTCGTCGGCGCGTTCTGGGCCGCGAGCGTCGCCGGCTTTCCGCGCCACGTGGCCGATTTCCGCCGGCCGTCGCAATCGTTCGCGACACGCGCGAGCGCGCTCGAAACCTTCTCGCGGCTCGCCCAGCTCGCACACGGCCACGGGCTGCGCCTGCTGCTCGAAGTCGTGCCGGATCGTGTCGCGCGCGAGAACCCGTTGCGCGCCGAGCATCCGGACTGGTACGTCGAGCGCACGCACGACGACGCGCTGATCGATCCGCGCGGCACCGCGCACGCGACGGATGTCGCCCACGCGAACCTCGGCGATGAAACCGCGCGCGACGCGCTGTCCGCGTGGTGGTGCAAGCACCTCGCCACGTTCGCCGATGCGGGCGCGGCCGGCTTCCTGATCGATGCGACGCATCACCTGCCGGCCGGCTGGTGGCCCGGCTGGCGCGCGGCGCTGCGCCGTACGCGCCCGGACGTCGCGGTGCTCGCCGGCGTGCCCGGCCATGCGCGCGACGCGCTGGCGCAGCTCGAAGGCGCCGGGTTCGACGCGGTGTTTTCATCGGTACGCTGGTGGGATCTGCGCGCGCCGTGGTTCGTCGACGAACACCGGCTGCTGCGGCGCATCGGCTCGCCGATCGCGTTTCCCGACGCATTCGACGGCGCGCGCCTCGCCGACGCCTGGCCCGACGCGCCGGATGACACCCTCGCCCGCGCCTATCGCCGCGCGCTGTGGACCGCTGCCGCCGTCGGTACCGGCTGGCTCGTGCCGATGGGCTTCGAGCGCGGCGTCACGGTGCCGCTGATGGCGCGCGACGCCGATGCGGCGCGCTACCGCGCCGCGTTCGAGCGCGCGCGCTTCGACCTGTCGGGCACGATCGCCGATGCGAACGCGTGGCGCCGCGCCACGCCCGTCGCGGCCGCGCGCGGCGAAATCGTGCAGTTGAGCGCGCCCGGCGCACCGGCGACCGCGTTGCTGCGCGGCACCGGGCCATCGCTCGAACACGACGAAGCGGCGCTGCTGATCGCGTTGAATCCCGATCTCGACGCCGCGGTGACGGTCGACCCCGCGACGATCCTGCCCGGCGTGCCGGGCGGATTCACGCGCGTCGCCACGCACGACGGCACGCACACCCACCCGCCGGCCGCGCTCGAACCGTTCACGCTCGACCCCGGCGCGTACGCGCTGCTGCATGCGTGGCAGGCGCCGCCCGTCACGACACGCCATGACACCGCACACGAGCGCGGCGCGCTGTCGGCGGCGCTCGCGGCCGACCGGATCGCGATCGAGCGCGTCGAGCCGTCGGTCGACGGCGGCCGCTTCGCGGTCAAGCGCGTGATCGGCGAGACGCTCGTCGTCCACGCATCGATCTTCACCGACGGGCACGCGCATCTCGCGGCCGTGCTGCAGTGGCGTGCCGCCGGCGACGACGACTGGCGCGAAATCCCGTTCGAAGCCGAACCGAACGACCGCTGGCACGCGCGCGTCGTGCTCGATCGCCTCGGCCGCCATGAATTTCGCGTGATTGCCTGGCGCGACGACTGGGCATCGCTCGTCCACGATGTCGCGAAGAAACACGCGGCCGGCCAGGACGTGACGCTCGAACTGCGCGAAGCGCAACTGCTGCTCGCGGCCGCGCTCAAGCTCGCCGATCCGCTCGATGCGCGCGCGCTCACCCGGATGAAACGACTCGTCGCCGAATTCAAGGACGCGCCAGCCGACGCGCGGCTCGCACAGCTCGGCGCGGCGCCGCTCGCCGATGCGTTCGCGGCGCTGCGCTACCGGCCGTTCGTCACACACGACACGACGACCTTCCCGGTCGACGTCGAGCGCCGCGCGGCACGCTTCTCCAGCTGGTACGAGATGTTTCCGCGCTCGGCGAGCGACGATCCGCACCGGCACGGCACGTTCGACGACGTGATCGCGCACCTGCCGCGCATCCGCGACATGGGTTTCGACGTGCTGTATTTCCCGCCGATCCATCCGATCGGCACAACCGCGCGCAAGGGGCGCAACAACAGCCTGACGGCCGGCCCCGACGACGTCGGCAGCCCTTACGCGATCGGCTCGCCGGACGGCGGCCACACGGCCGTGCATCCGCAGCTCGGCACGCTCGACTCGTTCCGCGCGCTGGTCGAGGCCGCGCGCGGCCACGGGCTCGAGATCGCGCTCGATTTCGCGATCCAGTGCTCGCCCGACCATCCGTGGCTCGCCGCGCATCCGGGCTGGTTCGCGTGGCGGCCCGACGGGTCGCTGCGCTTCGCGGAGAATCCGCCGAAGCGCTATCAGGACATCGTGAACCCCGATTTCTACGCACCGGACGCGCTGCCCGACCTGTGGCTCGCGCTGCGCGACGCGGTGCTGTTCTGGGTCGACGCGGGCGTGCGGATCTTCCGCGTCGACAATCCGCACACGAAGCCGCTGCCGTTCTGGGCGTGGATGATCGACGACGTGCGCGGCCGGCACCCGGACGTCGTGTTCCTGTCCGAAGCGTTCACGCGGCCGGGCATGATGTTCCGGCTCGCGAAAGTCGGCTTCTCGCAGTCGTACACGTACTTCACGTGGCGCGAGTCGAAACGCGAATTCGTCGACTACCTGATCGAGCTGACGACCGGCCCCGCGCGCGACTTCTTCCGGCCGAACTTCTTCGTCAACACGCCCGACATCAATCCGCGCCACCTGCAGAACGCGCCGCGCACGCAGTTCGTGATCCGCGCGGCACTCGCGGCGACGCTGGCCGGCTCATGGGGCATGTACTCGGGCTTCGAGCTCGGCGAATCGACCCCGCTGCCGGACAGCGAGGAATACGCGAACGCGGAGAAGTACGAGCTGCGCGCGCGCGACTGGAGCAAGGCCGCGCACATCGGCGCCGAAGTCGCGCGGCTGAACCGCGCGCGGCGCGCCCACCCGGCGCTGCAGACGCATCTCGGTCTCACGTTCGCCGACGCGGACAACGACACGGTGCTCGTGTTCGTGAAGGCGACGCCGGCGTTCGACAGCGTGGTGGTCGTCGCGATCAGCACCGATCCGTGGCATCCGCAGGTCGCGAACTTCACGCTCGATGCGTCGCTGTGGCGCGGCCTGGGGCTCGTCGACGGCGAACCGCTCGACGCGCTCGAACAGGACGCCACGCATGCGGAAACCTGGCGCGGGCATCGCCAGTACGTCTCGCTCGATCCGCATGTGCGCCCGTATGCGATCTGGCGGCTCACGCCGTCTCCAGGCGCCGCGCGGGCGGCGGCGCGCGAACCGGGCGACGCCCGGCCACCTTCGGGAGCCCATGGATGATGAAACGCGAAGATTCCCTCGACGACGTACGCCGCGCGCAATTCCCGTCGCTGGCGCCGGCCGGCACGCCGCGCCGTCGCCGCGCACGCCGCCGCGCGCCGGCGCTCTGCGCGGACGATCCGCTGTGGTACAAGGACGCGATCATCTACCAGGTGCACGTGAAGTCGTTCTTCGACTCGAACAACGACGGCATCGGCGATTTCCCCGGCCTGATCGCGAAGCTCGACTACATCGCCGAACTCGGCGTCGACACGATCTGGCTGCTGCCGTTCTACCCGTCGCCGCGCCGCGACGACGGCTACGACATCGCCGACTACCGCGGCGTGCATCCCGACTACGGCACGCTCGCCGACGTGCGGCGCTTCATCCGCGAAGCGCATGCGCGCGGCATTCGCGTGATCGCCGAGCTGGTGATCAACCACACGTCGGACCAGCATCCGTGGTTCCAGCGCGCGCGCCGCGCGAAGCCGGGTTCGACGCATCGCGACTACTACGTGTGGTCGGACACCGACACGAAATACGCGGGCACGCGGATCATCTTCCTCGATACGGAAACGTCGAACTGGGCGCACGACCCGATCGCCGGCCAGTACTACTGGCACCGTTTCTATTCGCACCAGCCGGACCTGAACTTCGACAACCCGGCCGTCGTGCGCGAGGTGATGCAGGTGATGCGCTTCTGGCTCGACCTCGGCATCGACGGGCTGCGGCTCGACGCGGTGCCGTATCTCGTCGCGCGCGAAGGCACCAGCAACGAGAACCTGCCCGAGACGCACGCGATCCTGAAGCGGATCCGCGCGACGATCGACGCCGAGTATCCGAACCGGATGCTGCTCGCGGAGGCGAACCAGTGGCCGGAAGACGTGCAGGAATATTTCGGCAACGAGGACGAATGCCACATGGCATTCCATTTCCCGCTGATGCCGCGCATCTACATGTCGATCGCGAGCGAGGACCGCTTCCCGATCGTCGACATCATGCGGCAGACGCCGGAACTCGCGCCGAGCAACCAGTGGGCCGTGTTCCTGCGCAACCACGACGAGCTGACGCTCGAAATGGTCACCGACTCCGAGCGCGACCTGCTGTGGCAGACCTATGCGAGCGACCGGCGCGCGCGGCTGAACCTCGGCATCCGGCGCCGGCTCGCGCCGCTGATGGAACGCGACCGGCGCCGCATCGAGCTGATCAACTCGCTGCTGCTGTCGATGCCGGGCACGCCGGTGATCTACTACGGCGACGAGCTCGGGATGGGCGACAACATCCATCTCGGCGACCGCGACGGCGTGCGCACGCCGATGCAATGGTCGTCGGACCGCAACGGCGGCTTCTCGCGCGCCGACCCCGAACAGCTCGTGCTGCCGCCGGTGATGGGCTCGCTGTACGGCTATGACGCGGTCAACGTCGAGGCGCAGACGCGCGACCCGCATTCGCTGCTGAACTGGACGCGCCGCATCCTGTCGACGCGCCGCGCGTCGCAGGCGTTCGGGCGCGGCAAGATCCGCTTCCTGCGCCCGGAAAACCGCAAGGTGCTCGCGTACCTGCGCGAGCTGGACGGCCATGATCCGGTGCTGTGCGTCGCGAACCTGTCGCGTGCGTCGCAGGCCGTCGAGCTCGACCTGTCCGAATTCGCGGGCCGCGTGCCGATCGAGATGACGTCGGATTCGCCGTTTCCGCCGATCGGGCAGCTCACGTACCTGCTCACCTTTCCGCCGTACGGGTTCCTGTGGTTCGTGCTCGCCGAGCATGGCCGCGAGCCGTCGTGGCGGCAGCCCCATGCGGAGCCGCTGCCCGAATACGTGACGCTCGTGATGCGGCGCGGCGATGCGCGGCCGGACGTCGAACAGCTGCACGTGCTCGCGCACGATGCACTGCCCTCCTGGCTCGCGCGGCGGCGCTGGTTCGCATCGAAGGACCGTGCGATCGGCACGGCCCGGTTGAACGTCGTCACGCCGGTGCCGGGCGAACCGTTCCAGTATGCGGAGGCCTGGGTCGAATCCGACGAGTCGGGCGATGTCGAACGCTACGTCGTGCCGCTCGCGGCCGCGTGGGGCGGCGAGACCTCGCATCCGCTGTTCGCGCAGCTTGCGCTGGCGCGCGTGCGGCGCGGCCATTCGGTCGGCTACCTGACCGACGCGTTCGCGCTGCCGGCGTTCGCACACGGGATGCTGCGCAAGCTGCGCGACGGCGCGACGGTGCCGACCACCGACGGCGGCCGGCTCGCATTCCTGCCGGAAGATGCGCTCGCCGCACTCGATCCCGGCGACGACGCCGAAGTGCGCTGGCTCGCGGCCGAGCAAAGCAACAGCTCGCTCGTGATCGGCGACGCGATCGTGCTGAAGCTGGTGCGCAAGGTCGCGCACGGCGTGCATCCGGAAGCGGAAATGAGCCGGTACCTGACGCGGATCGGCTACCCGAACACCGCGACGCTCGCGGGTGAAGTCGTGCACGTCGATCCGGACGGCAGGCCGCACACGGTTGCGATCCTGCAGCGCTACGTCGACAACCAGGGCGACGCGTGGACGCGCTCGTTCGACTTCCTGCGACGCGCAGTGGACGAGCTCGCGCTGCCGGCGGCCGGCGAAGACGAGACCGGCGACGCGAACGAGGAACCCGACGCGCTGCTCGGCTATGCAGCGTTCGCGGGGATCATCGGCACGCGGCTCGGCCAGTTGCACGTCGCGCTCGCGCAGCCGTCCGACGATTCCGCGTTCGCGCCGGAGCACGCGACGCCCGGCCACGTCGACGGCTGGTGCGCGGACGCGATCGCGTCGTTCGAGCACGCGCTCGATGTGCTGCATACGCGGCTCGAGGCGCTCGATCCCGCGATGCGCGCGGCGGCCGACACGCTGCTCGCGTCGCGCGATGCGGCCGTCCGCGCGCTCGGCGAGCTCGTGCCGCGCACGCTCGATGCGCAATGCATGCGGATCCACGGCGATTTCCATCTGGGCCAGGTGCTCGACGTGCAGGGCGACGCGCTGCTGATCGACTTCGAAGGCGAGCCGGCGCGCCCGCTCGAACATCGCCGCGCGAAATCGCATCCGCTGCGCGATGTAGCGGGCCTGCTGCGTTCGCTGTCGTACGTGAGCGCGACCGCGCAATTCGCGATCGAGAAGGCGCCGCCGCAGGCGGCCGGCCGCAAGCGTGCGCTGTTCGACCGCTTCGGGCAGGCCGCCGCCGACCGCTTCGTCGACTGCTATCGCACGGCCGCCGAGCAGGCCCCCGCGCGTTTCGTCGACCCGCGCTACGCCGATCGCCTGCTCGCGCTGTTCCTGATCGACAAGGCGTCGTACGAGCTGTGCTACGAAGCCGCGAACCGGCCCGACTGGCTGAGCGTGCCGGTCGGCGGGCTCGCCGCGCTGGTCGAACGGCTGCTCGATGACGGCGGCGCATCCGACGAAGGAGGAAAGCAATGACCGGGACGCTGTTCGAACGATCCGACATCGATGCGCTGCTCGCCGGCCGTCATCCCGATCCGTTCGCGTGCCTCGGCCCGCACGGGCAGGCCGACCAGGTCGTCGTGCGCGCACTGCTGCCCGGCGCGAAAAGCGTGCACGCGCTGTCGCCGGAAGGCGCCGAACTCGGCACGCTCGCTTGCGTCGATCGTGCCGGCTGCTTCGCGGGAACAATCCCGCGCAACGGCGGCGCGCCCCACTATCTGCTCGCGATCGACTGGCCGGACGCGCGGCAGGTGATCGACGATGCATATGCGTTCGGCACGCTGCTCGACGACGCGGTGCTCGCCCGCTTCTCCGCCGGCGACCCGGCCGCCGTGCTCGACTGCCTCGGCGCCGCGCCCGCGCGCATCGACGACACCGACGGCGTGCGCTTCGCCGTCTGGGCGCCGAACGCGCAGCGCGTGTCGGTGGTCGGCGATTTCAACGGATGGGACGGCCGCCGGCATCCGATGCGGCTGCGGCGGCCGTCGGGCGTGTGGGAGCTGTTCGTGCCGGGCATCGGCGCGGGCGAGTGCTACAAGTACGAGCTGCGCGCGGCCGACGGGCGCGTGCTGCCGCACAAGGCCGATCCCTGTGCGCGCGCGACCGAGGCGCCGCCGCGCACGGCGTCGGTCGTCGCCGACGTCGCGGCGCTCGACGCGTTCGCGTGGCACGACGACGGCTGGATGCACGCGCGGCCGCACGCCGACCGCTACCGCGTGCCGTGGTCGATCTACGAGGTGCATGCGGAATCGTGGCAACGCGTGCCCGAGGAGATGAACCGCAGCGCGACCTGGGACGAACTCGCCGAGCGGCTTATTCCATACGTGAAGGGGATGGGCTTCACGCACGTCGAGTTCATGCCGATCGCCGAATACCCGTTCGGCGGCTCGTGGGGCTACCAGCCGCTCGCGCAGTTCGCGCCGTCCGCGCGCTTCGGTCCGGTCGACGGTTTCGCGCGCTTCGTCGACCGCGCGCATGCGGCCGGCATCGGCGTGCTCGTCGACTGGGTGCCCGCGCATTTCCCCGACGATCCGCACGGCCTCGCGCAATTCGACGGCACCGCGCTGTACGAGCATGCCGATCCGCGCGAAGGGATGCACCCCGACTGGAACACCTGCGTGTTCAACGTCGGGCGCACCGAAGTCGGCGCGTTCCTCGTCGCGTCGGCGCTCGCGTGGGCGCGGCGGTATCACGTCGACGGCATCCGCGTCGACGCGGTCGCGTCGATGCTGTACCGCGACTATTCGCGTGCGGAAGGCGAATGGGTGCCGAACGTGCACGGCGGCCGCGAGAACCTCGAATCGGTCGCGTTCCTGCGCATGCTGAACGACACGCTGCACGGTGCGGCCGCGCCGGCGGGCGTCGTCACCGTCGCTGAGGAATCGACCGCGTGGCCGGGCGTCACCGCGCCGACCGGCGACGGCGGGCTCGGTTTCGACTTCAAGTGGAACATGGGCTGGATGCACGACACGCTCGCGTATCTGCACGAAGACCCGATCCACCGCCGCTATCACCACGACCGGATGACGTTCGGGCTCGTGTACGCGTTCTCCGAGCGTTTCGTGCTGCCGCTGTCGCACGACGAAGTCGTGCACGGCAAGGGCTCGCTCGTCGCGAAGATGCCCGGCGACGCATGGCAGCGGCTCGCGACGCTGCGCGCGTACTTCGGCTTCATGTGGGCTCACCCGGGCAAGAAGCTGCTGTTCATGGGCAGCGAGTTCGCGCAATGGGCCGAATTCGCGCACGACGCGACGCCGCACTGGGATCTGCTCGACGCCCCTGCGCATCGCGGCGTGCAGCGGCTCGTGCGCGACCTGAACCGCACGTACGCGGCCGAACCGGCGCTGCATGCGCTCGACTGCCACGCGGCCGGCTTCTCCTGGCTGATCGGCGACGATCGCGACAACAGCGTGTTCGCGTTCGCGCGCCGCGACGATGCGGGGCATCTCGTCGTCGCGGTCTGCAACTTCACGCCCGTGCCGCGCGCCGGTTATCGCGTCGGGCTGCCCGCGCCCGGCCACTGGCGGGAACTGATGAACACCGATGCCGCGCCGTACGGCGGCACCAACGCCGGCAACGACGGCGCCGTGTGGGCCGAAGCCTTGCCCGCCCACGGCGAGGCGTGGTCGGCGACCTTGCGCCTGCCGCCGCTCGCGACGCTGTGGCTGACGCCTGCCTGATGACGCGTGCCTTCGACACGGAGATCCGCCCCATGCCGACCGCCCTGCCCACCCGTCTCGAATCCGGCCGCAGCTATCCGCTCGGCGCGACCTGGGACGGCCTCGGGACCAACTTCGCGGTGTTTTCCGCGCACGCGCAGCGCATCCAGCTGTGCGTGTTCGATCCGACCGGCCGCAAGGAGCTTGCGCGCCTCGACCTGCCCGAATGCACCGACGAGATCTGGCACGGCTACCTGCCCAACGCGCATCCGGGCACCGTGTACGGGTTTCGCGCGGACGGCCCGTACCAGCCGCAGCACGGCCATCGCTTCAACCCGACCAAGCTGCTGCTCGACCCGTACGCGCGCAAGCTGGTCGGCCAGTTCCGCTGGTCGGACGCGCTGTTCGGCTATCGCCTGCATTCGAACCGCGCGGACCTGTCGATGGACCGACGCGACTCGGCGCCCGCGATGCCGAAGTGCGTGGTGGTCGACGAAGCGTTCGACTGGAGCACCGACCGGCGCCCGCGCGTGTCGTGGCGCAACACGGTGATCTACGAGACCCACGTGCGCGGCGCATCGATGCGGCGTGCCGGGTTGCGCCCGCCCGAGCGCGGCACGTTCGCGGCGTTCGCGCATCCGGCGTTCATCGATCACCTGCTGTCGATCGGCGTGACGACGGTCGAGCTGCTGCCCGTCCACGCGTTCCTGCAGCAGCGCGCGCTCGTGAACCGCGGGCTGCGCAACTACTGGGGCTACGACACGGCCGCGTTCTTCGCGCCGGAGCCCGCGTATCTCGCGACCCGGCGGCTCGACGAGATGCGCATCGCGATCCGCCAGCTGCATGCGGCCGGCGTCGAGGTCGTGCTCGACGTCGTCTACAACCATACGTGCGAGGGCAACGAGCTCGGCCCGACGCTGTCGTGGCGCGGCCTCGACAATGCGAGCTACTACCGGCTGATGCCGGACGACCGCCGCTTTCATGTCGACGAAACCGGCTGCGGCAACACGCTGAACCTGTCGCATCCGCGCGTCGTGCAAATGGTGATGGATTCGCTGCGCTACTGGGCCACCGCATTCAACATCGACGGCTTCCGCTTCGACCTCGGCGTGACGCTCGGCCGCGAGGAACACGGCTTCGATCCCGGCGCGGGTTTTTTCGACGCGTTGCGGCAGGACCCGGTGCTCGCGCAGCGCAAGCTGATCACCGAGCCGTGGGACCTCGGCCCCGGCGGCTATCAGCTCGGCCGCCACCCGCCCGGTTTCGCCGAGTGGAACGACCGCTTTCGCGACACCGTGCGGCGCTTCTGGCGCGGCGACCCGGGCCAGCGGCCGGAGCTCGCCGCGCGCCTTGCGGGCTCGGCCGACCTGTTCAACCACCAGCGTCGCCATACCTGGGCGTCGGTCAATTTCGTCACCGCGCACGACGGCTTCACGCTCGCCGATCTCGCGTCGTATTCGACGAAACACAACGAAGCCAACGGCGAGGACAACCGCGACGGCCGCGACGACAACTGCAGCGCGAACTGGGGTGTCGAAGGGCCGAGCGACGATGCGACGATCCGTGACGTGCGCGCGCGCGTCGCGCGCTCGATGCTCGCGACGCTGTTCACCGCGCTCGGCACGCCGATGCTGGTGGCGGGCGACGAGTTCGGCCGCACGCAGCACGGCAACAACAACGCGTACTGCCAGGACAACGAGCTGTCTTGGCTCGACTGGGATCTGGCGCGCAGCGACGAAGCGGTGACGCTGATGCGCTTCGTGTCGCGGCTTGCCGCGCTGCGGCGCATGTATCCGGTGATGTCCACGCCGGGCTATCCGTCGGGTGATCGCGACGCCGCGCCGGGCATGGCCGAGATCGGCTGGTTCGACGAGCACGGCGACGCGATGACCGTGCCTGCGTGGCAGGACCGCGAGCGCCGCGCGCTGACGATGCGGCGCGTCGGCAAGGGCCGCACCGGGCGCACCGAGGCGCTGCTCGTGATGCTGAACGCGTCGTCCGAGACGGTCGTGTTCGCGCCGCCCGCGCCGGCGCTCGACTATCGCGTGCTGGTCGACACGGCCACGCCGGACGCCGGCCCGCGCACGTGGCCGGCCGACGGCCTCGACGTCGCCGCGCACGCGGCCGCGATCGCGGTGGCCGCCGTGCCGCCCGACCTGTCTCCGGGAGACCCGACATGAGATCACGCCCCGCCCGTCCATCGGGTTCGCACGCGTTCGACACGTCGTTCGGCGCGACCTGCGTCGAAGCCGACCGCACGCGCTTCCGGCTATGGGCGCCCGCGAGCCGCACGGCCGCCGTCGAAATCGAAGGCGAAAACCTGCCCGCCGTCCCGATGACCGCGGTGGGCGACGGCTGGTTCGAGGCCGTCGTGCCGTGCGGCCCCGGTACGCTGTATCGCTACCGGCTCGACGGCGATCTCGCGGTGCCCGACCCCGCGTCGCGCTTCCAGCCTGGCGGCGTGGACGGCCCGAGCCAGGTCGTCGATCCGGCTGCGTACCGCTGGCGCCATGACGCATGGCGCGGCCGCCCGTGGCACGAGACCGTGCTGTACGAGCTGCACATCGGCGCTTGCGGCGGCCATGCGAGCGTCGAGCGACGGCTGCCGGACATCGCCGCGCTCGGCGTGACCGCGATCGAACTGATGCCCGTCAACACGTTTCCCGGCGCGCGCAACTGGGGTTACGACGGCGTGCTGCCGTTCGCGCCCGATCCGTCGTACGGACGGCCCGAGGAACTGAAGGCGCTGATCGACGCCGCGCACGGACTCGGGCTGCAGGTGTTTCTCGACGTCGTCTACAACCACTTCGGCCCGGAAGGCAATCTGCTGCCGCGCTACGCGCCCGCGTTCTTCCGCGCGGACCGGCAAACCGCGTGGGGGCCCGCCATCGACTTTTCGCGCGAGCAGACGAGCGCGTTCTTCATCGAGAACGCGCTGTACTGGCTCGACGAATTCCGTTTCGACGGGCTGCGCATCGATGCCGCGCACGCGATCGACGACGACGCATGGCTGCGCGAACTCGCGCGCCGCGTGCGCGCGACCGCCGGCGACACGCGCCATGTGCACCTCGTGCTCGAGAACGAGCGCAACGCGGCGAGCCTGCTCGGGCCCGGCGGTTTCGACGCGCAATGGAACGACGACTTCCACAACAGCGCGCACGTGCTGCTGACCGGCGAGCGCGACGGCTACTACCGCGCGTACGCCGACGCGCCGCTGCGCCATCTCGCGCGCACGCTCGGCGAAGGCTTCGCGTACCAGGGCGAACCGTCGCCGCTGCACGACGGCGCCCCGCGCGGCGAACCGAGCGCGCACCTGCCGCCGACCGCGTTCGTCGCATTCCTGCAGAACCACGACCAGGTCGGCAACCGCGCGTTCGGCGAGCGGCTGCGCACGCTCGCCAACGAAGACGCGGTGCGCGCGGCGACCGCGCTGCTGCTGCTCGCGCCGTCGATCCCGCTGCTGTTCATGGGCGAGGAAGACGGCAGCACGCAGCCGTTCCAGTTCTTCACCGACTATCGCGGCGGGCTCGCCGACGCGGTGCGCGAAGGCCGGCGCCGCGAGTTCGCGGCCTTTCCGGCGTTCACCGACGCCGCGCATCGCGACGCGATTCCCGATCCGAACGACATCGCGACGTTCGTGCGTTCGACGCTGCACGGCAGCAGCGACGAAACCACGCCCGACACCGACGCATGGCGACGCTTCTACCGCAGCGCGCTGACCGTGCGTGCGGCGCTCGTGACGCCGAACCTGCCCGGCGCGCGCGCACTCGGCGTCGACCTGCTCACGGGCGACGGCGACCCGCAGGCGCTCGCCGCGCGCTGGCGCCTCGGCGACGGCAGCACGCTGACGATCGCGTTGAACCTCGGCTCGCACGACGCGGTGCTGCCCGCGCTGCCGGTCGGCAAGATCGTGTTCGAGACGCCGCCACGTGCACGCGACCGGTTGCGCGACCTGCGGCTGCCGCCTCGCGCGTGCATCGCGTGGCGCGACGGCGAGGTCAACCACGATGCGCGGCAGCACAGCATGAATGGGCAGGGACGATCATGACTTCCGACGTGTCGATCGCCGAACTCGCGCGCGCCGCCGGCCTGGAACCCGACTGGACCGATGCGGGCGGCGTCGCGCGGCGGGTGGACGATGAAGCCCTTGTCGCGCTCGTCGACGCGCTCGGCTGGCCGTGCGGTACGGCGACCCAGCGGGTGGAAAGCGCCGCCGCGCTGGCCGACGCGAACGCGGCGCCCCCGCGCATCGTCACCGGCGACGCCGGCCTGCCGCTGACCCTGCCGGCCGCGATCGCCCCGCCCGGCGCGCGCTTCCGGATCACGTTCGAAGCAGGCGGCCATGTGGACGGGCGTGTGGGCGGCGAAGGCGAACACGGCACGCTGCCGCCGCTCGCGATCCCCGGCTATCACGCGCTCGACGTCGGCGACCAGCGCATCGGACTCACGATCGCGCCGCCGCGCCCGCAACCGGTCGATCCGCGCGCGGCGGATGCGGGCGGCCGCTGGGGCATCGCGGCGCAGCTCTACGGCCTGCGCCGCACCGGCGACGACGGCGCGGGCGACTACACCGCGCTCGCGCGGCTGGCCGCCCATGCGGCACGGCACGGCGCGCAGGCGGTGGCGATCAGCCCGACGCACGCCGGCTTTCCGGCGCTGCCCGCGCACGACAGCCCGTATTCGCCGTCGTCGCGGCGCTGGCACAACGTCGCGTATCTCGACTGCGACGCGGTGCCGGGCGCCGCTGCCGTGCATCACGCAACGGGTGCCGCGGCCGACGCACCGCTGATCGACTGGCCGCACGTGCTGCCGCTGAAACTGCGGCGCCTGCGTGCGTGCTTCGACGCATGGCGCGCCAGCGACGACCCGTCACGTGACGCATTCCAGCGGTTTCGCGCCACGGGCGGGGCGGCGCTCGATGCGCATGCGCGCTTCGACGCATTGCAGTCGTTCTGCCTCGAGCACGGGGCGGGCGCCGACTGGCGGAAATGGCCGGCGCCGTGGCATGAGCCGGGATCGGCTGAAGTCGATGCGTTCGCGCACGCCCATGCCGACACGGTTGCGTTCCACACGTACCTGCAATGGTGCGCGTCGCGCGCGCTCGGCGACGCGCAGCACGCGGCACGCGGTGCGGGCATGGCCACCGGGCTGATCGCCGATCTCGCGGTCGGCTCGGATCACGCGGGCAGCGACGCGTGGGCTCACGGCGCGACGCTGCTGCGCGGGGTGTCGCTCGGGGCGCCGCCCGACCTGTTCAATGCGGCCGGCCAGGCGTGGGGGGTGACGACCTGGACGCCCGCCGCGCTGCGTGCGGGAGGCTTCGTGCCGTTCGTCGAGCTGTTGCGCTCGGCGTTCGCGCATGCGGGCGGCATCCGCATCGATCACGTGCTGGGCTTCGCGCGGATGTGGATCGTGCCGGACGGCGGCTCGCCGCGCGACGGCGCCTACCTGCGCTATCCGGTCGACGATCTCGTGCGGCTCGTCGCGCTCGAGGCGGCCCGTCATCGCGCGCTCGCGATCGGCGAGGATCTCGGCACGGTGCCGGCCGGCTTCCGCGAACGGCTCGGCGCGCAGGGCATCGCCGGGATGCGCGTGCTGTGGTTCGAGCGGGATGCCGACGGCACCTTCCGGCCGCCGTCGGCATGGGGTCGCGACGCGATCGCGATGACGTCGACGCACGATCTGCCGACCGTGGCCGGCTGGTGGCGCGGGATCGATCTGGCCTGGCGGCGGATCGCGGCCGAGGCGGGGCAGCAGTCCGACGACACGGATGCGCGCGACGTGGCGCCGCCTGCGCGGGCGGACGGGATGACCGGGCACGAGCAGGACGACACCGTGCCCCGCGCGGCCACTTCGGCTGACACCACGCCGCCCCCGGAAGCCGGCCCCGCCGCTCCGCCGCCCGCCGTCGACCCCGACGTCGTCGCCGCGCATGCCGCGCGCGCCACCGAACGCGCAGCGCTGTGGCGAGCGTTGCAGGAAGCAGGCTGCGCGCCGGCCGGAGACGCCGCCCCGCCCGCTGCTTCGCCGCCCGTCGCCGAGATACTCGCGTACGTCGCGCGCAGCCCGTCGCCGCTCGCGATCCTGCCGCTCGAGGATCTCCTTGCGCTCGACATGCAGCCGAACCTGCCGGGGCCGCCCTGCGGGCACCCGAACTGGCGGCAGCGCCTGCCACGGGCGATCGACGCGCTGTTCGACGCCGGCGTACGCGACCGCATCGCGGCCGTGGTGCGCGCACGCGGTTCGCGGGAGCCCGGCCCATGACGCCACGCGCGACGCTGCGATTGCAGCTGCATGCGGGCTTCACGTTCGACGACGCGGCCGCGCACGCCGGCTATTTCGCGCGGCTCGGCGTGAGCCATCTGTACCTGTCGCCGGTCGCGACGGCCGAACCCGGTTCGCGGCACGGCTACGACACCGTCGATTACGGCATGCTGAGCGAGGAACTCGGCGGCGAAGCCGGCTTCGTCCGGCTCGTCGATGCGCTGCGCGCACACGGGCTGGGCGTGATCGTCGACATCGTGCCGAACCACATGGGCGTCGGCGGTTCGTCGAACGGCTGGTGGAACGACGTGCTCGAATGGGGCCCCGCGAGCCCGTACGCGCACCACTTCGACATCGACTGGCACTCTCCCGACGCGGCGCTCGACGGCAAGGTGCTGCTGCCCTGCCTCGGCACGCCGTACGGTGAAGCGCTCGTGGCCGGCGACATCACGCTCGAGGCCGATCCGGCCACCGGACGCTTCTTCGTGTCGTGCCCCGGGCGACGGCTGCCGGTGGCCGCCGCCACCTACGCGGAGCTCCTGCGCATCGCGAACCGTGCGGACCTGAACGCGCTCGCCGAACGCTTCGACGCCGCGCCGCCGCGCGACAGCACGCGCCTGGCCGCCGCGCATGCGGCGCTGCGCGATCACGCGGCCACGCACGGCCCGCATGCGCTCGACGCGGTGCTGCGGGGCGCCGATCCGCGCCGCGCGCGCTCCCGCGCCTGCCTGCACCGGCTGCTCGAACGCCAGCATTACCGGCTCGCATGGTGGCGCACGGCTGCCGACGAGCTGAACTGGCGGCGCTTCTTCGACATCGCGACGCTCGCGGCCGTCCGCGTCGACGACGATGCGGTGTTCGATGCCGTCCATGCGCTGCCGCTGCGGCTTCATGCGGCCGGTTATATCGACGGCCTGCGCGTCGATCACGTGGACGGCCTCGCCGATCCGCGCGCGTATTGCCGGCGGCTGCATGAGCGGCTTGCCGCGCAACGCGACGCGCGGCCGTTCATCGTCGTCGAGAAGATCCTCGCCCCCGGCGAAACGCTGCGCGCCGACTGGGCCGTCGACGGCACGACCGGCTACGACTTCATGAACGACGTCGGCGCGCTGCTGCACGATCCGGCCGGCGCCGCGCCGCTCGCCGCGCACTGGGCGCACGTGTCGGGTTCGTCGCGCACGTTCGCGCAGGAAGCGCTCGACGGCAAGCGGCGCGTGCTGATGCACCAGCTCGCCGTCGAGCATGCGCGCGCCGCGCGGGCGTTGCACGGCGTCGCGCGTGCGGCGCCCGCGACGCGCGACGTCAGCCTGATCGCGATTCGACGCGTGCTGGGTGAACTCGCGGTGCAGCTGCCCGTATACCGGATGTATCCGGTGCAGGACGAGGAACCCGCCGACGCCGACCGCCGCGTGCTCGCGCAGGCGTACGAACGGGCGTATGCGGCCGTCGATCCTGCCGACCGGTTCGCACTCGATCACGTCGCAACCTGGCTCGGGTGGCCGGTCGCACGCGTGCCGCGCGCGGACGCCGCCGCGCTGCACGCGGCGTGCGTCGCGTTCGCGCAGCTCACCGCGCCGCTGGCCGCGAAGGGCGTCGAGGATACGGCCCACTACCGTTACGGCCGGCTCTTGTCGCGCAACGAGGTCGGTGCCGACGCGGGCGACTTCAGCCTGTCGCGCGGCGCGTTCCATGCGCGCAACCGGCGCCGCGCCCGCGCCGTGCCGCACGGGCTGCTCGCCACCGCCACGCACGACCACAAGCGCGGCGAGGATGCCCGTGCGCGGCTGGCCGTGCTCAGCGAGATCCCCGACGCGTGGCGCGCGGTGTCGCTCGACTGGTCCGCGCTCAACCGGCCGCATCGCGGCGGTGCGCATCGCGACCTCGCATGGGCGCCGGGGCCGGCCGCCGAGACGATGCTGTACCAGACGCTCGCGGGATGCTGGCCGCCTGGACTCGCGCCCGACGACGCGGCGGGGCTCGCGGCGCTCACCGAACGCGTCGTGCAATGGCAGACGAAAGCGCTGCGGGAGGCGAAGCGTCACACCGACTGGCTCGCGCCCGACATGCGCTACGAGCGCGATTGCGAAGCGTTCGTCCGCGCGATCCTGAGGCCCCGAGGCGCCGGCGACTTCGCGCACCGGCTCCATGCGTTCGTCGCGCGGATCGCGCCGGCGGGCGTCGTCAACAGCCTGACGCAGGCCGTGCTGCGGATGGCATCGCCCGGCGTGCCCGACCTGTATCAAGGATCTGAATCATGGGATCACTCGCTCGTCGATCCGGACAACCGCCGTGACGTGCCGTTCGCGGCGCTTGCGGCGGAACGGGTCGACGGGCCGGTCGCGTCGTATCTGGCGGCGTGGCCCGATGCGCGCGTGAAGCGGGCACTGGTCGAGCGCATGCTGGCGCTGCGCGCGCGATGGCCGGTGACGTTCGCGGACGGCGCGTACGTGCCGCTGCACGTACGCGGCCCGCTCGGGCGTCATGCAGTGGCGTTCGCGCGGTGCAGCGACGAGGCCACCGTGGTGGTGGTCGCGACACGGCTTGCGGGCCGGTTGCTCGGCGACGCGCCGGAATTGCCGCGCGTGGAACCCGCGCAATGGGGCGATACGGCGGTCGTGCTGCCGCGCGATATCGACGGGTCATGGATGGACGGGCTGGATGCGCGGGATGCGGTCGACGTGGCGGGAGGGTTGATCAAGCTCGGTGACTGGCTGACCGCGCTACCGGTTGCCGTGCTGGTGGCCGTGCATTGAACAAGCGAATCGTGATCGTCCAGCGCACACTCGTTTCCGACCGATGAAGCGCCGGGCGGCCGTCGCCCCATCATCACTCCGGTCGTTCCCCAAACCACGAGTAAAAAATCGAATTTGGGCAAAATGGCCTGCGTATAACCGTTTTTGTGCATTCAAAATCGATTTACGCCCGAAACGAGCTTCCCTAATCGGTTTTGTGCACTGGCTGGGCCAACCAACAGGAGCACGCCTCACGACAATCCGCCCGCCGGCAACCCGCAGCTAGCCGCTACACGGGCAACCCGCATCCGCCCGTCACGCGTCGGTGAGGTCGGGCTCGCTCGCGTCGTTGCGCTGCACGCATTGCACGACCGACAGTCCGTCGGCAGTCAACGCAGGCCGACGCTCGCCGGACGCGTCGTCGTGCTGCATCACGATCAGGTGCTGTTCGACCAGCGCGAAGACATCTTCTCGGTCGATCTGGATCTGCTCCGGTGCGCGATGCACCAGGAGCAGCGTGGCAAATTCATGTGCGGTCAGCATGCTCGTTCCCCGTTGGCGGCTGCGCGAGATGCGCGCCGGCGACGAGCTATGCATGCACGGACCATGCCGGTTTGCGTGGCGCCTCCGTCATCCATGCCGCGTGCGCGCGGCGCGATGTGGCACCACACGGCCGGCCTGGGCGCGGTGCAAAGTTTTCAATGGCGTGTAATGCGGGAGGAAAACCGGCGGAAGGCAAACCGGCGCACGCCACGCCGGGAACACCAGCCGGGTCAGGATCGCCGGGACCGGAACAGGCCAGCTCGCGCACGGCCGGCCGGCGCACGGAAATAGCCGCTGTGCAGCACCACGCCGCCGTTACCGTTGCCGCCCCCGGTGCTGTCGCCCAGCACGTCGGCGCATGCGGCTTCGATGCGCGCGCGGCCCTGTTCGAACGCGTCGCGCAAGTCGGCCTCCAGCGCGGAACGTGCGCCGAAATGATCTTCCAGCGCTTCGACCGTGATTGCGCCGGTTTGCAGTTCGCCATCGACATCGACGACGAAACGCAACTGCAGCGCCGCCCCGTCGAACACCGGCGGCTCGTCGACCAGCGTCACGCGGCGTGCGGAATGAGTGGCCATGGTCTCAGGCGCCCCGCGCCGAAAGGCGATCGGCCGGTGCGTCCCCGACCGTGAGAATGGCTGCCCTGCAATGACCCGACCTGCTGCTCATGAGACCCTCCATCAGCGTGGTGGCACGCGTCGCGCCATGCGTGTCGCGTCGCAAGCGGCGTGCCTGCAAGCCTGTGCGCTCGCGCAAATCGCGTATCGAAAGGCCGATCGTCGCGGCTACTGCAGACGGCTCGCGGCATCGAGCATTGCATCGGTCAGCTCGATCGTCAGCGTCACGTGTTCGTCCGGCAGGCGGTCGACCAGATCCTCCACCGTGGCGTGCAGGATCGCGTGCACGCGCATCCGCGTGCTTTCGTCGAGATCTGCATAGCGCTCCATCGTGTCGCAGTCGAGCACGAGCTCGACCGAATGCCGCGCGGTCTCGGGCGGCGGATCGGCCGCCTCCGCCCACGCCGCCTGAAACGTGATCCTGCCCGTTGCGACGTCGACTTGGACCGTCGTATCGAGATCGTCCGCGTCGATCGTGTCGCCATCGGCATCGTGGTCGATCTCGTCGTTTTCCAGCCAGATCCGGGAATGCGATTGCATGATGTCCTCCTGCGGGATGGCGGGATCGCATGTCCTGCCGGTCTTTTCCAGCAACACCCGTGCCGCGGCCCGCACGGGTTCGTCGTACGGATGACGCACGCCGCGCGGCACGGGGCTTGCGCCGCCAACACTCGTCACTACACCCCTGTCCCCCAATGGAGCCCACGTAATGCCTTCCGCTACCGCTACCCACGCGCATGGCAAACGTCTGACGCGACGCCCGGGCCGCGCCCGCGGCACCGACCCGCACCACCGCAAGCGCTGGTCCGCCGACGTCACGCAAAAAAGCGATGCGCTCGACATCGAACCCGACATCTTCAAGTCCGATGACCCGGCCGCGATCGCCGCGTCGCTCAAGCATTCGGCCGAACACAGCCGCCGCCGCAAGACGTCGCCGTTCCAGTCGGCGATGTCGATGCTGAACTTCTACGTGAACCGCGCGGGCCGCAACCTGCCGAAAACGCGCCGCGCAACGCTCGAACGCGCGAAGCGGAAGCTGCGCGAGGCGTTCGGCCGCAAGCCGTGACGGCACGCGGCCACGTCATCGTCCTGTTACGGCTCACATGCACGAAACCCTCTGGTACCTGATCGTCGGCACGGTGCTGCTGGGCATGGGCGTCGCGACGTCCGCGCTGCGCCACCTGCCCGTCAGCACCGCGATGATCTATCTCGCGGTGGGCATCGCGCTCGGCCCGGCCGGTGCGGGCCTGCTGAACCTCGATCTCGAACGCGACGCACGGCTGCTGCGTGAAATCGTCGAGATCGCGCTGCTCGTCTCGCTGTTCGCGATCGGGCTGCGGCTGCGCGTGCCGCTTACCGACCGGCTGTGGCTCGTGCCGTGCCGCCTCGGGCTGCTCGCGATGATCGTCACGGTGCCGCTGCTCGCCGCCTGCGCCGTGCTGGCACTCGGGCTCGGCTGGGGCCCCGCGTTGCTGCTCGCGGCGATCCTCGCGCCGACCGACCCCGTGCTCGCGCACGACGTACAGGTGCACGATCCGGGCGACCGCGATCTCGTGCGCTTCGCGTTGTCCGGCGAAGGCGGCATGAACGACGGCATCGCGCTGCCGTTCGCGCTGGCGGGGCTCGCGCTGTGCGGCGTGCGCGACGCGACGGACGGGCTGCCGCCCCTGTCCGGCACGTTCGCGCTCGTCACGCTGTGGGGCATCGCCGGCGCGGCCGCGATCGGCGGCGGGCTCGGCTGGATGACGACGATGACGATCGGGTGGCTGCGCACGCGTCACGCCCAGGCGCTCGGCCTCGAAGGCTTCTTCGCGCTCGCGCTGATCGTGCTGTCGTTCGGCGCCGCACAGCTCGCGCATACGTTCGGCTTCATCGCGACGTTCGCGGCCGGGGTCGCGATGCGCCGGGTCGAGCATCGCGCGAGCGGCGACCGCAAGCCGCGCGAAGCGATCGGGCAGATCGACTCGGAAGACGTCGTCGCGACCGAGAAGCATCCGGAGAAAGCACATGCCTTCATGGCCGAATCGGTGCTTGGCTTCACGATCGAACTCGAACGGATCGCGGAAGCCATCGTGATGACGATGATCGGCAGCCTGCTCGCGACCCTGCCCGGCCCGCTGCTCACGTGGGGCGCGACCGCGCTGGCCGTCGTGCTGTTCGTCGCCGTGCGCCCGCTCGCGGTGCTGGCCACGCTCACCGGGTCGCGCGCGACGCATGCGCAGCGGCGGCTGATGGCATGGTTCGGCATCCGGGGAATCGGCTCGTTCTACTACCTGCTGTTCGCGCTCGAACACGGGCCCGCCGACACGGTGCGCCCGCTGGCGGCTCCCGTGCTGGCCGTCGTGTCGGCATCGGTGATCGCGCACGGGATCACGGCGACGCCGCTGATGAACTGGTATCACCGGCTGCAGCAGCGGCGCTGAGGCGTGCATGACTGCCATTCGGGTGGGAGCGCCGGGGTGTGAGGGAAGCATCGACCTGCGCTCGCCGCGTTCGGGATGCAGCGGCCGCGCCGATCGTCGCGTCGCCCCCCGCGAGCGGCAGCGGCGTCAGGGCGCGCGCAGCGCCGCGTCGAGTTCGGCGCGCGTCACGTCGAGCGCGACGTTGCATTCGATCGCCGCCTCCTCGACGCGCGGCTTGCGCTCGTCCACCGCGCGCCGCGCGTGGTCGCACAGAACCGTGCGCACGCGCAGCCGGTCGGCCGCGCCGAGCGACGCATAGCGCGTGATCACGTCCGGCTCGAACCGCAGGTCGACCGTGCAACGCCATTCGCGCGCATCCTCGTCGGACGGCACACGCACCCATGAGACCTGGATCGTCAGCCGCCCGGACGCGTCGTCCACGTGCACGACGACGGTCGATTCCGACGGAAAACCGTTCGCGAGCGCGTGCTCGAGCTCCGCGATGCGCTGCGACCGGACGGGTGCACCGCTCATCGTCGCACGACGCCCAGCAGCAGCGTGACGAGGAAGATCACGACGAAGATGTAGAACAGGATCTTCGCGATCTCGGCCGCGCCGGCCGCGATCCCGCCGAAGCCGAACACGGCCGCGACGATCGCGATGATGAAGAAGATGACGGCGTATCGCAGCATGGATACCTCCTGGATGGCAGCAGTGGTCAATACACGTCGTCGCCGGTCACGCATCGTGCTTGTGCTCCGGTTTGCCGCGCTTCGGCATCGATGCCGTTTTTACGCGCTTGCTTGCACTCATCGACCCGGCCGTCGCCTTCGCCGGCGGCATGAGGTCCTGCATGTTCGTCTTGCCTCGTCCGGCCGGCAGCGCGGCGCCCGCCGTGCGCCGTCGAGCCGGTGCCTTTGCCGGCATGGTTGCGCGCCTGTCGTGCGCGCACGCATCGACGCGACGGTCGGCACGCGCACGCGATGCGCTCTTCCGGGCGGCCATCATGCGGCGTCGCGGCGCCGCAGGTCGGCCGGCGGAATCTTCATCGCCTGGCGATACTTCGTCACCGTGCGACGCGCAAGCAGGATGCCGCGGCCCGCGAGGTTCTGCGCGAGCGTGACGTCGGACAGCGGATCGGTGTGCCGCTCGGCCGCGATCATGTCGCGGATCAGCACCTTCGCGGCCGCCGCCGAGCACACGCCCTTGCCGGCCGCCTCGAGCTTGCGCGGGAAGAAGTGCTTGAACTCGAACGTGCCGTGCGGCGTGGCCATGTACTTGTTGCCCGTTGCGCGCGACACGGTCGATTCGTGCAGGTCGAGTTCCTCGGCGATGTCGCGCAGCACGAGCGGCTTCATCGCGATCTCGCCGTAGCGGAAGAAATCGCGCTGCCGCGCGACGATGCATTCGCCGACGCGCTGGATCGTCTCGAAGCGCTTCTGCACGTTGCGGATCAGCCAGCGCGCTTCCTGCAGTTGCTGGCCGAGCGGCGAATCGCGTTCGCCGCTCGACTGCGCGAACAGCGTCGCATAGCGTTCATGCAGCCGCGCGCGCGGCAGCACGGCCGGGTTGATCGTCACGATCCACTCGTCGCGCACCTGGCGCACGATCACGTCGGGCACCACGTAGTCGCCGCGCGTACTGCCGTAATGATTGCCGGGGCGCGGGTCGAGCCCGCGCACCAGCGCACAGGCCGCCTGCAGCGTCGGTGCATTGCAGCCGATCCGCCGCTGGATCTCGGCCGTCTCGCGGCGTGCAAGACGCTCGAGATGCTCGCGCGCGATGGCCTTCGCTTCCGCGAGCGCCGGCGTGCCGGCCGGAATCGCGTCGAGTTGCAGCACGAGACACTCGGACAGCGAGCGCGCGGCCAGGCCCGGGCGGTCGAGCATCTGAACGAGCCGCAGCGCGATCGCGAGATCCTGCTCCGACAGCAGCAGTGCGGGATCGGCCGCCACCAGCAGTTCGGCCAGTTCCTGGCGCAGGTAGCCGTCGTCGTCGAGCGCGTCGATCACGATGCGCGCGGCTTCGCGGTCACGCCGGTTCAACGGATAGAGCCGCAATGCATCGTGCAACTGCTGATTCAGCGACGGCTCCGCGGCCAGCCATTCGCCGGGCGACTGGCCACCCGCATCGTCGCCCTGGCGGCTCGTGCCGCGCGGCGCGGGCGCGGCCGTCAACGACACTTCGGACAACTCGGGCACTTCGGGGACTTCGCCGTCCTGCGGGCGAGCATCGTCGGGCTCGGATGCCGCTTCGGGCGCGGTGGTTTCGGCCGGCTGCACGGGTGCGTCGGCTGCAGCCTCCTCGTCTCCCTGGCCATCCTCGAGGAACGGATTCTGATCGAGCGCCTGCCGCAACTCCTGTTGAAATTCGAGCGAGGACAACTGCAGCAACCGCAGCGACTGCTGAAGCCTCGGCGTAAGTGCCAGATGCTGTCGCATCTGCAGCGCAAGCGAGACGGACATCGATGGTCCTCCTGACGTTTCGGGGGTTCGCTTCGTATTCGGTCAGGATTCATGCAGTTTCCATGCCAAGCAGGCCGATCGCTGCGCGCCGCGCGTCACGCGGGTTCGTACCCCGCGTTGCAGACTGGCGGAGCCGCTTTTTTACAAGCTGTCGGCAAGTTTTGGGCACGCGTTTCGCGCACCGCCACGCGCAGGCCGTGGAATGAATCAGTACTGCACCGGCGGCGGCGTGCCCGGCAGCGGCGGGTCGCCCGGCGTGCCGTTCGGGCCGGGCGGCGGCACGTCGGCCGGGTCGCCGCCAACCGCGCCGGGCGGCATCGTGTTGCCCGGCGACGGGCGCGTCTCGTAACGCGTATTGGCATCGGGCATCGTCACGCCAGGCGACGGCGGGTTGGCGCCTGGCGGCGCGGGCGGCGCGCCTCGCGCGCCGTAGGGAGCAGGTTGCGTGCACGCGGCCAGCGCGCACGCGGCGGCGACCAGGCATGCACCCGTGCGTATCGTGCGGGTCGGTTTCATCGAACACCTCCTGACATCCGCGGCAGCCGCGGAATCGGTTGGGCAGGTGTCAGTCAATCCGCAATCCCCGTGCCGTCCGTTCACGCGCCAAGCGCGCTTTCCGCGGTGCGCCGGCGTTCGGACGTTGTTCGCTGCGGTGCCTGCCTGCCCGCCGTTATGCGTCGTAAGCGGCCATCACGAGCCACAGCTCGCGGCCGTCGTCACGCACGCGCGCCGCGAGCGCATATGTGTCGGCGGGCTCGCATGCGCGCTGCAGCGCAAATCGCGCCGGCTCGGTCGAGCCGAACGTCTCATCTCCGAGCGGCCGTACGTCGGCCTTGCCTTCGAACATCCTGCGCTCGGGCCGGTAGATCAGCGGTTCGCGCTTCCATTCCTTGAAGCGGTTCTTCACCGAATCGAACCCGCCGCCACAAACGTTCAGTTCATAGCGCACGCCCTCTCGCCGTTTTGGAATCGTCATCGTGCCTCCGTGTGATGTGCGCGCGGCCGGCACGGGTCGCGCCGCGCGTGGTCGTCGTCATCTTCGTGGTCTTGCGCGTCGGTGCGGCAAGTCGCGTGCCGCGTGCGAACCCGGGCATGGCCGTTGCGGAAAGGTTCGCGCGCAGCCGTGGAGCGCTACGACATCGGCGCGCTCCCCGTGTGCGACTACAACCGGCTGGTCGGGATGGTGACGGACCGCGACCCGCGGTGCGCGCGATCTCGGTCGCAAGCCGCCGGAGACGCGGATTCATGAAGTCGCGTCGGGCCGATCGAATGAGGTTTGAGGACGATTCGCCGGACGAAATCCAGCATGACATGGCCGATGCGCAGTGGCGGCGCCTGCCGGTCGTCAACCACGACAAGCGGCGGGTGAGCATGCTGTCGCTCGCGGACATCGCGACGCGCTCGGCCGGCGCGGCGCGCGACGACGTCGCGAACACGCTCGAAAGCGTGTCGCAGACGAAGCACACGTGATGGCGAGTCGATTGCCGTGCGCGATGCCGCCTGCCGGCCTTCGTTCAAGCTCGGCCCCGCCTCGCCGAAACAGGCCTTCGCGACAGCGAAACGAAGAATGGCCGCCGCGTCAGCCGTCCTGTTTCGTCACGCGCACGATCTTGTCCGCCAGTTCGCGCACGTCGACCGGCTTGCACAGATAGCCGTCGAACCCGGCCTCGAGCGCACGACGTTCGTCGGCCAGGCCCGCATGCGCGGTCACGGCGAGCACCCGCACGCCTGCCGGCCCGCCGCCGACGTTCATGCCGGCGCGCCGCAACGCGTCGAGCAGCCAGAAGCCGTCGCCATCGGGCATCGCGAGATCGGACAGCACGACGGTGGGCCGCAGGTCGGCGGCCACCGCGAGCGCTTCGCGCCCCGACGACGCGATCGCGACGGCCGCGCCGAACGTCGTCAGCGCCGCGGTGAGGCTCTCGCGCGTCGTCGGATCGTCGTCGACGATCAGGATGCGATGCGTATCGAGCGTCAGCGGGGAGCGATGGCCGTCCATGTGCGCACCCCCCCACGCCATCGCGCCGACCGGCTGCCAGCCGGCTGGCAGCGTCACCGTAAACGTCGCGCCGCGATTGCGGCCAGCGCTTTCGACCGTCACGCTGCCGCCGTGCAGCTGGGCGATATGCCGCACGATCGACAGGCCGAGGCCGAGCCCGCGCCGCGACGACGCCGGCGAATCCTCCGCGCGGCGGAACATGTCGAACACGTACGGCAGGAACGCCGGCACGATGCCCTGCCCCGTGTCGCTCACGGTCAGCACCACCCGCGCGTCGTTGCGTGCGAGCCCGACCGTCACGCTGCCGCCCGTCGGCGTGAACTTCAGCGCGTTCGACACGAGGTTCGACAGCATCTGCCGCAAGCGCTCGGCATCGCCCGACACCACGCAGGTCGACACCGCACAGTCGAATTCGAGCACGATGCCGGCCGACGACGCAGCCGTCTGGAACGCGCCGACCGAATCGGAGAACAGCCGCACGACGTCCACCGGCATCGCGTCGAGCTGCAGCTTGCCGGTGGCGAGCGACGACGCGTCGAGGATGTCGCCGACCATCCGCGTGAGCGAGCGCGCGCTGCGGTCGATCGCGTCGATCGCCTGCTGCTGCAGCGCGCTGTCGCCCGAATTGCGCAGCACCTCGACCCAGCCGTAGATCACGTTCAGCGGCGTGCGCAGCTCGTGCGACACCGTCGCGAGCAGTTCGTCCTTCAGGCGGTTCGACGTATCGGCCTGGTCACGCGCGTCGCGAGCGCCCTGCAGCGACCGTTGCGCGCGCAGGTCGCGGCGGCGCTGCGCGCCGGCTTCGCGCAGCGTCAGCGACAGCGCGACGGAAACACGCACGTCGCCGCGTATGGGGCCCGCCGACACGGTCGCACGAAAACGCCGGCCATCGCGCCGCACGCACAGCAGGTCGATCGGGCCGACCGCTGCGTGCATGTCGTCGAACGACTCGACGAGCGGCTTGCGTTTCAGCCAGCGCATCGCCACCAGCGATTCGAACATGCGCCCATGCGCATGGCTTTCGTCGTAGCCGAACATGCGCTGCGCGGCGGGGTTCCAGCTGACGATGCGGCCGTCGATATCGATGCCGACGATCGCGTCGGGCGACGCGTCGACGACGGCGCGCTGCAACCGCGACGCATCGGCCCGCGTACGGTCGGCACCGGCATCGCGCAGCAGCAGCACGGCGCCGTCGACGTTGCCGTCCGCATCGCCGAGCGGCGCGGCCACCTCGACGATCGGCACCGGCGCGCCACCCTCTACCTGCAGCCAGTGGCGATCCGACGCGACGCCCTCGCCGCCGAGCGCGAGCTCGAGCGGTGTCGATTGAACGCGCCGGCCGTCGCGATCGACGATCCGCAGCACGTCGCGCGCGGCGCGGCCTATCGCATCGTCCGGCCGGCAGCCGACGAGTGCGGCCGCAGCGGCGTTGATGCAGGTGAGCCGCCCGTTCGTATCGGTGGCGATCACGCCATGCGGCAGCGCCTGCAGCACGGCTTCGAGCCGCCGGCGCGCGGCGGCTTCACGCCGTAGCGCACCGTCGTTCGTGAAGCGCGCGTGGCGCAGCATCGACGCGATCGCGCAGACGAGCGCGCAGATCAGCACGAAGGTGCCGAGCCGCACGAGCCGGTCAGGCAGCGGCTGCGTATAGGCGGCGGGATCCGAGAGAAACAGCGTCCACACGAGCAGGCCGCTGACGACGGTCGCGGCCATCCCGAACAGGAACGACGTCGCCCACGCGGCGCCCGCGAGCAGCGGATAGTAGAGGACGAGCGGCAGGTTCACGCCGCCGAAGCGGATCGCGAGCGCCTGCAGGACGGTTGCGATCGCAACCAGCATCACGGCCGTGACGTAGTTGCCGGCGCGTGTGCGCGAAATATCGATCATCGATCATGCTCCTGCCGGCGAGTCGGTCGCGGTGGCATCAGGATTCCGGCTTGCCCGCCTCGTCTTCGAGCTGGGCGAGCCGGTTGTAGATCGTCTTCAGGCTGACGTCGAGCACCTCGGCCGCCTGCGCCTTCACGCCGCCGCATTGCGCGATCGTGCCGAGGATCAGCCGCCGGTCGGCTTCCTCGAGCGACGTGCCGAACGGCACGGTCACACGATCCTCGTGCGAATCGGCCAGGCTCGACAGTTCGTCCATGATCGGCGGCGGCAGCGTATCGATCACGTCCGCGTCGCAGAAGATGCTCGCGCGCTGCACGAAGTTGCGCAGCTCGCGCACGTTACCGGGCCATGCATAAGTCTTCAGCGCGTCGCGCGCGGCCGGCGCGAAGCGCAGGTTCCGGCCGCTTTCGGCGTTGAACTGCTGCAGGAATGCATCGGCCAGCATCGGGATGTCGTCGCCGCGCTCGCGCAGCGACGGCAGCGGGATCGGGAACACGTTGATCCGGTGGAACAGGTCGGGCCGCAGCTTGCCGTCGGCCATCGCGGCTTCCGGATCGCGGTTGGTCGCCGCGACGATGCGCACGTCGACGTCGAGCTCGCGCGTCGAGCCGAGCCGCGTGAGGCGCCCCGTCTCGAGCACGCGCAGCAGCTTGACCTGCGACTCGAGCGGCATCTCGGTGATTTCGTCGAGAAACAGCGTGCCGCCGTCCGCGCGTTCGAAGAAGCCCTTGTGCTGGCGCTCCGCGCCCGTGAAGCTGCCGCGGTCGTGGCCGAACATCTCGCTCTCGACGAGGTTCGCGGCGATCGCGCCGCAGTTCACCGCGAGGAACGGGCCGCGCCGGCGCAGGCTCAGGTCGTGCACGGTCTGCGCGGCCAGTTCCTTGCCGGTGCCCGATTCGCCCGTCAGCAATACCGACGCCTCGGTGCGGGCGACCCGGCCGATCGCGTCGTAGACGGTCTGCATCGCGACCGAGCTGCCGAGCATGCGGCCGAAGCGCCCGAGGCGCTTCAGCTCCGAGCGCAGCTCGGCAATCTCTTCATGCAGCGCGGTGGTGCGCGGCACGCGCGCGAAGATGCTGTTCAACCGCTGCATGTTCAGCGGCTTCACCAGGTAGTCGGTCGCGCCGCGCCGCAGTGCGTCGATCGCGGTCTCCAGGCTCGCGTGTCCGGTGGTCATCACCATTTCGCAGTGCGAATGCTTGGGCAACGCATCGAACAAATCCATCCCGTTGCCGTCCGGCAGCACGAGATCGCACAGTATGAGATCGGGGGTATGCGTCGTGACGAGCGTGCGCGCTTCTTCCAGCGTCGCGGCCGTGTCGCAGGCCAGCTGCTGCGTGCGCGCGAGCGCCGCGAGCATCGTCCGCGTATCGGCGTCGTCTTCGACGATCAGGACGTAGGGCATCGTGGCTCCTTGTGAGGCGGCCCGGCGCGCTTGCCTGCCGGGACCGCGGCGGATTATAGCGAGGTCCGGCCGTCGGTCGCACGACGATATGGCTTGATCGATGCACTCGTGCGGATGGGCTGTCCTCCCGTGAAAAGCAGTCCCTGTCAGTATAGGAGAGGCATGTCGCGCATTCGCCGATCATCGAATAAATCTATCCGCGCACGTCATCTGCATTGCAAGATTCAATGCGCGGCAATCGGTAAGAACGTCATCGTTTAAAGGGGATCATGTGGCGTGAAGTCGCGTAGATCACGTCATTTGCACGCTTTGACGCGCAATGCGGTCAAACTTTCCGGTCTGGTTTTTCGCATGTCGAAATCCTCGGATGACGACAGTGACCGCGCGATCGCTTGCGTTCGATTCAGACCCTGCCGCGTGACTTGCCGCGCATCGCGCATTCCATCCGCTTCGTCGATCCGTCAGTCGGTCGAGGCCTGACCGCCGCCGTCGCGCACTGTCGAAATCGCTTCGACGAGTTTCAGTTCGTCGTCGATCGACAGCGTCGTGTCGATCACGTCTCCGCCGAACGGTGCGAGCGCGGTGCTCAACGCGTAGATATCGAATTGCGTCGCGGCCAGCCCGAGCGACACGGTGCCGGGGCGCGCCTTGCGCGCGACGCGGTCGATCAGCGCATCGTCCACCGGCTTCTCGCGCCATGCATCGAGCGACGATTCGATATGCTCGACCACGCTGTCGAGCAGCGATCCGGGCGGCGTGCGGCCCGGGTCGACTGCATGCGCGCGCAACTGTCCGTCGGTTGCGCACTCGACGATCGCCACCCCCGACAGCGCGACGACGTGCCGGTCGCGCAACGTATCGAGTTCGGCGAGCGCGCGATGGGCGGCCGCGAGGTCGGGATAGGACAATACGATCAGCGTGTTCATCAGCCACTCCATGTCATCAGGCGGCCGGTTCGGGATGCGCCGCGTTCAATGCGGCAACCCGAACGCGGCCTTCAGGCTCGCGACGATCATCTGCATCGCGATCGCCGCGAGAATCATCCCCATGAGCCGTTGTGTCACCGCCGTCACGCGCGGCGACAGGTAATGGCCGATCAGCGGTGCCGACAATAACGTAACGGCGAGCAATACGAGAAACGCGGCGAGCCCGAGCGCGAACGCGAATTCCTGCCCGGTCGACAACGCGCTGTGCCCGAGCACGATCATCGTCGCGATCGTGCCGGGGCCGACGAGCAGCGGGATCGTCAGCGGATAGATCGCGACGCTGTCGGCCGCGGCCGGATCGGCGCCTTCGTCATCGCCGGGAGAATGCTGGCGGCTCGGCGCGCCGTGCAGCATCGACAGCGCGATCAGCAGCACCAGCAGCCCGCCCGCGAGGCGGAAATCGTCGATCGTCAGGCCGAACACGTACAGGATCGCGCCGCCTGCTACCGCCGACACGATGCAGCCGACCGTCACGCCGATCGCGGCCGTCAGCGCGACCTTGCGGCGCACGCCGTCCGCCGCGCCTTCCGTCAGCGACAGGCACACGGGAATGTTCGCGATCGGGTTCATGATCGCGAACAGCGCCGCGAACACCTTGATGGAGAAAGTCAGGTCTAAGGCCACAGGTTCGCTCCCGTCTCGCGTGTCGACACGTGCGTCGAATCGCGCGCACGTTCCGCTTCGTTTCGGATGCACGGCGCACGCCATGCTGCTACGATCGACGCACCGCGTTCACGCACGACGGAGGGCTCCGACCGATGCAAGCCACCGATACCTTCATGGATCACGAGATTCGCGTCGACGCGACGCGCAACGCGAACGGCGCGTGGGTCGCGCAGGTGCGGATCTTCCGCGACGGCGCGCCGGTCGACCTGCCCGCGCCCGAGCTCGTCACACCCGAATGGCTCACGTGCGACGAAGCATTGCGCGGCGGGATCGACCAGGGCCGCGTGATCATCAAGACACGCGACCGGTAGCGGCAACCGGCTCATCGGCGCGCATCGCGCGACGCGTTTCACGCATCGAAATCCAGGTCGCCGATCAGGATCTCGCGATCGCGCTGGGTGCGCGTGCTGAAATCGACCGGCAGTTCCATCTGCCAGCGTTCGATCGTGACCGGCAACGCCGCGAGATAGCGGTCGAAGCGGCTGCGGTCGGGCTCGGCCAGCAACGCATCGATCGCATCGTCACGCCAAGCGAGCCGCGCGTTCAACCGGTTCGGCAATCCGACCGTCGACGTAAGCCCGATCACGTCGACACAGGTCGGGCTACCTTGCCCGTCGTGCGGCACGACGTCCACCCTCACTTCGCCAGGCTGATACAGGCCGAGCACGCGCGCCGCGATGCGCGGCGCAAACTCGGTTTCGAAACGTGCACGTACATCGGGATTCATCTCGCCTCCGGGTTCGAATCAAGTCGTCACACCGCTGTCACGCGGCTGCAATCTGCCGCTCGAATGCCGCTTCCGCCTTCAGGCTGTCGAGATCGCGGCCAACCGTCGCGACCGCGAGCCGTGTGTTGCCACGCCAGTACGCGATCGAGCAATCGTGCGCGCCGAGGTCGCCATCGATCTCGACACGATCGAATTGCTCCGCATGCCCGACATAGTTGACCGTCAGGTCGTAATGCTGGCTCCAGAAGAACGGCACCGCGTCGAACGGCCGCTGCTGCCCGAGCATGTTGCGCGCGGCGACGATGCCCTGCCGCTCGGCGACGACCCAGTGCTCGACGCGAATCCGCTCACCCGTCAGCGGATCGGGCCAGCGCGCGATGTCGCCGGCCGCGTAGATGCCGCGCGCACTCGTCTGAAGGAAGCGGTCGACCGTCACGCCGCGCTCGACGGCCAGCCCCGCGTCCTGCGCGAGCGCCACGTTGGGATGTACGCCGATGCCGACCACCACGAGATCGGCCGGCAGCACGTCGCCGGTCGACAGCGTCACGCTGTCCGGCGTGATCTGCACTGGTGTCGCGCCGAGATGGAACACGACGCCGTGCGATTCGTGCAGTGCCTGGATCGTGCTGCCGAGCGCTTCGCCGAGCACGCGCGCCATCGGATGCGCATCGGGCGCGACGACCTGCACGTCGAGCCCGCGCGTGCGCAGCGCGGCGGCCGCTTCGAGCCCGATGAAGCTCGCGCCGACCACGACGCAGCGGCGTGCGGTTTTCAGCTTGCCGATCAGCGCGTCGCAATCGGCGCGCGACCGCAGCACGCACACGTGCGGCAGGTCCGCACCGGGCACGGTCAGCCGGTTCGGCTCGGCGCCCGTTGCAAGCAGCAGCGCGCCGTATCCGACGCGGCTGCCGTCGGCCAGTTCGACCGCCTGCTGCGCGGGGTCGATTCGTACGACGCGCGTGCCGCACCGCACGTCGATTTGGTGGTCCGCATAGAACGACGGCGCACGCAACGGCAACCAGTCGGCATCCGCGGTGCCGGCGAGATAGTCTTTCGACAGGTTCGGCCGGTCGTACGGCGGATCGGCATCGGCCGTGAGCAGCGTGACGGGATGCGGATAGCCTTCCTGCCGCAGCGTCACCGCTGCCGCGATGGCCGCCGCACCGCCGCCGACGATCACCACCGATGCGGGCAGTCCGGCCGCATTCAGCGCGGGCGGCACGGCGGCCGGCCGTGCATCGAGCACGACGGCGCGGCCGTCGCGGCGTTCGACGCGCCAGCACGGCAGCCCGTCGAGCGCCGGCGCGCGCAGCAGCTTGCCGGTGCGCAGGCAGAACGCCGCGTGATGCCACGGGCAGTGGATCGTGTCGCCCTCCAGCAGGCCGTCGGCCAACGGCGCGCCGTAGTGCGGGCACTGCGCGCCCACCGCAAACAGTTCATCGGCGCGGCGCACGAGCAGCACCGCCGTATCGCCGACATGGCCCTCGATCATTGCGCCGTCGGCAAGATCGTCGAGCGCGATGCCTTGCGTGAGATCGGGGCGTGACGGCGAATCGTCGCTTTCAGTCATGACGTGGCTCCCGAAAAGTCAGGTAACGATCCCATTATCGACATCCCTCCTGAAAAGAACAGGTACAGACGCCCCCGCACCGCACGCAAACACGGACTGTAGCTTGTCGCCGATCCATGACGGGCGTAGAACGTCATCAACGTTGCGGCGCAACACACCCGCTGCCTGCCGCGCACGTCGCGCATCGTGCGCAATCCGCATGCCGCGCGCCTTCCCCCGTCACCCGGAGTGCTACCCGATGGCCACCGTCCTGTGCGTGCTCTACCCCGATCCCGTGGACGGCTATCCGCCGCGCTACGTGCGCGATGCGATTCCGGTCATCTCGCACTACGCGGACGGACAAACCGCGCCGACGCCCACCGGCCCGCCCGGTTTTCGCCCCGGCGAACTCGTCGGCTCGGTGTCCGGTGCGCTCGGCTTGCGCGCCTATATGGAAGCGCACGGCCACACGCTCATCGTCACGAGCGACAAGGACGGCCCCGACTCCGAATTCGAGCGCCGGCTGCCCGAAGCGGACGTGGTGATCTCGCAGCCGTTCTGGCCCGCGTACCTGACGGCCGAACGAATCGCCCGCGCGCCGAAGCTGAAGCTCGCGCTGACCGCCGGCATCGGCTCCGATCACGTCGATCTCGACGCCGCCGCACGCGCGCACATCACCGTCGCCGAAGTCACCGGCTCGAACAGCATCAGCGTGGCCGAGCACGTGGTGATGACGACGCTCGCGCTGGTGCGCAATTATTTGCCGTCGCATGCGATCGCGCAGCAAGGCGGCTGGAACATCGCCGATTGCGTGTCGCGCAGCTACGACGTCGAAGGCATGCACTTCGGCACGGTCGGCGCGGGGCGCATCGGGCTCGCGGTGCTGCACCGGCTGAAACCGTTCGGGCTGCATCTGCACTACACGCAGCGCCACCGGCTCGATGCGTCGGTCGAGCAGGCGCTCGGGCTCACGTATCACGCCGATGCCGCGTCGCTCGCGAGCGCCGTCGACATCGTCAACCTGCAGATTCCGCTGTACCCGTCTACCGAGCACCTGTTCGACGCGGCGATGATCGCGCGCATGAAGCGCGGCGCGTACCTGATCAACACCGCGCGCGCCAAGCTGGTCGACCGCGACGCGGTCGTGCATGCCGTCACGTCCGGGCATCTCGCGGGCTACGGCGGCGACGTGTGGTTTCCGCAGCCGGCGCCGGCCGATCACCCGTGGCGCACGATGCCGTTCAACGGGATGACCCCGCACATCTCGGGCACGTCGCTGTCCGCGCAGGCGCGCTACGCGGCCGGCACGCTGGAGATCCTGCAATGCTGGTTCGACGGCAAGCCGATCCGCAACGAATACCTGATCGTCGACGGCGGCACGCTCGCGGGAACGGGTGCGCAGTCGTACCGGCTGACGTGACGCCGCGTGCGCGGCGCACGACGCGCGACTCGCGACGGCTCACTCAGTCGAGGCAGTAGGCGGCGAGCTTGCCGACCGCGATCACCGCCTGTTCGATCTCCGGCGACCACGGACTGCTGTAGTTCAGCCGGATGAAGTTCCGGTAGCTGTCCGTGATCGAAAACATGTAGCCGGGCCCGATCGTGATCCCCTGCTCCAGCGCGAGCTGGTACAGCCGCATCGCGTCGATCTGCGCAGGCAGCTCGATCCACAGCACGTAGCCGCCCGCCGGGCTCGAGATACGCGTGCCTTCTGGAAAGAACCGCGACACCATCGTGCGCATCAGGTTCGCCTGCTGCGCGTAGGCCTTGCGAATCCGCCGCAGGTGATGCTCGTAGCCGTCGCGTTCGAGAAACTCCGCGATCGCGAGCTGCGGCAACGACGGCGTCGCGAGCGTGTTCAGGAATTTCAGCTTCTCGACCTGCTCGCGATAGCGGCCCGGCAGCGCCCAGCCGATCCGGTATGCGGCCGTCAGGCTCTTCGAAAACGACGAGCAATGCAGCACGATGTCGTGCCGGTCGAACGACTTCAGCGTGCTCGGATGCATGTTGCCGAAGTACAGTTCGTTATACACACCGTTCTCGATGATCGGCAGGTCGGCTTTCGCGGCGAACTCGACCAGCTCGCGCTTGCGCGCGTCCGGCATCTGGAAGCCGAGCGGGTTCTGGAAATTCGGCATCACCATGCACGCGGCGATCGGCTGCGACTTCGCGATCGCAGCCAGCGCCGCGATGTCGATCCCGTATTCCGGATGCGTCGCGACCTCGATCGCTTTCATCCCCATCCGCTCGATCGCGTGCAGCATCGCGTAGAACGTCGGCGATTCAACTGCAATCGTGTCGCCCGGTTTCGCGACCGCCTGCAGGCACAGGTTGATCGCCTCCGTCGCGCCAACCGTCACGATGATCTCGTTCGGGTCCACCGACATTCCGTTTTCCAGATAGCGGCGTGCGATCTGGCGGATCAGCCGCGGATGGCCGGGCGGCAAGCCGTCCGTCACGCCCCACAGCGACTTGTCGCGGCCGGCCGCATACGCGTAGCGGTTCAGCTTCTCGAACGGAAACAGGCTCGGGTCCGGATACGGCGAGCCGAGCGGCACCGCGTCGTCGGTGCCGATCGAGCGCAGCGTCGACAGCACGAGCCGGCTCACGTCCACCGACGACGAGATCGCAATCGGCTTCGACGGGCGCAGCTCGCGCACCGGCGCATGGCCGTCGTCACGCCGCAGGTTCACGAAGTAGCCCGACTGCGGGCGGCTTTCGAGCAGCCCGCGGCTTTCCAGCAGCAGATACGCGTGCAGCACGGTCGTGATGCTGATCCGGTGCTGCTGGCTCGCCTGCCGCACCGAAGGGACACGATCGCCGTGTCGATATACGCCCTGCCGGATGAGTCTCTCTATGTCGTTTGCAAATTTCTCGTAGAGCTTCATCCGCCTCGCCCCGCCAGCGGTGAACCGGCGTGCGATGCAAGGGCGGCATGGCCGCGCCGGTGCACGAAGCCGGATAGCCGTGCCCGGGCGCGGGCGTCCCGGTGCGAACCTCGTCCGTTATCGAAATTGAAGGCGGATAGCAATGCGAATCTCATCTAGACAAGGTTCGGCATCCTACTGCGTCATTTCGACGAATGTAAGTGACAGTTTGGCGAGGAAACGTGAAATCCGGCCGGCGTGGTGAACAGATTCGAACGCGACGGCAAACGGCCCCGCGCGATCGCGTGGCGAGCATTCGCCGGCGCGGTGCCGGCGCGCGTCGTCGCGGTTTGCCGACGGCAGTCGGGCGGCAATCACGCGAAGTCCGGCCATGCGCGGGCCCCGCGTGCACTCAAGCGTCGTCGACGTTGTCCGCGTAGTGATCGATCGCGACCTTGCACTCGTCGAACACCACCGTCAGCAACGCGATGTCGTTCGACTCGACCCACTTGCGGATCTGCAGGAATTGCCCGGTGCCGAGATCGGCGATGCGGGCCGGATCGTCGGTCGTCACGTCGACGCTCGCGATCGCGCGGTTGCCGTGGCCGGGCAGCGGCGACAGCGTCGCCGCGATGTCGAAGCGCCGGTACGATTGATCGATGCGCATGCGGTGCTCCCTTTGCGGTTCGACAACAACAAGCTCAATCGAGCGACTGGCGAAACACCTTGCCGCCGAATCCCGTCACGACGTTGTCGACCGAGAACGGCGTATCTTCCTTCGCTTCGAGGATGATCGCGACGCTACCGGGCACGAGCCGGGCCGCGACCGTCTCGACGAACGTGCCGTCGAGCAGCGCGTTGCCGGCCGCTTCCGCGAGAATGCCGGCACCCGCGCCGGCCGCCATGCCGGTGACCACGCCGATCGGCCCAGCGAGCAGGCCGAGCAAGCCGCCCGCGATCGCGCCGATCACGCCGCCCTTGAACGGCCGCGATTCGGCGTGCAGGACCGCGAGCTTGCCGGTCGCGTCCTTCTCGACGACGACGCCGTTCTCGACGTGGAATCCTTCGTCTTTCTCCGACAGCGCCTCGAAATCGTTCGCGGCCTGGCGGGCCGTGTCGACGTTGCCGAACACGGCGACGATCAGTTGCTTGGTCATGCGCTACCTCGCTCGGTTGGATGGTCAGTGGCGGCGCCGCACCGGACGCGGCACGCCGGGGTTCGATTCAGATACCGATGGCCGCCTCGCGTGCACGCACCGCATCGGCATGGGCGTATGCAGCCTCCCGCTGCAACGCGGCGACGGACTGCGCGCGTGCGAGCGCCGGATCGGCATCGCGCGTGTCGCGCGCCAGCCGGTAGGCGTCCGATGCCGCGTGCTGCAGCTCGATCGCCCGTTTCGTTTCGACGGAATACGTACTCATCGGGCACCCTCCTTGCACGGACATCGGCCATGCGTGCGGCTTGCCGCTCGCATTTCACCTGCGCGCCTGCGCATCGTCCTCGACATCGGCGACGTCGGCCGGGAAGCGGTGCTGGCCGAAACTCAGGATCAGCACGCCGACGGCGAGCAGCACGATCCCGACGGTCGTCATCAGCATCCGCTCGGGGCTGTCGGTTGCCCCGCGCAGTATCAGGTCGCGTGCGAGCGACGTCATCGCAATGAACAACGGAAACCGCACCGGCAAGCGGCCGAGCCGCAGGTAGCGCACGTCCATCGCGAGCACTTCCAGATACAGGAACATCAGCAGCAAGTCGGTCAGCGACACCTCGCCCGCGAGCACGACCTTCCACGCTTCCTGCGCCATCGCGAACGCGGTCGCGAGCCCGATCACGATCAGCCCGGCCAGTTCGGCCGCGTGCAGGAAATGGCCGAAGCGGCGGCGTATGCGCTCGGCGGGCGAGCAGGGAATGGTGGTCGTATTCAAGGTGACAGTCGCTGTGTTGAGGCATGAGCGGCGCCGGGCGGCGGCGGGAAGGTCGCATCGCGCGCGGCGGCATGCACGGTATCGTGCGGGTCGGGCCTGTCCGGCATATCGGGTGTATGCGGGCCGACCGCACCGACCGCCTGCTCGACCGCGGACAGCGTCCGCCGGCAGCACACGTGGAACGCGTCGCCCGCATCGGTGCAGGCGACGTCGTCGCGGTCGCGGCACAGCAGCAGGCGGCAGCCGAGATACCGTTCGAGGCCGTCGATCCGTTCGCTCACCTGCGCTTCGTCGAGTTGCAGCTCGGACGCCGCACCGGACAGGCCGCCATGCTCGACCACCGCGACATACACACGCATCGCTTCCAGCAGGTTCATGATGACGCTCCTCGTGGCGGGCGCAGCGGAACCTAATCTACTGCACGCGGCACGCACGCTCAAGAGCACAGCGCCGCATGCGCCAGGAGTACAGCTGCGCGGGCGCCGGCCAAAATCCGGCCCTGTTTGACGCATTCGCATGACAGTTTGGCAATTCGTGTTCCAAAGACCGGCCGAAGCTGCTAGATTGCTTGCTCGACGAGGTTACGCGGTGCGGGCAGGCCACACGCCCCGTGCGGCCGCCACCGCTGCGGCCCGTTGCGCGATGCTCGCGCAGCGTCCTTCATCCGCATGACACAAAGAGAACCGTCGCATGACACAGTTCAACCGTTCGCCTGCGCGCGCCACGGCACTTCCGTCCCGACATGACTGACCGGCAGCCCACGATGCAGACACCTCCCCCGCTCTCCCAGAACGTTCACAGCACGACCACGCGCAGCGCGATCTTCCTCGTGGCGACGATCAATCCCGGCGCCGATCACGCCGACACGATCCGTTCATGGTGCGGCGACATCGCCGCGCTCGTGCGCTCGGTCGGCAAGCGCGTGCCGGGCGGCAACCTCACCTGCGTGTGCGGCTTCGGCGCCGACGCGTGGGATGCGCTGTTCGGCAACCCGCGCCCCGCCGCGCTGCATCCGTTCCGTGAATTCGGCGCGGGGCAGCGCGTCGCGGTCGCGACGCCGGGCGACATCCTGCTGCACATTCGCGCGGAAGCGATGGACCTGTGCTTCGAACTCGCGACGCAGCTGCTCGGCGCGCTCGGCGATGCCGTCACGGTCGTCGACGAGGTGCACGGCTTCCGCAATTTCGACCAGCGCGCGATGATCGGCTTCGTCGACGGCACCGAGAACCCGGAAGGCCGCGAGGCGGTCGACTTCACGGTGATCGGCGACGAAGACGCGGACTTCACGGGCGGCAGCTACGTGATCGTGCAGAAGTACCTGCACGACATGGCCGGCTGGAACGCGCTCGCGGTCGAGACGCAGGAGCGCATCATCGGCCGCACCAAATTGTCCGACATCGAGCTTGCGCCGGACGTGAAGCCGTCGTGTTCGCACAGCTCGCTGACCACGCTCGACGAGGGCGGTCAGGAAGTGAAGATCCTGCGCGACAACATGCCGTTCGGGCGCCCGGGCGCGGGCGAATTCGGCACCTACTTCATCGGCTATGCACGCTCGCCGGCGCCGATCGAGCAGATGCTCGAGAACATGTTCGTCGGCCGCCCGCCCGGCAATTACGACCGCCTGCTCGACTACAGCCGCGCGGTCACCGGTTCGCTGTTCTTCGTGCCGTCCGCCGACCTGCTCGAGGCGCTCGCCGATCGCCCGGCGCCGGCCGCCGATGCCGCGGCGCCGGAACCGGCGTCATCCGCGCCGCATCGCGACGGCTCGCTGAAAATCGGCTCGCTGAAAGGCGTACCGTCGTAACGCACATCGCCAAAGCCCGGCCCGCCAACCGCGCGCCGGGCGAGACGCGGGGGCGTGCCATGAATGCCCCCCACTCGTTGCGAAGCCTCAATAGGCTGCGCCTATGATTCATCCGGGCACGGTCCGTGCAACTGAACGCCGCCGAGCCCCGGCGTCCGGGAACCCTGCTGGATGAATGTTCGCAAGAATGCACGACACGCGCTGGGCGCTCGGCCGTCAACAGGTTCCGCGCGCCATCGAGCGCGGCCCGCGCGACGCGAGCGCCGGCGCGAACCCGGGTATCGCCATCCGGTCGCGCCGTTCAGCCCATGCGCCCGCCTCGCCCCACACGCGAATTGCAGAACAGTTGCGCCGCAGCAGGATGTCGTCCGGATTTGTGCTGCAGCGGTGTCAATAGAGCCTGCTAATATTCATTTTCGTCCGCGATCGGCCCGCCGGGCTCAGCGCAGTCCGTCAGCCGATCGGCCCACCATGAAGTGTTTCCGCTGACGTGAGGCAACCCAAACCCATGAATAACCTGCACCGCGAACTCGCCCCGATCTCGTCCTCCGCCTGGGAGCAAATCGAGGAGGAAGTGGCACGCACGTTCAAACGATCGGTGGCCGGCCGCCGCGTCGTCGACGTCGACGGCCCCGAGGGGCCCGAGCTGTCGGCCGTCGGCACCGGGCACCTCGTCGACGTCGCCGCCCCGCGCGAGCTGGTGAATGCGCGGCTGCGCGAAGTCCGCACGATCGTCGAGCTGACGGTGCCGTTCGAGTTGAGCCGCGATGCGATCGACAGCGTCGAGCGCGGCGCGCGCGACGCCGACTGGCAACCGGCGAAGGACGCCGCGCAGCGGCTCGCGTTCGCCGAGGACGGCGCGATTTTCGACGGCTACCCGGCCGCCGGCATCGTCGGCATCCGCGAAGGCACGTCGAACCGCAAGCTCACGCTGCCGGCCGACGTCAGCGCATATCCCGACGCGATCAGCGACGCGCTCGAAGCGCTGCGGCTTGCCGGTGTCGATGGCCCGTACTCGGTCGTGCTCGGCTCGGATGCGTACACGGCGCTCAGCGAAGCGCGCGACCAGGGCTATCCGGTCCTCGGCCATATCAAGCGGATCGTCAGCGGCGAGATCATCTGGGCGCCGGCGATCAGCGGCGGCTGCGTGCTGTCCACGCGCGGCGGCGATTACGAGCTGCACCTCGGGGAAGACGTATCGATCGGCTACACGAGTCATACCGACAAGGTCGTCCGCCTGTACCTGCGCGAAACGTTCACGTTCCTGATGCTGACGAGCGAAGCATCGGTGGCCGTGGCGCCGCAGGGCAACACGGCAGCCTGATCGCGGTTGCCCGCGTGCGATGCCGGCCCGGCGTCGCGCGCGAGCGGCCGCACCGCCGGCCGCATGTTCGTCGCCGATCAAACCCATCTTGCATGGAGTATGTGATGAGCGAGTCGAATGAGGCATTGCAGGCGCTGCAGGCGTCGGTCGATCAGCTGAAGCAGGCGGTCGATGCGAACGCGAGCAGCCACGCCGGCGACACCGCCGTGCTGTTCACCGTCTTGTCGCTGGTCCTGGCGGAGTTGCCGCCCGACACGCGCAACCTGATCGAGGATTCGTTCTCCGTCTGGGCCAATGGCCTGCCGGATGCGGCACTGTCAACGGACGTGAAGCGGATCGCCCGGCAGCGGCTTGCGATGACGCTCCCGGACTGACCGCGGCACGCCACGGTTGCGCCGCGTCCGGCCCGGACCGTGCAACCCGCCCTCGCCTTCGGCCGCCACACACGCATCGTCCGCAATGCGTGCGTGGTCGTACTTGGCCGCTCGCGGCACGCGAGCCCTGCGGCGCTGCCGCCGTCGCGCCTCCCCGCCCGCTGTGCCTGTCCCCTCCCGGCAACCGGCGCCCTGCGCGCCGATGTCGCACCGCGATCCGTTCGCGCTCCGCCCGCTTCCGCTTCCTGTCATCCCACGCTGCGCACGCCGCGCACGCCCGTGCAGCCGTGCGCCCGCCCGTCTGTACTCCTTGCCACTCGTGCGCGCACGCATGCGAGGGTGCAATTCAGCGCCGGGCCGGTGCGGAACTGTGCCTTGGATAGCCTCCGCCGATTCGCTATTTTGAACGCAGTCGAAGCGATACCGTGGGCTCCTCCCGGCACGCACGCTTGCCGCCCTGACCGCGACCGTGCACGACGCCCACGCGCGCTGCGTGACAGCACCGGTGCCGCCCGCGGGCCGCCGTGCAGCGCGTCGTGCGTTCGTGGTCGGCATGCGCCAAGCGCCGCACCGCATCGGGACTTCACCCTTCGACCCACTTTCACCGACAGGAGCCAGACCACCATGCCCGCACTTTGCGATATCTGCCACGCGCGGCCGGCCGTCGCGCGCGCAACCGTGATGCAGGACGGCGAGCGCAAGACGATCTCGATCTGCGATTACCACTTCCGTCAGCTGATGCGGCATCAGAGCATGCTGAACCCGTTCGATTCGCTGCTGGGCGGTGGCGGCTCATCGTCGCTGTTCGGCGGGCTCGACGACGAATCGCCGCTCGCCGCCGAGATTCCGCGCGAATCGGTCGACCCGACCGACGCGTTCAGCGAGCAGACGCTGGAGCTGCTGCAGCGCGCGGCCGAGAAGGCGCACGAGCTGCGCCGCAGCGAGCTCGATTCCGAACACCTGCTGTACGCGCTCGCGGACACCGACGTGTGCGCCGCGCTGCTGAAGGAACTGAAGCTGTCGCCGCAGGACATCCGGTCGTACATCGACGAGCATGCGCACACCGGCACGGCCGCCGCCGATGCGCCGCTCGACAAGCTGTCGATCTCGCCGCGCGTGAAGAAGGCCGTGCAGTACGCGTTCCAGGCGTCGCGCGATCTCGGCCACTCGTACATCGGCCCCGAGCACCTGCTGATCGGGCTCGCATCGGTGCCGGACAGCGTCGCCGGCACGCTGCTGAAGAAATACGGCGTGACGCCCGAGGCGCTGCGCCAGAAGGTCGTGAAGGTGGTCGGCAAAGGCGCCGAGGACGGCCGCGTCGATGCGCCGACCGGCACGCCGAACCTCGACAAGTTCGGCCGCGACCTCACCGCGATCGCGCGCCAGGGCAAGCTCGACCCGGTGCTCGGCCGCGCGCAGGAAATCGAGAGCACGATCGAGGTGCTCGCGCGCCGCAAGAAGAACAATCCGGTGCTGATCGGCGAGCCGGGGGTCGGCAAGACGGCGATCGTCGAAGGGCTCACACAGCGGATCGTCAACGGCGACGTGCCCGAAGTGCTGCGCGACAAGCGGCTCGTCGAAGTCAACATCAACTCGATGGTGGCAGGCGCGAAGTATCGCGGCGAATTCGAGGAACGCGCGAAGCAGCTGATCGACGAAGTCACGGCGAAACAGGACGAACTGATCCTGTTCATCGACGAGCTGCACACGATCGTCGGCGCGGGCCAGGGCGGCGGCGAAGGCGGCCTCGACATCGCGAACGTGCTGAAGCCCGCGCTTGCGCGCGGCGAGCTGAGCCTGATCGGCGCGACGACGCTCAACGAATACCAGAAGTACATCGAGAAGGACGCCGCGCTCGAACGGCGCTTCCAGCCGGTGTTCGTGCCGGAGCCGAGCGTCGAGCAGACGATCGTGATCCTGCGCGGGCTGCGCGACAGCCTCGAGGCGCACCACCAGGTGACGTTCGCCGACGATGCGTTCGTCGCGGCCGCCGAGTTCGCCGATCGCTACATCACGTCGCGCTTCCTCCCCGACAAGGCGATCGACCTGATCGACCAGGCCGCCGCGCGCGTGCGGATCGGCGCGACCTCGCGCCCGGTCGACATTCAGGAAGGCGAAGCGCAGATCGCGCAACTGAAGCGCGAGCAGGACTACGCGACGTCGCGCAAGCGCTTCGACGAAGCGAAGCAGTTCGAGGAGCAGATCAACGCGAAGCAGAAATCCGTCGACGAGAAGATGGAGGCGTGGCAGCGCAAGACGGGCTCCGAGACGCTCGAGGTCACCGTCGAATCGGTGGCCGAGGTCGTGTCGCGGCTCACCGGCATCCCCGTGTCCGAACTCACGCAGGAAGAGCGCCAGAAGCTGTTGAAGATGGAAGAGCAACTGCGCGAGCGCGTGGTCGGCCAGAGCGACGCGGTGGTGGCCGTCAGCGATGCGGTGCGGCTGTCGCGCGCGGGGCTCGGCCAGACGCACCGGCCGATCGCGACGTTCCTGTTCCTCGGGCCGACGGGCGTCGGCAAGACCGAGCTCGCGAAGGCGCTCGCCGAGACCGTGTTCGGCGACGAGCAGGCGATCATCCGCATCGACATGTCCGAGTACATGGAGCGGCACGCGGTCGCGCGGCTGATCGGCGCGCCGCCCGGCTACGTCGGCTACGACGAAGGCGGCCAGCTCACCGAGCGCGTGCGGCGCCGCCCGTACAGCGTGATCCTGCTCGACGAGATCGAGAAGGCGCATCCGGACGTCTACAACGTGCTGCTTCAGGTGTTCGACGACGGCCGCCTGACCGACGGCAAGGGCCGCGTGGTCGACTTCAGCAACACGATCATCATCGCGACGAGCAACCTCGGCGCCGCGATCATCATGGACAACCTCACGCAGCCGGAAGCTGCGCGCAAGACCGACAAGGCGATCCGCGAGCAGCTGATGCAGGTGCTGAAGGGCCATTTCCGCCCCGAGTTCCTGAACCGGATCGACGAGGTGATCGTCTTCCACGCGCTGTCGAAGGAGGACATCCGCGCGATCGTGCAGATCCAGCTCGACCGCGTGGTGCGCACGGCCGCCGCGCAGGACATCACGCTGGTGATGGGCGACTCGCTAGTCGCGCACCTGACCGAAGCCGGCTACCAGCCGGAGTTCGGCGCGCGCGAGCTGAAACGCCAGATCCGCCAGACCATCGAGACGCGGCTCGCGAAGGAGATCCTCGCCGACAGGCTGAAGTCGGGCGACAAGTGCGAGGTCGACTACGACAAGGCCAGCGACGAAGTGAAGTTCAACAAGCTTGCCGCGCCTGAAGCGAAGGACACGAAGGACGCCAACGGCAAGGCCAAACCGAACGGCAAGGCCGCCAAGGCAGCAGCAGACGCGAACGCGGACGACACGCCGCCCGCTCCTGCCGCGAAAGCGTCCGGCAAGAAGTCGTCCGGCGCGAAGAAGGACGCGCACTGAAACCCGGCATGCCCCGCACGCACGGGGCACGCATGACCGGCTCCGTCCACCGGACGGAGCCACCCCACGCCGCGACACGGCGCAACCGAGCCACCCGCACCGGGCCCGGCTATTGGAGATTCACATGACAAATCGACGCGAAGTGCCAGGCATCAGGAAATACGACGGGCCCGCCGGCGGTTGGGGCGCGCTTCGCGCGACAGCCGATGCGGTGCGCACGCAAATGGAAACCATCGAGGCGCCGATCGTGCTGATGCGGACCAACCAGCCCGACGGCTTCGACTGCCCCGGCTGCGCGTGGCCCGACAAGGAACACAAGTCGACGTTCCAGTTCTGCGAGAACGGCGCGAAGGCCGTCACGTGGGAAGCGACGACCAAGCGCGTGACGCCCGAGTTCTTCGCGGCGAACACCGTGTCGTCGCTGCTGCGCATGTCGGACTACGAACTGGAGAACATGGGCCGGCTCACGCATCCGCTCGTCTACGATCGCGCGACCGACACGTTCCGCGCGATCGAATGGGACGACGCGTTCGCGCGCATCGGCGAAGTGCTGCGCGCGCTGCCGCCCGACCAGGTCGAGTTCTATACGTCGGGGCGCGCGTCGAACGAAGCCGCGTACCTGTACCAGCTGTTCGCGCGCGAGCTCGGCACCAACAACTTCCCCGACTGCTCGAACATGTGCCACGAGCCGACCAGCGTCGGCCTGCCGCAGTCGATCGGCATCGGCAAGGGCACCGTGTCGCTGGAGGACTTCGACCACTGCGAGCTGATCATCTCGATCGGCCACAACCCCGGCACGAACCACCCGCGGATGATGGGCACGCTGCACGAGTGCGCGCGCCGCAACGTGCCGATCATCGTGTTCAACCCGCTGCGCGAACGCGCGCTCGAACGCTTCGCCGATCCGCAGGACATGATCGAGATGGCGTCGTTCGGCTCGACGCGGATCGCATCGACGTACTACCAGGTCGACGCCGGCGGCGACGCGGCCGCGCTGAAGGGCATCATGAAGGCGCTGCTGCAGCTCGAGGCCGAGCGCGGCGACGTGCTCGACCGCGACTTCATCGCGCAGCACACCAACGGCTTCGACGCGTTCTCGGCCGATCTCGAAGCCACGTCGTGGGACGACATCGAGCGCGCGAGCGGGCTCAGCCAGGCGCAGCTCGAACAGGTCGCGCTCGCGTATGCGAAGTCGAACGCGACGATCGTCACGTACGGGATGGGCGTCACGCAGCACAACAAGGGCACGGCAACCGTGCGCCTGATCGCCGACCTGCTGCTGATGCGCGGCAACATCGGCAAGCCCGGCGCCGGCGTGTGCCCGCTGCGCGGCCATTCGAACGTGCAGGGCAACCGCACGGTCGGCATCACCGAGAAGCCGTCGCCCGAGTTCCTGAAGAAGATCGAGGACGTGTGCGGCTTCACGCCGCCCGCCCATCACGGGCATGACGCCGTGCAGGCGATGCAGGCGATGATCGACGGCACCGCGAAGGCGCTGCTGTGCCTCGGCGGCAACTTCGCGGTCGCGCTGCCCGATCCGGAACAGTCGTTCCCGGCGATGGCGAAGCTCGACCTGAGCGTGCATCTCGGCACCAAGCTGAACCGCTCGCACCTGCTGGTCGCGAAGGAAACCTTCGTGCTGCCGGTGCTCGGCCGCACCGAGCTCGACATGCAGGCCACCGGCCGGCAGTCGATCACCGTCGAGGATTCGATGTCGATGGTTCATGCGTCGGCCGGCAAGCTCAAGCCGGCGTCCGACCAGTTGCGCTCGGAGCCGGCGATCGTCGCGGGCATCGCGCATGCGACGCTGCCGGCCAGCAAGGTCGCGTGGCTCGACCTGATCGACGACTACGACCGCATCCGCGACCTGATCGACCGCACGGTGTCCGGCTTCGAGGCGTTCAACGAGCGCATCCGCACGCCGGGCGGCTTCCGCCTGCCGCTGCCGCCCACCGAGCGCGTATGGCCGACGCCGACCGGCAAGGCGATGTTCTCGGTCTACAAGGGCGTGAAGGAAGATGCCGACGTGCTCGGCGCCGAGCAGGTGCTGCGGCTGATCACGCTGCGCAGCCACGACCAGTACAACACGACGATCTACGGGCTCGACGACCGCTATCGCGGCGTGTTCGGCCGGCGCGACGTGCTGTTCATGAACCCTGCCGATCTCGCGAAGTACGGGCTCGAACACGGTGACCTCGTCGACATCGAGACGGTCACCGCATCGGGCCGCACGCTGCGCCTCGAGAAGATCACCGCGATCGAATACGACATCGCGCCGGGTTCGGTCGGCGCGTACTACCCGGAAGCGAACGTACTGGTGCCGCTCGACTACATCGACAAGGAAAGCGGCACGCCGTCGTACAAGTCGGTGCCGGTGCGCGTCGCGCGCTCGGCGGTAGTCTGAGTCACGGACGGGCTCGCGGCGCACCGCAACCGCGAGCCCGTCCGACTTCCTCCACGGGCCACCGTCTCGTCACTGACGCGGTGGCCTGCCCCCTTCCCCGTTTTTACCGCACCGCCGTGGGCGGCATCGTCGCGCCCGTCTGCCGGCGCCGGTACGCGCTGTCGCGCGACGCGAGCCAGTAGTACAGCGGCGACGTCAGCGCGAGCCCCACGAGCCACGACAGGTCCGCGCCGCCGAGATGCGCGGGAATCGGGCCCGCATACATCGGCGTGTTCATGAACGGAATCTGCACGAGGATGCCGATCGCATACGCGAGCAGCGCCTGCGGGTTGAAGCGGCCGTAGATCCCGCCATCGACCATGAAGATCGACTTGATGTCGTACTTGCCCTTGTGGATCACGTAGAAGTCGATCAGGTTGATCGCCGTCCACGGCACCAGCACGACGAGCAGCGCGAGCACGAGGTCGACGAGGTTGCCGACGAAGTTCGTCGACGCGCCGATCGCCGCGTAGCAGCACGCGACGAAGATCACGACCGACACCACCGCGCGCGCCTTCGCGGTCGGAATCCACTTGTATGCGAACGTCTGCACCGACGTGATCACCGCGAGCACCGCGCCGTACAGGTTCAGCGCGTTGTGGCTGATCACGCTCAGCAGGAACAGCACGAGCATCAGCGGGCCGAGCGGGCCGGTCGCCTGCTTGACCGCGTCCATCGCGTCCGCGCCGGCCGGCACCGCGAGCACCGCGACCGCGCCGAAGATGAACGCGAGCGTCGAGCCGATCGTGCAGCCGAGATAGGTCGCCCAGAACGTCGACGCCACGCCGACGTCTTCCGGCAAATAGCGCGAATAGTCCGACACGTACGGCGCGAACGCGATCTGCCACAACGCCGACAGCGACACCGTCGCGAGCCATCCGGCGAAGTTGAAGCCGCCGCGCGTCAGGAAATCGTCGGTCGTCACGTGCGTGAGGATCATCCAGAAGCCGACCAGGATGCCGATGCCGAGCACCCACGTGCCGATCCGGTTCAGGATGTGGATGAACCGGTAGCCGACTATCCCGATCAGCCCCGAGCCCACCGCGCCGATCACGATGCCGACGGGCACCGGCACCGACGACGCGATGCCGTGCACCGACTTGCCGGCGAGCACGATGTTCGACGCGAAGAAGCCGACGTACATCACGGCCGCGATCACGGTCACGAGCAGCGCGCCCCACGAGCCGAACTGCGCGCGGCTCTGGATCATCTGCGGGATGCCCATCTGCGGCCCCTGCGCCGAATGCAGCGCCATCAGCACGCCGCCGACCGCCTGGCCGACGACGATCGCGACGATGCCCCACATCAGGTTCAGGTGGAAGAGCTGCACGCCGAGCGCGCCGGTCACGATCGGCAGCGGCGCGATGTTGCCGCCGAACCAGAGCGTGAACAGGTCGCGCACCTTGCCGTGGCGCTCCGCGGGCGGCACGTAGCCGATCGTGTGTTTCTCTATCATCGGGGACGCGTTGCGGTCCACGTTCGTCATGGTGATGTCTCCTGTCCTGCGCGGCGATCCGCGCTTGCCGTGTCAGCCGGCGCGCGTTGGGGGTCGCGCCTGCAATCGGGTCCGGATGCGCGAGCGACGACGCGCCGCGTGCACGCGCGGCGATGTCGAACGAAGCGGACGACGCGCATGCGGGAACGGAAGACATGCGTCGTTGCCGCGTAGGCAACCGCTTCGTGATCGTCGTGATCCAGGTTGGAGACGATGGTGCGCCACGACCCTCGCGACCGGAAAATACTAAAAATATTTCCGGGACATACGAAAAAGCTCTGCAGCGGAAATTTCGGCACCGGGAGGCTTTCGGGTAAGGTGCTACGCACAACCATGGACAGATTGCGCCCGCGGCGGCACGCCGGGGCCGTGCATCAGAGGTGCTTGTGGCTCACTACACTTTGCGGCAACTGAAATACTTCGTGACGACGGTGGAATCCGGCAGCGTGGCCGAGGCGTCGCGCCAGCTCTTCATCGCGCAGCCGTCGATCTCCAGCGCGATCAAGGGTCTGGAGGAAAGCTTCGGCGTGAAGCTGTTCATCCGCCATCACGCGCAGGGCGTGTCGCTCACGCCGAGCGGCACGCGCTTCTACCGGAAAGCGCAGGAACTGCTGCGCATCGCGCACGAATTCGAACAGAACGCGCTGGCCGACAACGACGTGATCACCGGGCAGATCGACATCGGCTGCTTCGAGACGGTCGCGCCGCTTTATCTGCCGCAACTGATCGCGGGCTTTCGCGAGCGCTACCCGGGCGTGAACATCCGGCTGCGCGACGGCGACCAGCAGGAACTCGTGCAGGGCCTGACGTCCGGCACGTTCGATCTCGCGCTCATGTACGACCACGATCTCGACGGCACGATCGAGACCGAGCCGCTGATGCCGCCGCAGCAGCCGTACGTGCTGCTGCCGGAGCACCACCGGTTCGCGGGCCAGACGCACGTGTCGTTGCGCGACCTCTGCGTCGAGCCGATGATCCTGCTCGACGTGCAGCCGAGCCGCACGTATTTCGTCAGCCTCTTTCACGAACTCGGGCTCACGCCGAACATCGTGTTCGGGTCGCCGTCGATCGAGATGGTGCGCGGGATGGTCGGCCAGGGGTTCGGCTTCTCGCTGCTCGTCACGCGCCCGCATTCCGAATACACGTACGACGGCCAGCGCGTCGTGACGATCGGCCTCAGCGAAACGGTGAGCCCGTCGGGGCTCGTGAGCGCGCGGCTGAAACGCGGGCAACTCACGAAGCAGGCGCAGTCGTTCGTCGATTTCTGCCGCGAGCGGCTCGCGCAGATCGTCGCGGAAACGGCGCGCTAGGGAACCGGAGGGAACACGAAAACGCACGCGCCGCGGGATGCGGGGCGTGCGTGTCGATCGGGCGCGCCGCGTCAGGCGGCCGCAACGAGATGGGCGGCCAGCCGCCCCAGCATCGCGTCGCAGCCGTGGAGCTGGTCGAGCGTGACGAACTCGTCGGGCTTGTGCCCCTGGTCCATACTGCCGGGCCCGCACACCACGGTCGGAATACCGGCCTGCCCGAACAGCCCGCCCTCGGTGCCGAACGCGACCGTGCCGAAGGCATCGGAGCCGCTCAGCATCGCGAGCAGGCGCGCGGCCTCGCTGTCGGGCGCGGTCGCAAGCCCCGGATACGCGCCCAGCGGCTGCAACTGAATGTCGGTATCGGGCTGCACGGCGCGCATCCTCGGCAACAGTTCGGATTCCGCATAGTCCTGCAGCTTCCTCGGCACGTCGTGCGCATCGAAATCCGGCAGCGCCCGCACCTCGAAATCGAACTCGCATTCCGCCGGCACGATGTTCAGCGCGCGGCCGCCCTTGATCAGCCCGGTCTGCACGGTCGAGAACGGCGGATCGAATCGTTCGTCGTGCCGTTCGGGCCGCGCGAGCGCCGCACCGATCTCGCCGAGCCGGCCGATCAGCTTCGCAGCATAGTCGATCGCGTTGACGCCCGACGGCGCGTACGCCGAGTGGCATGCCGCGCCTTTCACGTGGCAGCGCATCGCGAGCTTGCCCTTGTGACCGAGCACCGGCTTCAGTTCGGTCGGCTCGCCGATCAGGCACAGGCGCGGCCGGTGCGCGCGCGCGGCCAGTGCATCGAGCATCGGCCGCACGCCGAGGCAGCCGACTTCCTCGTCGTACGAGAACGCGAGATGCACCGGCACGCTCAGCGGCCGCGCGACGAACGCCGGCACGGCCGCGAGCACCGATGCGATGAAGCCTTTCATGTCGGCCGTGCCGCGACCGTACAGGCGGCCGTCGCGCTCGGTCAGCCGGAACGGCTCGACCGTCCACGCCTGCCCGTCGACCGGCACCACGTCGGTATGGCCCGACAGCGCGATGCCGCCGCGATCGCGTGGCCCGATCGTCGCGTACAGGCTCGCCTTGGTGCGTTCCGCGTTGTAGAACAGTTCGCTTTCGACGCCGAAACCCGCGAGATAGTCGCGGATGAAACCGATCATCTCGAGGTTCGAATCGCGGCTGACCGTCGCGAAACCGATCAGCCGTTCCAGCAGTGCGCGGCTCGACGTGTCATTCATCGCCCGGCACTCCGTAGCTCGGCGCGGCGGTGGGGTTCAGCGCGCGCGTCTGGTAATCCTGCATCTGCGGCCGATAAGCCTGCCACAGCGCGTCGAGCTGCCCGATCGGGTCGGCATCGGCCCAGTCGACGCGCAGGTCGACGATCGGCCAGGTCACGTCGCCGGCCACTTTCAGCGCGGCCGAGTGCACCGGCCCCGCTTCGCCGCCGGCCGCCATCGCCGCGTGCATCGCGGCCAGCAACCGATCGGCGAGCAGGCCGGGCGCCTGTTCGAACGCACGCACCATCGCGTCGATCACGGCCGGTGCGGCCAGCAGGTTGCCCGCCGCCACGCATTGCTCGCCCCGCACCGCGTGATGCGTGCCGAGCGCTTCCTTGCCGGTGAAGCACGCCGTCTGCCCCTGCCCGTCGATCACCGTGACCTGCCGGTACTGGCTCCAGCCGTTCGCGCTCAGCGCACGGTCGAGCGCCGCGGCGGGCGTGAGCTGCCCGTGTTCGATCAGGTCGAGGATCTGGGGCCCAAGCGCCGGCAGCGTGATGTTCTGCGTCGCGACGGCGCCGACGCCCGCGCGCACCCACGGGCAGCGCGCGCCCACCGCGATGCTCGACGAGCTGATCGCGATCCCGAGCTGGCCCGTCTCCGGGCAACGCCCGACGATGGAGAAAGTCATGTTGCCTCCGGTGCGCGGTTCGGCTGCCAGTTGTCCGGGATCACGGCGATCACGTCGATTTCCATCAGCCACTGCGGCTGGCCGAGCGCGGACACGACGAGCCCCGTCGAGATCGGATACACGCCCTTCAGCCACTTGCCGACTTCCTGGTAGACGGGCTCGCGATAGCGCGGATCGATCAGGTAGGTCGTCGTCTTCACGATGTGCGTGAGGTCGCTGCCGGCTTCCTCCAGCAACTGCTTGACGTTCTTCATCGCCTGCTCGGCCTGCGCGCGCGGATCGCCGAGGCCGATCAGCCTGCCGTCGAAATCGGTGCCGACCTGGCCGCGCACGTAGACGGTGTTGCCGGCCCGCACGGCCTGGCACAGGTCGTTGTCGAGCGTCTGGTTCGGGTAGGTATCCTTCGTGTTGAACATGCGGATACGGGTATGGGTGGGTTGGCTCATCGGAATCCTTCAGTCGTCAGGGGGCACGCCGCCGCACCGGAAGCAGACGCGGTGCGGGGGGCGGCATGGGGTCGGTCAGTTCACCGCGTCGGCGAGCGGCTGCGTATCGGCGGACGGCGCGGCGGGCGGCGCTGCGCCGTCCTGCTCCGCGTGCGCGGTCGAGCGGCGCCGCGATGCGTCGTGGTACTCGAGGTAGGTGCGCTGGATCGCGATGTGATCGGCGATGTGCCGCGCGTCGTGCCACACGCCCCAGATGAAGCTGGAGCCGCGCCGCGACAGCCACGGCAGCCCGAGGAAATAGATGCCCGGCTCCTTCGACACGCCGCGCTGGTGCTGCGGCTTGCCGTTGTCGGCGAAAGCGTCGACCTTCAGCCAGCCGTAGTCGACCGCGTAGCCGGTCGCCCAGATGATCGACGTGACGCCCGCGCCGGCCAGGTCGAGCGCGAGGATCGGATGCGCGACGCAATCGGGGTTCGGCAGGATGCGGCGGGCTTCCGGCTCTTCCGGCAGATCGAGGCCGTTGCGCGCCGCATAGGCGTCGGCCGCGTCGAGCAGCGACAGATAGTTTTCGTCGCCGCGTGCGAGATTGATCGCCAGATCGCGTTCGAACACGGCCACGCCGCCGTCGAACGACTTCGTCAGCCCGACGAGCGTCACGCCCTGGTTCGCGAGCTTGCGGAAATCCACCGTATGGCCGCCGCGCGCGCCGCTCACCGCGATCGTCACGTGTTCGCGGCCGGGCGTCGCGACTTCCTTGTCCCATTCGCCGAGCACGCCGAGCCACCAGCAGAAATCGCGGCCGCGATATGCTCGCGGCGGCCGATCGTGCGGGCCGACCGACAGGTACACCTGGCGACCCGCGCGTTGCAGCTCGTCGGCGATCTGCACGCCCGACGACCCCGCGCCGACCACCAGCACCGCACCTTCCGGAAGCTGCGCCGGGTTGCGATAGTCGGCGGAATGAATCTGCACGAGGCGCGCGTCGTCCGGTGCGATCGGCGGAATCACCGGGCGCTGGAACGGCCCGGTCGCGACGACCACGCGGTTCGCCTCGATCGTGCCGTCGGACGTCTCGACGATGAAACCCGGCTTGCCGGCATTGCGCATGACCTGCTTCACCTCGACGCCGGTGCGGATCGGCGCGTTGAACTTGCGCGCATACGCTTCGAAGTAATCGGCGACCTGGTCTTTCGATGCGAACGCGTCCGGATCGAGCCCGTCGAATTCGAGGCCGGGGAAGCGGTCGTGCCACGCGGGGCCGTTCGCGACCAGCGAATCCCAGCGGCCCGTGCGCCAGCGCTCGGCGATGCGGCTGCGCTCCAGCACGAGATGCGGTACGCCCAGCTTGCCCAGGTGCTCGCTCATGGCCACGCCGGCCTGACCGGCGCCGACGACGAGCGTATCGATTGAGGTTGTTTCGACTGCCACGGGTGTCTCCTTGAGGTGCGGCTCGCTGCGAGGCTCGAGTGCTCGTGTCGTCGTGCGAGTGGGAATGGAGACATTCTGCTGACAGCCAGACGTGGGCGAAATGATGTTTTTTGTGGTTGTTGACGAGAAAAAAGCTGGGGGATCAGTGATGCCTCCAGACGGAGACATCATGCGTTCCGACACCGGGTCGGCACGGGCTGCAAGGTGACGCGGCCGCAGGGTCGAAATGGCGAGCGAGGCATCTGCCGCTCCATACGGGAACGAATCATGCGCGTGAGTCGTGGTCGGCATTCAATGGAGGACGGCTCGATGAAACCCCTGACAATTGCAACGCGTCGAATTCTGGCGACCCTCGTGGCCGGCGGCGCACTCGCCGCGACCAGCACGGCCTTCGCGCAAGGCTACGGTTCACCGCAACCGAGGTACGAACAGCGAGAGCCCGCCCCGGGGGCGGGTGTATCGGTCGAGATCGGCGTGCACGGCGACCGCTACTGGGACGGCCATCGCTACTGGGAACGCGACGAGTGGAGGCATCGTCATCCGCGCGATCGAGATCCGTGGCGCGAGCACGAGCACGAGCATCGTGAATAGTCACGACCGCCGCCCGGAGTACGTGCAACGTCCGTGTGACGCGGGTTAAAACTCGGATTCCGCTCCCAAAGCGCTCCGGTAGCTGAGCACAAACCGCGTCAACACACCTTTCCAGATCAACCTGGACGCGGCCTCGTCTGACAAGAGATGGCCGCGCCTCTTTAATATGGCCGTTCCTATTTCGCAATCGACCATTCAACGCCCCTCTGCGCGCGCCGCCCGATCGCTCAATGCGTAGAACGCCAGCATGCTGGCGAGCATCGACACTGCCACGCCGCTCGTATCCCAACGCAGCCCGGCAGCGAACGCCGATGCCCTGATCGCGGTCATGCCGAGCGCCATGACGAGCTGCATCCCCGCGAATTCGAGCGCGACCCGCACCGGCACCACAACGAGCATGCTTGCCGCGCCACGTCGGCGCCGGTCCTTGCGGTCGGCCTCGCGCAAGATCAGCAGCGCCAGCATGGCCAGCATCGACATCGGGAACCATTGGAGATGCAGCACGAGCATGTTCCACATGGCGCCGGCATCGAGCGTTCCGCCGCAGATGCCGAGAATGGCATCGACGGGGGACCGTATCGCATCGAGCGTCAATCCCGCGCCGATGGCCCCCACGCACTGGAGCATCGCCCTGCGCGCGCACCCGCCGGACACTCCGCCTTTCATCGAATAGCCGGCGATGCCGCAAACCATTGCGCCGATGCCGTTCCATATCCAGCTGGAAGGGGCACCGTGCAGCCTGGTCGGCAAGTCGCAAGCCAGGTAGCCGAGGAGTGCGAATGCCATCGCACCGCATACCCGTTCGGATAGCGAAATAACAGCGGTTCGCGCAGGCCCGATCCCGACGCATGCGCGAATCGCGTTCGTCACCGTCACCGTCGCCGGACGCCTGGCCGGGTCGGCCGGCGGTGCAGTCGGCGCAGTCATGGCCGCTCAGGCGGGATCTCGCATGACCGCATACCACGAGCACACCACCCCGGCCGGGGCGACGCCGCCGTTGCCGCTCGCATGCGGCACCGTACGGACGATCGAACCCGTCAGCGCCGGGCGCTGGTCGACGCCATTGGGCCAGGGCGCGCTCACGTACCCGACGTAGTCGTATACCCATTCCTCGCCGCTGACCACGCCGCGCCCCTGGAATCGCACCGTGCCCGGATTCCCGTAGGTAATCCAGCCGTTGAGCTGCAGTTCCCATCCCGGACCGAAAATGCGTCCCTTGAAAATGCCCGCCGGCGCATGCGCGATTTCGATCGTGCCGAGGCCGAATTCAAGGTCGTTGAATGCGGTGGCCGGGTCGGGATCGTTCAGGAAGCTGCGATAGGTCCACAGCCCCACCAGGCTGCCGGTTTCGGGTGTATAGCTCATGCCCGCGTCTCCCCGTCATGTCCACGTTGTCGAAGTACCGAGGTGAACCGGCGCCGGGCAACGGCGCCGGTTCGTCACGCGCCGCCGCTACCGGACCTCGAGGCGGAACAGTTTCCGTACGGGTTGCGGCGCCGCGCCGACGACGGCTTGCGAATCGGGCGGTGACGCGGGTGGCGTCTGCAGGCGTACGCCGTCGCGCGTATGAATTTCGACGTCGTACTGCGCATCCTGCACCGCGCTTTCGGCGAAGTGATTCAGCGGAAAGAACGCCTTCACTTCGAGGTGCGTCTGGCAGTTCGCGCAGGACTGCACGCTCCAGCGGCTCAGCACGGCCTCCGTGCCGAGCAGTTGCCGTTCGCCGTCCACGTTGACGTACGCGGACACGAGGAACGACCCCGCGATCGGCGCACGATTCAGCCCGGACACGCGCACGATCTTGCGGCTGTTGCCGGCCGGCACGGTCGGTGCCGCGAGCGACAACTTCGGCAGGTTTTCCAGCGAACCGGGGCCGTACGTGTAGCCGAGCTGTTCCTCGATGTTGATGCAGTCGAGCGACGTGTAGGCGCGCTCCTTGCCGTTCTCGCTTTTCTTGAACGGATCGAGCGGCGTTTCGAGCGTGAGCCACGAGTTGGGCACGACGCCCGGCGTCGGCCCCTGCGCGTCGACGGAGTTGGTGCCCGGATACTCGGCGATGACGTCGAGGTGCTGTGTGTAGCCATGCCGCTTCTGCCACAGCCAGAACACGCGATCGATGAAGCAGTGGTGGAAATAGAAGATCGGGTCGAGGCCCGCCGTGTCGTTTTCGCCCATGTCGCCGTTGGCGCCCGGAATCGGCGCGAAATCGCCCTTGTTCGGTCCGTGCGGCACGTCGAACCCGCCGACGGCAAGGTGAATATCGTTGTGCGGCGACTCGAGCGGGACCACGGGGATCGCGCCGTCCGGAAGATTCTCGTTCCACTGGGCCGCGGACGACGTGTTGGAAAACACCGTGTAGTTCGGCGCGTCCAGGCACTGCTCGAACTTGCTCTTCACGTTGGTCGGCACCACGTCGCCCTTCACGACGATGTACGACGTGAGCCAGTCCACGACGTTGCGGTTCAGTATGACGACGTTCTCCTTGGCGTCCTGGAACTTGGCGTTGTGCTTCTCGGTGGCGGCCTTGTCCTTGTCGGTCCCCACGAGCCCCGACAACGGGTAGCGAACCGTGACGTAAGGCAGCGGCTTGCTGTAGTTCGGATTGTCGCCGTTGATGTTGTCGGTGATCGCCCGGTTGAACGAGAAGGAGGCCAGCGGGTTCGGAATCTTTTCGCCGTCGAGCTCGAAATCCGGGGCGGTCAGCGCCCACGGAATGCCTTTCGTCAGCGACTCTTCGCTGGTTTCGTCCCAGAACGGCAGCATCACCTGCTCGCAACCGGGGATGCTCTGCAGCGCCTGTTCCAGCCGCAGCAGGTAAGCCCGGTGCCAGGTGGGGAACAGCACGTTACCGTGGTTGCAGTAGCCGCCCCAGTAGGACGCCGAACCCCAGCCGGCGCCGCGGAACGGCTCGCCGTGGAAGCCGCCGATCATGAAGAACGAGTTCGGATCGTCGGGCGGCAATGCCTTGATGCCTTTCCACGCGCGCATCACGTCTTCCAGCGGCTTTTTGTTGCCTTTCAGATATTCGGCTTGCAACGATTCGATCGACGGACGAACTCTGACTCCAGGTGCGTTATTCATGATGTGTCCAGTCCCCTTCGTGGGTAGCGTTACGGTTGGGCCGCCAGGTTTTGAACGTAAGCAGGTAATTCATAAATCAATCAAACTCACGTTCAATTGAATTCGTTTTATTAAAATGGCGCTTGGTATTTTGAAAGCATTAATCGGCGGGCCATAGGCGGGCCCGCGTGGTCGCCTGATCGCCTCCATGGGGCGCGGACACGCGCAGCAGGCGCAGCACGACCTCGGGAAAGGGGCTGCGCTTTCAGATCGTAGGAATGCCATGGTGAATCGATGCCGATTCGCCAGGCACGAATGCCGGGCAAAGCAGCCGAGATACCCCGTAGCGTTTTATCCTGATTTGGTATGAGTAAATAAAGCAGATGGCGTTGGTTTTAGCAAGGACAAGGCAGGCCGAGTTATTAAAAAAATGTTGGCGAAGAAGCAACCGTGAGCTCGTTTTATTTTCGTCAATAATCGAGCGCATTCACGACGGGATCGCAAAAAACCCTGCGCACGATAATCACGTGTGCGTAACGGAGTTCATTAATGCAATCGGCCGACGGCTACCTTACGATCGTCGGCGGGTGCTTGGCTGGTGTAATCGCTTCTGGCCGGTAGCGCGTCTTGAGTCGAGCGGCATGACGGTGCCGGGAACCCACGTCTCCGGTGAATGCGGTTCGCGTCGCGGGAGCCGGTGAAAACTCGCGGACGACAACGCAGATTGCATCGTGACATCCGGGCGACGAGATTCCGAGCAGGTGGCATCTCAACCATTCCACGTCCCCTCTTGCGCCCCACCTGTCCATGACGAAGTTTGGCCGTGCCATTCGAACCGGCGCCCGCACACTCAGCGGGCGCCGGCTTCAACGAATCCTGCCGGCTACACGTTGGTCCATGCACCGGCGCCATGCCGATACTGCATCACGCCACCGTGGATCCTCACCCGCAGGTTGCCGTCCGGCACCTGCACCCAGTCGAGCATGTCGAGGCTCTGCATCAGTCCGACGAAGAAATCCTGCAGTTCCTGCGTCTGGCTGGCTTGCCAGAGGTCGATACGGCCGAGACATGCATGCAGATCGCCGCTCTGCTGCATGATCGTCTCGACCTGGCCGGCCACGTTCGCCGCCGGATCGTAGACCCGTGTGCCGTCGGCGCTGACGATCGACAGGTGGATGCCGCGCACCTGCGTGGGCTGGGCCGGTGCCTGCTCGACGAGCGTGATGCAGCTCGTCATCGCACCGAAATCGATTTCCGTCGCATCTCCCCAGGTGCGCTCGCCAACCGCCAGCGGCGCGGGACCGTGTACGTTGTGAATGATGTAGGGCATGGGTTCCTCACGTGACTGACAGGACTGTCGGTAGCGGGCCGCGACGGGTTCGGGGAAGCGAACGTGCGTCGGTCCCGCCGCTCACATCCCGGATCGGGCCTGACGGCCCGGCGGGTCGTGTCGGTCGATGCTTCGGCGGTGTGCGTGCGGACGGCGATTGCCCGCGACGTTCCGCATCGGCGCGATCATCCGCGCCACGCGGACGACCACGCATGCATCGATTCAATGCCGGTCGTTTCGCGCCTGCCGGGGCCGTCGACGACACGGCCCGCGCAGCGCGCGGCGGCAGCGCCGGCGCACCCTACGCACCCTTCTTGTCGAGCAGCGACTGGTACTTCTGCAGGCTCTCGTCGATCCGGTCGAGTGCGACACTGGCGGCCTCCCCTTCGATCGCCTCGGCGGCACCCGCGACGATCGCCGCGGTCGCCACGAACAGATCGGTCAACAGCAGGCCCACCGCATCCATTGCCATGCCGGCCACGTTCTCGTCGACGGTCTTCTGCGCCAGATCCTTCATCAGCACGCTCTTGCCCGCGATCGCCAGCGACGTCGTCGCCTCGAAGTAGTTCGCCGCGGCCTGCGCGACCATGCCGCCCGCCTGCGTGATCAGCATGTTCGGGCCGACGGCGATCTGCGTCGTCGCGTAGGACGCCGCCTCCGCGTTGATCGCCTGCACGGTCTGCAGCGCCGAGCCGCCGGAGCCGGCCGCATCCGCGACCTGGTTCGGCGCTTTCAGCGCATCGGTGAGCCTGCGCAGCCGGTTGACCGGCCACGCGCGCGCGCCGGCTTTCGGTGCTGCGGCGCGCGACGCGGCATCGGCCGGCGTCGCGATTTCGGCTGCGGCGTCCGCGACGTCGTCCGGCGTCTGCGTCGCGCCGTCACCGCGTCCACCCAAAAGGCCTTTCATGTTCATGATTCAGGTATCCCGAGAGTCATCGCGCGCTAATGCGTGGTACCCGTCTGCGGCCCGGCCGCAGGAACCTGCGGCAAGCCGCCCACCCCGCCGCCCGATCCACCGCCCGACCCGCCCTTCGGCGATGCTTCGACGGACAGGATCATGGCCACCGCTTTCGACACGACGGCGTTCGAAATCTGGTTCAGCGCGGCCTGTTGCTGCGTCATGTTCTGCGCCGAGATGCCGACGGCCTGGCTGAACATCTGGTAAAGCGTGCCCAGCGCCTGGGCCGGCGATCCCGCGACGACGTTGACGTTGCTCTGCGTCACCGCGTCGGTAATCTGCTCATTGACTTTGTCTGCCACGCGGCCTCCTCGGAACCCGGCTCCGGCATGCGATTGAAGGAACGGCAGGCCAGCGATGCCGCACATGCCGTTAGGAACGCTGCGTGCCCGCGTTCGTGAACGCCCTTACGCGAGTTCCTCGCGCAACTTCTTGCGCAACAGCTCGACGCGCTTTCGGGCAAGCGGCTCGTTGATCCCGAGCGTCGCCGCGATGTGCAGATAGGGCCGGTCCTCCTCGAACTTGAGCGTGAACAGCATCTGCTGCTGCGGGGGCAGCGTGGACAACGCCTGCTCGAGACGCAGCAACTGCTGTCGAAGCAGCAGTTGCTGCTCCACCGACGGCGCGTGGCCGGCCAGCTCGACGGTGTGATCGTCGTCCCAGCCCGGATCGAATTCGAGCATGCCGCTTTCGCGCAGCCGGCGGCGCGCGCCATCGAGGAACGCGTGGTTCAGCACCAGAAAGAGAAAACCGGCCAGGTTCTGAACGCGCTCGGGCGAGCGCTGCAGGTAAATGTGGACCTTGAGGGCGGTGTCGGAGAGCAGTTCGTCGGCGCGGTGAATATCGCCCTTGCACAGCAGGCGCGCGCGGCGCCGCAATTTCCCCTGCATTTCGCGCCACGTGCGATCGAGCTGCTGCGCCGAAGACTCGGGCGTCGGGGCAGCGTGCTGGTTCGAGGTTGTCATCCCGTGTCTTCCTTTTTTTGGAAAACACAGAATCGATTCGACTCCGGTAATGGCGCTGTTACCCGCGTAACACTGTTATAACGATAATCGGACCGAGTAAATTTTCTTGATTATTATGAACGGAAACTTCAATTCTCCGGCATAGCCCGATCCGTTGTTTCAGGCGCGGCGCCGGGCCTGAATAACGGCATTGCGATGAAACGGAACGACTGCCGCCGCGAACTGCTCGAGCGCCGGCATGCAGCGCCCCATGTCGATCGACCAAGCGCCGTTGCCGCCGACGTGCCGCCCTGTCCGGACTGCTTGCCGATTATCTCGATCCTTTCATTATTGATTTTTCACGCAATGCCGAAGGCAGCGTTTTTCGCTAGGTAGCCGTATCGACAAACAACCTCGCGCGGAAAACATGCCTGCCCTTGCTGACGCTCAAACGCTGCGCCATATCCCGATACTCACCGACCTCCCGGAAAGCCTGATCGCGCATATCGAGCGGCATGTCACACCCTGGCCCGAACACGGCAATCGCCTGTTGTTCTTCAAGGGTGATCCGGGAGACTTCGTCGCATTCGTGCACCGCGGGCACGTTTACAAGACGCTGCACGAACCCGGTGGACGCGAGATCATTCTCGGCCACTCGATGCCGGGCGAACTCATCGGCGAGAACACGCTGATTCGCGCACACCGGCGCCACTTCACCGCCCAGTTGAGCGCCGACTGCCGCATTTCGCTGCTGCATCGCCCGTACTTCGCGCCGCTGCTGGCCAACCCGGAATTCATGGGGCGCGTCCACGAGCAGCTGTGCCGGCATATCCACCAGCTGAGCGACTTCGTCGAATCGGCATGCCTGTACCGGCTCGACGCCAGGCTCGCGCGCCATCTGCTGAACCGCATGCAAGGGAACGATCTCGAGGTGCCGTTGCCGGAGAACCAGAGCGTCCTCGCGGCAATGCTCAACGTCAGCCGGCCGCGACTGAACAGCAGCCTGCGGAAGATGCAGCGCGACGGGCTGATCCGGCTTCACGAACACGGCGTGACGATCGAGAAGCCGGAGCAGCTCCGGACCATCGTCGACGCCAATTGACGGCCGGGCACGCACGTCGTGCGGTGCCGCGGCGCGGGGACATCGCGTGCGCCGGGTCGGGCGGCGCGCGGGGAGGATCAGCCGCGCCAGTGGCCGATGGCGTTCATCAGCTGCGCGACGGCGGCCAGCTGCGACGCAAAGCTGTCGTTCGCCGACCGCGCGGCACCGGCCGCCGCCGCCGGCGAGCCGGCATAGAGCTGCATGACGCCGACGGTCGTCGCGGCGAGATTGGACATCGCCTGGTTCGCCTGCATCTGCACCGCGTTGTGCAGCAGGATCGCGGATGCATGGCTGTTCGACTGCATGAGCGTGCCCAACGCCACGGCGGGCGCCTCGCCCACCACCTTGACGTTGGCTTGCGTGACCGCATCGGTCACCGCGGCGGAAACCTGTTCCGGCATGTCGTTGCTCCTGGTTGGCTCGCCGCTACAGTGCTGTCGCGGCGAAAGCATGAGGGGGGCGGCCGGCGACGTGCGCCGCACGGGGCCGTCGATATGTCGCGAGCGTCGAGCCGACATCGGGTGCCGGGCGGCAGCCACCGATCGGGGCCGCCGCCCGGCGTCGACGCCAGGCTACGCGTCAGGCGAGCGCCTTGCCGATCGCGAGCACGTCGGCCAGCACGGAAAGCACGCCGTTCGAGCTTACTTCCGTCGCGGCGGCGCCCGCGCTTGCCGGCCCGAGCGTGTACAGCTGCATCGTGCCCACGTTCGTCGAAGTCGGCAGTTGCACGGCCGACTGCGACTGCTGCTGCACCGCGTTCTCGAACAGCACGCTGAGCGAATGGCTCTGGGCCTGGTACAACGAGCCCGTCGCCATCGCCGGCGCTTCGCCGACCACCTTGACGTTGGTCTGCGTGACCGCGTCGGTGATCGCGGCGTTCACCGCGCACGTCTTGCAGTTGCAGGGGTCTTTCGGGTCCTTCGGGTCCGTCGGTACTTTCGGGTCGATTGCGTCGTTTGCCATCATATTTCTCCTGGTTCGCGAACAGGCACCGCATCGAATCGGCGCTGCCCGCTCTGTCGGTTACTCCGGAACACCGCACGGCACCGCTGTTCAGGCGCCGGCGGCCATGCTGCGGATCCGTGGCACGGCGGCGGCTCGCGCCGCTTGCGCCGCTGCTCGACCACGGCGTTGCGATGGCGCGTCAGGGCTTGACTGCCTTCCCGATCGCGATCACGTCGGCCAGGAGGGAGATGATCCCGTTCGCGCCGATTTCCGTGGCGGCCGCGCCCGCGCTTTCCGGTCCGATCGTATAGAGCTGCATCGTCCCCACGTTCGTCGACGTCTGCGACTGGATCGCGGCCTGCGACTGCTGCTGCACCGCGTTCTCGAACAGGATGCTGAGCGAATGGCTCTGGGCCTGGTACAGCGAGCCCATCGCCATTGCCGGCGCTTCCGCGACCACCTTGACGTTGACCTGCGTGACCGCATCGGTAATCGCGGGATTGACCTGGCACACTTGGCACGTATCAGTCATTTGTTGCTCCTTGGTTCACGTAGTTGAGAGATCGCACATCGGGGGCCGGCCGATTCTGCTTTCTGCCGAATGCCCCGCGTGCTACTCCATGGACGCTTGGCCGGAGGGATCGTGAACGGCGGCGGCGACGTCAGCGACCGGTTCGGACGGTTCGACCGGTGCGGCGTCGGCATTTCGCGACCGCGCGTCCATCGCGTCGAGCCGGGCGATGAGCCGTTCGGCGAGCGAATCGACGTATTGCCGAAAGCATGCGTCGATTTCCTGCCGGATCAGGTCCGTCAGCTGTTCGCCGATCATCGCCAGCGCCTCGCGGGTGCTGTCCTGGATCTCGGCCGCGCCGGATGCCTGCGCGTCGCCCGGCGGCTCATGCGCGTCGAGCACGCCCGACACCTTCCGCTGTTCCGACGCCAGCATGCCGAGGGTCGTCTCGTTCTGTGCGTCGATCGTCTGCAGGATGCCGCGCATCTTCTCGTATGCCTTCTGCTGGTTGAGCTGCAGGAAATGCTTGACCTGTTCACGTGCCTCCTGCCGGGTTTTCGACTGCGGCAACGGCCGGTTCGCGGCGGGCAGCGGTGCGGCCGTGGCAGCGGCAGGCGCGGGCGGGTTCCCGTTCCTGCTCGGCAGTTGCTCCAGCAGCATCTGTTCTTCGGCCGGCGCGAGGGGCCGCCCCAATCGCTTCTCCGCGAATTGCCGCAGCAGCGGGTCGAGTGCGTCGTGGCTCATGGCTTACCTCCCCTCGAGGTCCGCCCGCGGCGGCGTGGCGCCCCAGTCGGCGGGCTGCAATGGATATCGCATGGTGTTCTCCCGGAAATGGACGTGCGACGGTCTCGCCGGAAAGTTCGGCAGGACCGCTGTAGGGACGAACCGCGAGAAAGGTCTGTGAAGTCGGGCGCTGCGCGCGCACGATATGGCCGGGATCGCGCCACCCCATCCCGACAATTCTTGACTGTGCCCATGGCGACGATTTGGTAGGATGCACGTCGCCTCGGTATCGACGGCAGCCGGACATTCAACCGTCCCTTTTTTTGATGCCGCGCTGCCGGCAACCCCGCCCTCGCGCGCTGGTGCACTGAACCGCACCCCAGCCGTAGTCAAACCCGCAACACCCCGGTGTCGCCCCACCCGACCCCGTTGCAGCAACCGTTGGAGCGGCGCTTTACGCGCCGGCAAGTCTGAAGCATGAAGAACTCGAAGCAGCTCCCCCGCCCTCCGCGCGAGAAAGACCGCACGCCGCTGGCACGCGCCGGCGCGCTGCTGCTGATGGCCGGCCTGCTGTACCTGCTGTGGCCGTCGGCCGAAACCGCGTACCTCGCGATGGAGTCGGTCATCCGCTGACGCGCACGCGCACGGTCTTCCGGCCACTACGCTATACTGCCGCGATGAAAACGAAACCCGCCTCGCCGAACGTGCATTGCTGGTGGCGCGCCTGACCCAGGCGGCCCGTTTCCTTTTGCATGTCCCAAACGTGATGCCGCCAGCGATGGCGGCATTTGCGTTTCTGCGCGGACACCATGGCTGGCGGCTTCGATAACCCGGAGCAACGACCAACATGACCCACCCGACCCGACCGACCATCCTCACCGGCGACCGCACGACCGGCCCGCTGCACCTCGGCCACTACATCGGCTCGCTGCGCGCCCGCGTGCAGATGCAGCACGAAGCGAAGCAGTTCCTGCTGCTCGCCGACACCCAGGCGCTGACCGACAACATGGGCCGCCGCCAGCGCGTCACCGAGAACGTGATCGAGGTCGCGCTCGACTATCTCGCGGTCGGCATCGATCCGGCGATCTCGACGATCGTCGTGCAGTCGCAGGTGCCCGAGCTCGCCGAGCTGTCGCAATACCTGCTGAACCTCGTCACGGTCGCGCGCCTCGAACGCAATCCGACCATCAAGGAAGAGATCCGCCTGCGTGGTTTCGAGCGTGACATCCCGGCCGGCTTCCTGACCTACCCGGTGAGCCAGGCGGCCGACATCACCGCGTTCAAGGCGACGCACGTGCCGGTCGGCGACGATCAACTGCCGATGATCGAGCAGACCAACGAACTCGTGCGACGCTTCAACGCGACCGTCGAGCAGCTGGTGCTGGTCGAATGCGAGGCCGTGCTGTCGGCGGTCACGCGGCTGCCGGGGATCGACGGCAAGGCGAAGATGAGCAAGTCGCTCGGCAACGCGATCACGCTCGGCGCGACGCCGGACGAGATCACGCAGGCCGTGAAGGACATGTACACGGACCCGAACCACCTGCGCGTGAGCGATCCCGGCCAGGTCGAGGGCAACGTCGTGTTCACGTTCCTGGATGCGTTCGAGCCCGACGTGCAGAAGGTCGACGAGTTGAAGGCGCACTACCGTCGCGGCGGGCTCGGCGACAGCGTCGTCAAGCGCGTGCTGAACGAGCGGCTGCAGGCGCTGATCGAGCCGATCCGCGCGCGCCGCCGAGAATTCGAGGCCGACAAGGCCGAAGTGATGGCGATCCTCAAGCGCGGCACGCTGCATGCGCGGGACGTGGCCGGCGCGACGCTCGCCGAGGTGAAGGGTGCGATGGGGTTGACGTATTTCGATTGAGTGACCTTCGCGGCGTGCATTGCACCTGTCACGCACTGCACGCTGGACCGGGCGTTGATATGGGACGTACCCGGCAACGATTCGAAAACCTTTCATCCCTGGCATCACATCGAAGATAAACATCGGCTGCGCGATGGTCCCGTGCCGCTCTTCCGCCACCACGCGACCGGAAACGGCGGTCGTGTGGTTTTCGCGTGAATCGCTCGTCAACGCCACCGCAGCCGCCGGCCTACCCCGACATTGCCCCGCAAAGAGCACTTCGCTAACGTAGCCCGCCATCAACCACGACGGCGAACGGGACGTACAACGCGTACGGCCTGCCTCGCCTGCATCCCGGCGGGCACCACGTGAATACCTATAGCTATCAAAACGAACCTGACCTGACTCCGATCGAGTTGTTCTTCCTGATTGCCGCAGACGAAATCTGCAAGCAGATCGGCATCGACGATGTCGAAGCCGTTGTTCTGATACTGTCCGGTCTTCCTATTCTTCCAACCCGAGCCAAACCATCCGGCACGACCCGAGGCACGTCGGTCGCATCAGTCATGTCGAGGTCGCTGTTTCGGTATGAATTCAAGCGCAAGGTATTGCCGACCGTCACGCTGAACAGCATCAAGAGATTGCGGATAATCCTGACGCATCGGCTGGCTGTGTTTGTCGGACGAACCCTACCGGGTGTCGGCTGGGTGATGCTTGGAACGGATGTCTTCCATATTGTCCGGAGCACCATTTACCGGTACAACCGGATTGTGAAACCAGAGGACAGGATTTTCTAATGGGCGACCGACACAACTGGGAAGCGCTGGAAGCGTTCGTTCGCAAGGAAGCCGCTATCCCGGACAAGCGCCGTATTACAGAGCAAACCTCCCTCTCGGACGACCTTGGGCAGACCGGAGACGACGCCGACATCTTCATGGAACGCTTTTTCGCCCGATTCGACGTCGATCGCGGAGACTACGACTTTGGGCGTTACTTCCTGATGGAGGGCGAGGGGCTGCTCTATCACGCGTTGCGAAAATACCTGCTCGGAAAGCCTCATACGTTCCGGCGACATGCATTGACCGTCGGCATGCTGAACAAAGCGATATCGCTCGGGACGTGGGACTCCGAAGCGATCGAAAACTGACGACCGCGGGGGCTCACCACCGTCACGCCCCCTCGCGCACCGCCCCCGCCGAATGACACACGGCCTCGACCCGGTTGCCGGCCGGATCGATCAGAAAGGCCGCGTAGTAGTCGCCGTGGTAATGCGGCCGCAATCCGGGGTCGCCGTCGGACTGGCCGCCCGTGGACAGGCCCGCCTCGAAAAACGCATGCACCTGCTCGCGCGATGCGGCCTTGAAACACCAGTGCCGCTTGCTCGTCCCGACTTCGGCGGGATCCAGATACACCGCTAGAAAAGTCGATTCCGGGTCATTCGCGCTGCAACGTTCGCCATAGCCGAGCGCACCGGCTCGGTCATAGACCTTCGCCGCGCCCAACGCAGCCATGACGGCATCGTAGAAGGGGCGTGCCAGATCGATATCCGGAACGCCGATCGACACGTGATCGAGCAATTGCATGGTGTGGGCTCCATTGAACGAGCCCGAGTCTACACAACCGTTCCCGATCCGACCGATCAACCTTACCGACGACTACACTACCGCCCCCGCCGCCTACGTGATCTGATACGTCGACGCCGGCACGAATTCCTCCGGCATCGGACGGTCGCCCAGTTCGAGCACCGACCGTTCGATCGTGCGCGTCATTGCATCGAGCGCCAGCGCATTCGGCGCGAGGCCGAACGGCTCGGCCACCTCGCTCGCGATCGCTTCGAGCGCGATCAGCGTGTACGAGATGAACACGCAGATCAGCGGCGTGAAGAACTCCGTCGAATCGACGAGACCGAACGGCAGCAGCACGCAATAGGCATACACGGTGCGATGCAGCAGCACGCTGTACGAGAACGGAATCGGCGTCGACAGGATGCGTTCGCAACCACCGACCGATTTGCCGACCTCGTCGAGCTGCGTCTCGAACATCCAGCAGGTCGCGTCGCTACCGGGCGCACGGCCCAGCGCGCGGACGATGCCGCCGCGCAGCTCGTCGAGGATCGCGACGGGCTTGAAGCATTTGCCGCCGAGCTCGGCCGTGCGCTGCGCACCGAGAATGCGCTGCAGGTCCGCGGTCGGATCGGTATGACGAAGCTGATGCTTGAGCGCATACGTGAGCGCGATCAGCAGGTCGGCCAGCCGGTTGCGCTCGGCGTCGTTCACGCTGTCGGGCAGGTAGCGATTGAACTGTGACGTCAGCGTGCGCGCCGCGATCAGCAGGTTGCCCCACAGATGCCGCGCCTCCTTGAAGCGCTCGAAGCTCGCGTTGTTGCGGAACCCGAGGAAGATCGCGAGCGCAAGCCCGAACAGCGTGAACGGCGCGGTGTTGAGGGGAATCTTCTCGCCGAAGATGCGCCCGTTCGTGAAGACCGCCAGCGTGCTGACGATCGCCATGAACACGAGCTGCGGAATGATCGATTGCAGCACGGAGCCGTTCCAGACGAACAGCATCCTGAGCCAGTTTTGTTGTGGTCGGACGATCATGGTGTTTTCTCGACTGCCAGGAGATGCATCGAACGGCGCGCCGGCGCCCGATGCGCAACGGCCCGCGCGTGGCGGGCCGCTGTCGGGTGCATGCCGGGCCGGGCAACGCGCTGCGCGTGATGATACGCCCGCGCCCGCCATGCCCGTCACATCATGCGGCGTTCAGCGATGGCCGCTCAGTGATAACCGATATCGCCCTCGCGCACCTTGCCGCGGAACACGCGGTACTGCATCGCGTTGTACACGAGGATGATCGGCAGCACGATCACGGTGCCGACGAGCGCGAACTTCTGGCTCGACGGGCTCGACGACGCGTCCCAGATCGACAGCGACGGCGGCACGATGTTCGGCCAGATGCTGATCACGAGCCCGGTGTAGCCGAGGAACACGAGCGCGAGCGTCAGCAGGAACGGGGTGGCCTCGTGCGCGCGCTTCACCGTGTGGAAGATGCCCCACACGCAGGCGACGACGAGGACCGGCACCGGCAGGAACCAGCCGAGGTTGCCGCTGCCGAACCAGCGATGCGCGACCGCCGGCAACCCGATCACGGTCCACAGGCTGACCACGCCCATCACGGCGAGCAGCACACCCGCGAGCGGCTTCATCAGGAGCCGCATCTTGCGCTGCAGCTCGCCGTCGACCTTCAGGATCAGCCAGCCGCAGCCGAGCGTCGCATACGTGACGAGCACGCCGATCCCGCACAGCAGGCTGAACGGCGACAGCCAGTCGAACGGCCCGCCCGCGAACTGGTTGTTCTCGATCTTGATGCCCTGCAGCAGCGAACCGAGCACGATCCCCTGGCAGAACGCGGCAAGCGCCGAGCCGCCGATGAACGCGAGATCCCACATGTGTTGCGTGCGCGTGGCCTTCGCGCGCAGCTCGAACGCCGCCCCGCGGAAGATCAGCCCGACCAGCATCAGCACCAGCGGCAGGTAGTTCGCCGGCAGCAGCGTCGAATACACGACCGGGAACGCACCGTAGAGCCCCGCACCGCCGAGCACCAGGAACGTCTCGTTGCCGTCCCACACCGGCGCGACGGTGTCGAGCATCACCTGGCGCTCGGCCTTCGCATCGAAGAACGGAAACAGCAGCCCGATGCCGAGATCGAAGCCGTCCAGCATCACGTAGATGAATACGCCGAGGCCGATGATCGCGGCCCACACGACAGGAAGATCGATTTGCATGGCTTACTCCGCTTCGGTGACGTTCAGCGGCGTGGACAGCGCGCTCTTGCGCAGCCCCGGGTGCCGGTGCAGCTCGATATACCCGGCCTGGGCAGCCGGCCCGCGCTTCATCAGTTTCATCATGTAATAGATACCCGTTCCGAACACCAGGAAATACACGACCACGAAGACCAGCAGCGACACGCCGACCTGCTGCGCGGTGAGCGGGGAGACCGAATCGACAGTGCGCAGCACGCCGTACACGGTCCAGGGCTGTCGCCCGACCTCGGTGGTGATCCAGCCGGCCAGCAGCGCGACGATGCCCGACGGCCCCATCGCCACCACGAACCACTGGAACCAGCGCGTTTCATACAGGCGCCCGCCCTTTCTCAGCAGCAGCCCCAGCAGCGCGGTGAGCAGCATCAGCATCCCGAGGCCCGCCATGATCCGGAACGTCCAGAACAGGATCGGCGAATATGGGCGGTCCTGCGGCGGGAATTCCTTCAGCCCGCGAATCTCGCCGTCCCAGCTGTGCGTGAGGATCAGGCTGCCGAGGTGCGGCACCTGGATCGCATAGCGCGTGGTTTCGGCCTGCATGTCGGGCAACCCGACGAGGTTCAGCGCGGTGCCGCCCTTCTCGGTTTCCCACAGCCCCTCGATCGCCGCGATCTTCGCCGGCTGGTATTGGCGCGTGTTCAGCCCGTGCGCATCGCCGACGACGATCTGGATCGGCGCGAGCACCAGCAGCATCCACAGCGCCATCGAGAAGCTGCGCTTCACCGGCTCGTCGCGACGCCCCTTCAGCAAGTGCCACGCGCCGCACGCGGCGACGATGAAGCCCGCGACGATGAACGCCGCGATCGTCATGTGCACGAGACGGTACGGGAACGACGGGTTGAAGACGATCTTGAACCAGTCGACCGGCACGACGAGGCCGTTCTCGATCTTGTAGCCCTGCGGCGTCTGCATGAAGCTGTTCGACGCGAGGATCCAGAACGTCGAGATCAGCGTGCCGACCGCGACCATCAGCGTCGCGAAGAAGTGCGCGCGGGGGCTGACGCGCTGCCAGCCGAACAGCATCACGCCGAGGAAGCCGGCTTCGAGGAAGAACGCCGTCAACACCTCATACGTGAGGAGCGGGCCCGTGATGTTGCCCGCGACGCGCGAGAAGCCGGCCCAGTTGGTGCCGAACTCGTACGCCATCACGACGCCGGAGACCACGCCCATCCCGAAGCCGATCGCGAAGATCTTCGACCAGAACTGGAACATGGATTTGTAGGCGGTATCGCCGGTGACGAGGTAGCGCCATTCCAGCACTGCCAGGAAGCTCGCCATACCGATGCTGATCGCGGGAAACACGATGTGGAACGACACCGTGAACGCGAATTGCAAGCGGGCGAGATGGAACGCATCGAAGATTTCCATGACCGTAATTTGCTCGTGGTTGTGAGGACGTACGCTCGAAGCAGGAAATCGCGCGACGGCTTGGCGACAACACATGCGAAGACAAACGGTCACTCGCATGGCATCGAAGCGTGAATGACGATATCGCGTTTGCAACGATACTCGCAATCGTTCGAACGTGCGTTGAAACTGTGCTGCTTACGCCGCCGAAGATGTGTGCACGGAAAACACATTTCGTGCCGGCGGGATGGTCAGCTGTACTGCTTTCCGCGTGGCGGCGCTGTGCATCCGGTGCGCCTGTCATCCCCCTTAACATCCCATGAAACGCCTGCCCGAAGCGACGGTGCGCCCTCTCGGCCGCGCCCGCCGGGCAGCATCCCGATTCCCCTGGTCCGGCGTACCCGCCCGACCCGGCCGGCCCGCCGGCCGATCCGCCTGGAGAACACCGCATGGAGTCCTGCATCCGCCGCGACGATCCGACCGGCAGCACCGCGTGTCAGGTGACGCGTCACCGTGCCGGCGAAGCGCGCGACACCGTCGATCGCGTCGTCGACGAAACGCCGGTTGCACTCGTGTTCAACGACATTGCGCACACGGTCATGATGGCCACCCCGATCGACCTCGACGTGTTCGGCCTCGGCTTCGCGCTGAGCGAAGGCATCGTCGAGCGCGCATCGAACGTTTTCGACATCGAAAGCGAATGCCGGGCCGGCAGCGCCGAAGTGCGGCTGACCGTGTCGCAGCAGGCATTCATGGCGATGAAGGCGCACCGGCGTGCGCTGGCCGGCCGCACCGGCTGCGGCGTATGCGGGATCGAAAGCATCGCGCAGCTCGACCTGCACCCGCCGCGCATCGCCGCCGCCGGCACGGCCGCCGGTATCGGCGCGGCAGCGATCGAACGTGCCGCGCGCGCGTTGCCGGCCCACCAGACGCTGATGCGCGAGACCGGCGGCATTCACGCGGCCGCGTGGTGCGACCGCGACGGCGCCGTGCTCGACGTGTTCGAGGACGTCGGCCGCCACAACGCGCTCGACAAGCTCATCGGCCGGCTCGCGCGGCGCCGCGCCAACCTGCACGACGGCTTCGTGTTCCTGTCGAGCCGCGCAAGCTACGAACTGGTGCGCAAGGCCGCGCGGGTCGGCATCCCGATGATCGCGACGATCTCGGCGCCGACCTCGCTCGCGATCGACGTCGCCCGCGAAGCCGGCGTGCGGCTGGTCGGCTTCTGCCGCAACGACGGCTTCGTCGAGTACGTGTCGCCCGACGCCGCGCCCCCGTCTCACTCCGATCAACCCGCGCTCGCTCAAGCGCATCCGGCGCTTTCCCGATGAAACCCCTGACCGATTTCGATACCGCGCAGCAGCATTTCGCCAGTGCGTTCGCGCCGCTCGGCGCCACCACGTCCATCCCGGTCGCGGAAGCCGCCGGCCACGTGCTGGCCGCGCCGCTCACTGCCGTGCTCGACCAGCCGCCGGCCGACCAGAGCGCGATGGACGGCTACGCCGTGCGTCACGCGGATCTCGCGCACGGCGAGCCGCTGCACGTCACGCAGCGCTGCTATGCGGGCGACACGCCGGCACCGCTGGCCCCGCGCACGGCCGCGCGCATCTTCACCGGCAGCGTGATTCCGCCCGGTGCGGACACCGTCGTGATGCAGGAGCACGCACGCGAGCAGGACGGCTGGGTCGCGTTCGACGCGCCGCAGCGCAGCGGCTCGCACATCCGCCGCCAGGGCGAGGAAGTGCGCGCCGGCGACCTGCTCGTGCCGGCCGGCGTGCGCATCGGCCCGATGCATGTCGGCGTGGCCGCCGCGCAGGGGTTGGCGCGCGTCGAAGTGCGCCCGGCGCTGCGCGTCGGCATCCTGACGACCGGCGACGAGCTCGTCGCGTGCGGGCAGCCGCGTGCGCCGCAACAGATTTACAACAGCAATGCGCCGATGCTCGCCGCGCTGGTCTCGGGAACCGGTGCCGAGGTCGTGATGAGCCTGCATGCGGCCGACACGGCGCCCGCCGTCGATCGTGCGCTGCGCGACCTGCACGCGGGCTGCGACCTGGTGATCTGCGTCGGCGGCGCGTCGGTGGGCGACAAGGATCTGCTGCGCCCCGCGCTGGACGCGCTCGGTGCGTCGTTCATCGTCGCCGGCGTGCGCATGAAACCGGGCAAGCCGGTGGCACTCGCCCGGCTCGACACGCAGCCGGTGGTGTTGCTGCCCGGCAATCCGGGGGCTGCGATGACCGCGTTCGCGCTGTTCGTCGCGCCGCTGATCCGCCGGCTGCAGGGGCGCAACACACGCATGCCGATCGTGCCGTCGCTGCCGATCGACGCCGACTTCGAACCGGATCCGCAGCGCGAGCGTTTCGTGCGCGTGCACTGCATCGTCGGCCTCGACGGCACGCCCGCGCTCGACACGCTGCGCCAGCAAGGCGCCGGCACGCTGCAGTCGCTCGTGCAGGCGAGCGGGCTGGCCCGGCTGCCGGCCGGGCAGCGCATCGCGTGCGGCGACGCGGTGCCGTATTACGAATTCGCGCACTGGCTCGCATGAGCGCGACACCGCTCACCCGCCCGATTCACGGCATTCGCCGCCGCGTCGGCCACGCCGGCCGCTCGGCGAACTGTATCCCTACGATTCGGGCGCGATTGTGTCCCTGCCGCGAAAACCCGGCGGACTATCCTCACGATGAGGCTCGTCACGCGCCGTGCGCCTGCCCGTCCGCACACGCACGGCCGACCGGCGACGCCCCATCGCTTACTTCTTGCAGGCAGACGAACCGATCGTGAATGCCATCGTTTCCGCCGCGCCGGCCGCTGGCGCACTGTCCGGCGGCGCATCGCCCGGCGCTTTCCCCCGCACGTCCGACACGCTCGGCCGCCCGCTGCGCGACCTGCGCCTGTCCGTGATCGATCAATGCAATTTCCGCTGCGGCTACTGCATGCCGCGCGAAAGCTTCGGCGCCGACTATGCGTTCATGCCGTCGTCCGAGCGGCTGTCGTTCGCGCAACTCGAAAAGATCGCCCGTGCGTTCACGTCGCTCGGCGTCGAAAAGATCCGCATCACCGGCGGCGAGCCGCTGCTGCGCCGCAACCTCGAAGCGCTGATCGAACGCCTCGCCGCGCTGACGACCGTCGACGGCAAGCCCGTCGAGATCGCGCTCACGACCAACGGCTCGCTGCTGGCCGCGAAGGCACGCACGCTGCGCGACGCGGGCCTGTCGCGCGTGACGGTCAGCCTCGATGCGCTCGACGACGCGGTGTTCCGCCGGATGAGCGACACCGACGTGCCCGTGTCGCGCGTGCTGGCCGGCATCGAGGCCGCGCAGGCGGCCGGGCTCGCGCCGGTCAAGGTCAACGCGGTGATCGAGCGCGGCGCGAACGACGACCAGATCCTGCCGCTCGTGCGGCACTTCCGGCATGCCGGTGTGGCCGTGCGCTTCATCGAGTACATGGACGTCGGCGGCGCGAGCTTCTGGTCCGGCGACAAGGTCGTGACGGCCGCGCGGATGCGCGAACTGATCGACGAACACTATCCGCTCGTGCTCGTCGGCGAACCGGGGCACGACGCGACCGCGATTCGTTGCGCGCACATCGACGGCGCGGGCGAAGTCGGCTTCATCGCGAGCGTGTCGCATCCGTTCTGCGGCACCTGCTCTCGCGCCCGCGTGTCGGCCGACGGGCAGCTCTACACGTGCCTGTTCGCGACGCAAGGCACGGACCTGCGGCCGTGGCTCGACGACGCAGCGGCGAGCGCCGACCTCGCCGCCGCCGTGCGCGATCGCTGGACGCACCGCGACGACCGCTATTCCGAGCGCCGGGCCGCACGGCCGGCCCGCGCGCCGGGCAAGACCTATCCGACCGTGCGCATGTCGCTGGTCGGCGGCTGAGGGGCCGCCGCGCGACCCCGCACGCACCGCCTACAGGAGAACCGTCATGACGAGCTTCACCGAATCCCGTGCCGGGCTGCCGGACGATCCGTTGCAAGCGGGCAGCCCCGCTCCCGACAACGCGCCCGACCCGCATCCCGAACCGCCACCGTCGATTGCCGCGGGCTTCGAAGTCCGCGTGCAGTACGCGCCGATCGATGCCGGCGCCGAGCTCGCACCGATCGTTCGCAATCCGAATGTCGGCGCGGTCGTGAATTTCCTCGGCGTCGTGCGCAACGAAGGCGACGTCGATGACGTGATCGCGCTCGAGGTCGAGCACTATCCGACGATGACCGAACAGGCGCTGTGGAGCATCGTCGAGGAAGCCAGCGCGCGCTGGCAGCTCGAAACGATCAGGATCGTGCATCGCGTCGGGCGCATCCCGCTCGGCCAGGCGGTCGTGCTGGTCGTGGTGGCCGCCGCGCATCGCGGGTCCGCGTTCGACGCGTGCGAATTCCTGATGGATTTCCTGAAGACCCACGCACCGTTCTGGAAGAAGGAGATCCGCCACGACGGCGTATCCGGCTGGGTCGAGGCGAAAGCGCACGACGACCAGGCGATGCGGCGCTGGGGCTGATTGCGTCGCGCCGTGTTTTCCGATTCCGCCGCTCCTTCGAAAGACTACGCAATGAAACTCACGATCAAATACTTTGCAAGCATTCGCGAGCAACTCGATCTCGACGAGGAAATCGTCGAGATCGATGCGCGCGAACTTACCGTCGACGCGCTGCGCGACACGCTGGCCGCACGCGACGCGCGCAGCGCGGACGCGCTGCGGATGGACCGGCCCGTGCGGGCCGCCGTGAATCTCGAGATGGTGACGGGGGGATTCGTCGTGCGGGAGGACAGCGAGGTGGCGTTTTTCCCGCCGGTGACGGGCGGGTGACATCGGTCAGGCGAACCTCGGGGGCGCTCGATTACGAGCGGCAGTGGTGACGGATGCCACCGGATACGTCTTCGGCGCGGCCATCGCTTCATACCATCGAAATGACGAAGCCGGCACCAGGCCGGCTTCATCGTTGAAGCACACGAGACCGCGCGCGCCCGCTCACCGCATGCACGCCGCCGCCAGCTTCCCGACCGTGATCACCGCCTGCTCGATCTCCGGCGACCACGGGCTGCTGTAGTTCAACCGGATGAAGTTCCGGTAGCTGTCCGTGATCGAGAACATGTAGCCGGGCCCGATCGTGATCCCCTGCTCCAGCGCGAGCTGGTACAGCCGCATCGCGTCGATCTGCGCAGGCAGCTCGATCCACAGCACGTAGCCGCCCGCCGGGCTCGAGATGCGCGTGCCTTCCGGAAAGAACCGCGACACCATCGCGCGCATCAGGTTCGCCTGCTGCGCGTACGCCTTGCGCAGGCGCCGCAGGTGATGCTCGTAGCCGTCGCGTTCGAGAAACTCCGCGATCGCGAGCTGCGGCAACGACGGCGTCGCGAGCGTGTTCAGGAATTTCAGCTTCTCGACCTGATCACGATAGCGGCCCGGGAGCGCCCAGCCGATCCGGTACGCGGCCGTCAGGCTCTTCGAGAACGACGAGCAGTGCAGCACGATCCCGCTGCGGTCATACGACTTCAGCGAACTCGGATGCGCATCGCCGAAATACAGTTCGTTGTACACGCCGTTCTCGATCAGCGGCATCCCGGTCTTCGTCGCGAACTCGACCAGCTCGCGCTTGCGCTCGTCCGGCATCTGGAAGCCGAGCGGGTTCTGGAAGTTCGGCATCACCATGCACGCGGCGATCGGCTGCGACTTCGCGATCGCGGCCAGCGCCGCGATGTCGATCCCGTATTCCGGATGCGTCGCCACCTCGATCGCCTTCATCCCCATCCGCTCGATCGCGTGCAGCATCGCGTAGAACGTCGGCGATTCCACCGCGATCGTGTCGCCCGGTTTCGCAACGGCCTGCAGGCACAGGTTGATCGCCTCGGTCGCGCCAACCGTCACGATGATCTCGTTCGGGTCCACCGACATTCCGTTTTCCAGATAGCGGCGTGCGATCTGGCGGATCAGCCGCGGATGGCCGGGCGGCAAGCCGTCCGTCACGCCCCACAGCGACTTGTCGCGGCCGGCCGCATACGCGTAGCGGTTCAGCTTCTCGAACGGAAACAGGCTCGGGTCCGGATACGGCGAGCCGAGCGGCACCGCGTCGTCGGTGCCGATCGAGCGCAGCGTCGACAGCACGAGCCGGCTCACGTCCACCGACGACGAGATTGCGATCGGCTTCGACGGGCGCAGCTCGCGCACTGGCGCATGGCTGTCGTCGCGTCGCAGGTTCACGAAATAGCCTGACTGCGGCCGGCTTTCGAGCAGCCCGCGGCTTTCCAGCAGCAGATATGCATGCAGCACGGTCGTGATGCTGATCCGGTGCTGCTGGCTCGCCTGCCGCACCGACGGAATCCGGTCGCCGTGCCGGTACACGCCCTGGCGGATCAGGCGCTCGATGTCGTCCGCGAGTTTTTCATAGAGTTTCATCGCGCGCCTCCCGCCGGGCGGCGCAGCCGGGCTGCCCTGCCGTTTGCGTCCGATACGCGCGTGTTGCGCCCGCCGACCGGGCCGTCGTGATTCCTGATCCTTCCCTCCGGTTTTGCCTTTTCCATCGCACTGGCTCTCTCTTGAAGATGCGCCGACAGGGTTCCGGTGCGACTGGATCTGCGGCACTGTGCACTTGATGATGGAATCTTAAGAGCAGAACAGTTGGCGACGAGTACACACATCGTTCGCGCGAACAAGAGTACAGTTCGGCGCGATTCGCGCATTGCGGGGGAACTGTATGTCTTATGAAATGGGCCGCGATGCCGGCAAATCACACGCGGCGACGCCGGACGGAGGTTCGTGACTTTACGGAACGGCGGGACAGCGGTGACGAGTGCACTCGGTGGCGGGACACGTTGCCGGGCAAATCGGGAACAAAAACTGTGCGATCACACGGTTTTTCATACAATTCCGCCTATCGCCCGCCAAAAACTCGTCGATCGCACGGTTTCTTCCTGAATTTCGCCGTCGGGACGGAACACAGCGACGCTCGGCGGCGAAATGCACCTGCTGCGCGCGATCCGCCATATCGTCATCCACGAGATGGTCGAGCGGCTGCGCCCGCGCTGACGCCAAACACCACACCCAAGACGATCCGATGCCGCCACGCGAGGGCCGCCGAACATCATGACCCAATCTGTCCAGCCGCCCATCGTCGACCCGCTCGTCGCTCGACTGACCGGCAGCGCCGACCACCCGCGCTTCACCGGCGCGCCGCTCGATCTGTCGACGCTCGACGCGCACGCGCTCGGCGCAGTGTGGCCGGCGCTGCGCCGCACCGAGGAACACGTCGCGCAGCACGACTACGCGTACGACGATCCGCGCGCCGAATTCGCGCGCTGGCTACGCACCCGGATCGACGCGCTCGAACTCGCGCCGCTCGTCGATGCCGAGGCCGCGCTCGAACTGTTCCGCGACATTCCGGCCGGCGCGTGGCGGCGCGCGTTACAGGAACTGTCGTGTCTCGACGCGCTGCCCGCGCCCGCGCTGCAGGCCGAACTCGCGCGCATCCTCGACGAACCGCAGAACGACGGTCTGCAACGACTCTCCGTGTACGGGGAATATGCGCTCCAGTCGTTCGCCGGCCGGCGCGACATCACGGCCTTGCGCGATGCGTATGCGCAGTCGAATACCGACTCCCCGTTTCGCGTGCGCGAGCTCGACGTGCTGCCCGAACTCGGGCCGGCGGCGCTGCTCGCGCTGGCCGCGACGAACGACGGTTATTTCGCGCCGAAGCGGCTGTGGTTCAATGCCGACGATCCGGCCGCCACGCTCGCGGAGGAGCCCGCTTACGTCGACTTCGCGCGCGATACGCTGACCGAAGCCGCGCGGCACGTCGCCGCGATTCACGCGGGTGAAGTCCCCTATCAGGCCGATCGCGCGTTCACGACCGACGACGCGCAGGTCGTCGCACGCGCGGCGCGCGTCGCGGCCTATCGCGACGCGCCGTGGCTCCCCCCGCTGATCGGGCCGCTGCTGACCGGCGTGTGCGTCGCGCCGACCGCCGCGAAAACCGCGCCGTCGCAATCGCTCGCGATCGCGCTCGGCCATGCGGTCGAGACGATCCCGACACCCGAGAGCGTGCGTGCGCTACGCGATGCGCTGGCCACCGTGCGTCACGCGGGCGTGCAGAAGAAGCTCGCGCGTAACCTGAAGCCGGCTGAACGCGCGCTCGGCGAGCGGCCGCACACCGCGCTGCGCATGACACTCGACGCGAAGCCCGACAAGAAGCAGCTCACGATGCTCGCCACCTGCATGGAAGCGGGTTTCTGGCAGTCGATGACGCTCGGCCATGCCGAATGGCGCGAGCGCCTCGTCGATGCGCCGGCCGGCGCCGCGTTCTCGACCCGCACGATCTGGCAGGCACGCGCGCGTGACGGCGCGACCGTCTCGTTCATGCCCGACGTCGCGAAGGGCAAGGTCGTGCTGCGCGACGCGGCCGGCGCGGTGTGCGAGCTCGACGCCGACAGCGAGATCCGGCTCTGGCATCCGCTGCTGGCCGATGCGGACGAGCGGCTCGCGTGGCAGCGCGCCATCGTCGGCCGAGCGATCCGGCAGCCCGTTCGGCAGGCGTTCCGCGAGTTCTACGTGCCGGCCGACGAAGACACCGCGAACAGTCATTCCGCGATGTTCGAAGGTCATGTCCTCGCGAGCCGCCCGCTGATCGGCGTCGCGCGCCGCGAAGGCTGGTCGATCCGCGCGTACGACGACGGCCTCGCGCGCGAGTTCGGCGACGTGCGCGCAACCTTCAGCGTCGCCGCGCGGCTCTTTCCCGGCACGGACGGCCAGGGCACGTCGGGCCGGCTGCACGTCGAACGCAGGCGCGAGCGGCGCTGGATGGCCGCGCCGATCGGCGAAATCGATCCCGTCGTGTTCTCGGAGGTGGCGCGTGCGGTCGACCTGCTCGTCAGCGTCGCCGCATTCGCGCTCGACGATGAAGCGACGCGCGCGGCCGACACGCTGGCGGATCCGGTGCGCCAGCGCGCCGCGCGGAGCGAGCGCGAGCAGCGCCTGCACCGGTTGTCCGACCTGCCGCTCGGCGCGATGGCGCGGCATCGCAAGCAGGTGCTCGCGCTCGTGTTCGCGGAACCGATCGCGCAAGGCCGGGTGACGCTCGACGAGCGCCATGTGCGCGTCGGCGCGTGGTCGGTGCATTGTGCGACCGGGCGTGTGATGCGCGACGGCGAACCCGTCGAACCCGCGATCGAGCCGCCGCCGTCGCCGCTGCGCGCGGTGCCTTGGCTGCCTTACGACGAAGCGCTGTTGCAGCGGATCGTCGATGTGGTCGCGGGGCTGCTGGACTAAACCGGAAATGAATGGCGCCGTCGAGATTCATTTCTCGACGCCTGTAAAACTATCGACTCGTTTCCGTTAGCCCTATTCATTCGGCATATATCGGTCGGGCGGCTATGATAACGTTTTGCTTTCGCTTTCTTTGCGCGCCATCACGACATGCCTGCCTACGTCAAACCCAGATGGTTAAGGGATCTGCTGCGTTTCCTCCCGTTGAAAAGCCAGTTCGTGCTATCGGGAAACGTCCGCGATTTACAGGCCTGTGAAGTTGCCCCCGAAGTGGTGACGGCGCAGTCGCTGGTGAATACGCTCGGCGACAATCTCCGCGAGGCGGGTTATGCGCAACTCGTCGTCTGGAATCCGATTTCAGGCTTCACGGTGCCCGACAGCCGGGTGTCGCCCACGGAGCCGGCAGATGAAACCCTGCGACGTCTCGGCCTGACACCGGTCGATGGCACGTCACCGGGCGGCATCGATGCACTCACCGCATGCGTTGAACGCCTGGTCCCGCTGCCCGGCCCGCCGATTGCCCTCGTCGTCGATTTTGCTTCTCGACTGGCGATTCGTGCCGAAACGCTGACTCCGGCCGAACACACGCTGTTCACACGCGCCCTGGTGCTGGCGCATATGGCGGCCCCCCGCCCTGCGGGAGAACTGCGCCGTCCGTTTTTCAATGCCGTGATCTGGATCGTCGACAAGGAAGGCGATCTGCCGGACTGGTTGCTGATCGACAATCCGCGCATCCGGCATATTCCCGTGTCGAAACCCGACAGTGGCGCCCGCCGGGCGTTGGCCGGCGCATTACTGCGCGGCGTACCCGGTGCCCAGGCCGCTGCACCGGATCATCTTGCCGAGGCGGCATCGGCCTTCGTCGACGGATCCGAGGGATTGCTGCTCGCCGACATGAATGCGATCGCCACGCTCGCCCGCGTCGAGCAGGTGCCCCTCGACAAAATTGCCGACGCCGTGCGGCGCTATAAAGTGGGTGTCACCGAGGATCCGTGGCAGCAAATCGACCGCGACAAGATCCGTCATGCGGACGCGTTCATTCGCCGGCGTGTCAAAGGGCAAGCGCACGCAGTCACGCACATGCTCGACCTCGTCAAGCGCGCCATGACGGGGGTGGGCACTCAGCGGAAAGGCAACCGGCCGCGCGGCGTCGCCTTCCTCGCCGGCCCCACCGGCGTCGGGAAAACCGAACTCGCCAAGACGATCACGAGCCTGCTGTTCGGTGACGAGAGTGCCTACATCCGCTTCGACATGTCGGAATTCAGCGCGGAACACGCCGACCAGCGGCTCATCGGCGCGCCGCCCGGCTACGTCGGCTACGACGTCGGCGGAGAATTGACGAATGCGATTCGCGAACGCCCGTTCAGCGTGGTGCTCTTCGACGAAATCGAAAAAGCGCATCCGCGCATTCTCGACAAGTTTCTGCAAATCCTCGATGACGGCGTGCTGACGTCAGGGCGCGGCGACCGCGTGTACTTTTCCGAAGCGTTGATCGTTTTCACGTCGAATCTCGGCATTTACCGCCAGGACGAATCGGGGCAGCGCGTAGCGAATATCCAGCCAGGCAACGACTTTGCGGAAATCCAGAAGAAGGTGCTCGGGGAAATCCAGCAGCATTTCAAACTGGTCCTGAACCGGCCCGAGATCCTGAACCGCATCGGCGAAAACATCATCGTCTTCGACTTCATCCGCGAGGATGTCGCGACGGAGATCTTCGAGCAGATGGTTCGTGCCGTGCTGGACGACGTCGGCTCCCAGGGTATCGCCGTCGACCTGGACGACAATTCCAGGATCGCGCTGCAGGCGCATTGCCTTGGCGACCTATCCAACGGCGGCCGCGGCATCCGCAACCAGATCGAAGCGCATTTGCTCAACCCGCTTGCACGCGGCCTGTTCGATCAGGATGCCGCCGCCGGCGACCGCTTTGTCATCTCGGGCATCGACTCGGGTGCGTTCCTGTTGCAGAAGCGGTAGGCCATGAATATCCGCGTTTCGCGCCTGCACTTTCCGGTGACGACGCTCGGGCCCGGGCAGCGGATCGGCATCTGGTTTCAAGGTTGCACGATCCGATGCCCGGGCTGCATTTCGATGGATACCTGGGCACACGCCGGGGGCGAAACCACCGTCGATGCCCTATTGGCGCAAGTCCGCACCTGGCTGCCCGACGCCACCGGCATCACGATCTCGGGCGGTGAGCCGTTCGATCAGCCCGAGGCACTGATTGCGCTCCTGCATGGCCTGCGGCAACTGCCGGCTGGCGACATCCTCGTCTACAGCGGCCACCCGATTGAATCCCTGGCCGATACACTGGTACGCACCGACGGCCTGATCGATGCGCTGATCTCCGATCCGTTCGACATCGATGCGCCGCAGACACGCGCGCTGCGCGGCAGCGACAATCAGCGACTGCATTGCCTGACGGCACTCGGCCACGCGCGTTTTGCGCAGTACGAACGCGCGCCACGGCACACGGGCAAGGCTCTGGATGTCATGTTCGACGAGGACGGTAGCGTCTGGTTCGCGGGGATACCGGGCCGGGACGATTTTGAACGATTGAGAGACCTATTGACCGATCAGGGGCATCACGTCCGGATCAGCGCCGACAAGGCGAGAAACAGATAAGACAGGAAATGTCAGCCATGATGCGTTTTTGCCCGAATTGCCGAACCGAGCGGTCGGTGGACGAGTGGTACTGTGCCGGCACGGTCGGCGATGCCGTTTGCAACTGGGACTTGTCTGGCGTCCCGATCCGGGCGAACGGCTGGCGCCCCCAGGATGTGGTCACGGTCGAGACGGTCAGCCAGCAGGTAGCTGCGGATGCTCCCGGATCCGCCATGCCGCCCTCGTTGTCGTGCACGAACGGCCATCCGATGAACGACGGCGACCTCATGTGCCTCGAATGCGGCGCGGATCCGGCCACGCCAGCCGGCACGCAGCGGCTGGGCGTCGGCGCCGAGGTTCCTGCCGGCAGCTCGGCAGAGGTCGCGCCGCCGGCGCCCGTCGCAGAAACGCGGATCGACGGCTGGCGGTTGCTGCGTCAGATTTCCAGCACGGACGGCGTGCGCGAACGCTACGTGGCCCAGCAGGACGAAACCGGCAGGCAGGCCGTCCTGACGCTGTATCGACCCGGCGCGGAGCCGGATCCGGCGGTCTACGACGTGGTGCGCCGCCTGCCGCGCGAGCACGTGCCGGAGATCATCGCTACCGGACGCTGGGATCAACGTGCGTACGAAGTCGCCGAGGAGATGAGCGGCGGAACGCTGGCGGATCTCGGCATGGCCGTCCGCGATAGCGCGACGATCCGCCATGTCGTCGATGAACTGGGCCAGGCCCTGCAGGCGTTTTCGGACGTTGGGCTGCGGCACCGGGACCTGCGGCCCGGCACGCTGCTGGTGCGCAGCCGCGAACCGCTGGATCTCGTCATCAGCGGCTTCGGTTCGGCACGGCTGTCCGAATTCGATCTCGATATCGTCTCGCCGCTCGAAACGACGCGCTACATGGCGCCCGAGGCCATTGCCGGCGGTGTCGCCGCGGCGTCCGACTGGTGGAGCCTCGGCATGATCCTGCTCGAGCAGCTGACCGACGGCCGCTGCTTCGAGGGCATCAACCCGCGCGCGTTCCTGATTCACGTGCTGGCCAACGGCGTCACACTGCCGGACGACCTGGATCCCTCGCTTCACCTGTTGCTGCGGGGCCTGCTCGCGCGTGACCGACATCAACGCTGGCAATGGCCGCAAGTCAAGGCCTGGCTGGACGGAAAACCGGTCGATGCACCGTCGGCAGCGACGATCGATGCCGATGGCGACGAAGGCGCCAGCATCGCATTGGGCGCCCGCCAGTATCGCAAGCCGGCGATCTTCGCGCTCGCTGCGGCGGAACGCGAGAACTGGGAAGCGGCACGCGACCACCTGAATCGCGGCGTCGTCCTGACATGGGCGGAACAAGCCGGTGCCGGTGCGAAAGTGCTGGTCGGCCTGCGTCAGGTTGCGCAACTCGACGGCGTCGATGACGACTGCCGCCTGATGATCGCGCTCAAGCTGTTGAATCCCGACATGCCGCTCATTTTGCGCGGCGACATCGTCACGCCCGGCTGGTTGCTGCACAACCCGTTGGAGGGTTACGACCTGGTGACCGGGCCGGTGCCGACGTTCCTGGCGCGGCTGGGCACGGAAAGCTGGCTGTCCAGGCTGCGTGCTCGAGCGGATGAAGTGCGACACCGGGCCGCGCAGCTTGGCATCGAACTGAACGAGGACCTGGTGCGCATCGCGCTGCTCTCTACCTCGCGCGCCCAATTGGCCGCGCAATGGGAAGAGCGACGCCTGCTGTTGCCGGATTCCGATCATCACGGCCTGCTGTCGCTGTCGGAACGACGCGTCCTCAGCGAGGAAGACCTGATCGTTCTGCTGAGCGCGGCCATTTCGCAGTTTCGCTCGGTCGACGAGATCCTCGACCAGGCGGCGGTCATCGCGGAGCGCGAGCAGATTCTGGTCTTCGATCGCGAGGCTGCCAGGGTCGCGCTTGCGCTGCCGCGCGTCGAACTGTTCCATGCCGTCGACGACCGCATCGCCGGATTCGCGCGAACCGGAAACCCGACAGTCGACGAATGGGCGGAGCAGTTCCGGCTGGAACGTCGCTTGCCGCTGCACGAAGTGGTCGTTCTGTTGTCGGTGCCCGCCGAGCAGTGGCTGGAGCCGCAGAAGCAGCAATACGTGTCGCAGATCCTCGACTTCTTCGAAAAAAAAGTCGCCACGTCCGTATTGCGCGGCCCATTGGTACGGATGACCATCGGCAAGACCACGGGGCGGGTCGATCTCAACGAACTGAACGGCGAGCGATTCGCCAGCATCGCACTGCTCGACCATCTGCTCCAGCGCAATGTCCAGACGGTATCGGTGGATCCGGACGTATTCAGTGCAAGCGGAACGCTCGAAGGCCGGTTGAACACGCTGTATCGGCAGACCTCGCTCTATAAGCGGGATACCGGCATCGATGGCCTCTATCTCGGCTTCCCGTTCCTGCTTTACAAGGATCATCGCAGCACGACGCGCCCTCGTATCGCCCCCGTCCTGTTGTGGCCGGTCAAACTGTTGATGGAGCTTGGCACGCGACGCCAGGTGGCGATGGCTTTTGACGGCGAGCGTGAAGAGGTTCGACTGAATCCCGCGCTCGAGGGCCTGCTGGGACGCGAAGCCGTCAAGGCGTGGCGTGTCGCAGCCGACGAGGTGCTCGGACGTTCCGCGTTGAAAGCGGCCGACGTGGTCGATGCGTTCGGCCTGCTGGCCGACGTGGATAGCCGCAAACTCGGCGCGCTGCCGCTGCCGACCCTCGACCTGCCCGCCGGCGCGACGCGTCTCGCCTGCGCCGGCGTGCTGTTTCACGTCGACTTCGCCGGCCAGGCCATCGGCGAGGATCTGCGGCAGCTCAAGCAATTGTCGCCTTCCGGCACGGCACTCGAATCGATGCTGCGGCTCAAGGACAAATCCGACTACGATGCGCCCGAGGCCACGTCGACCGAGCTCGACCGATTCCTAACTGTGGCGAGCGATCCGTCGCAGGAAGCGGCCATCCTGCAGGCGCGTCAGGGCCCCGGACTGCTGGTCGAAGGGCCGCCGGGCACCGGCAAGAGCCAGACGATCGTCAACATGGTCGCCGACGCGATCGGGCAAGGCCGAAGCCTGCTGATCGTCTGCCAGAAACATGCCGCGCTCGAAGTCGTTCGCAAGCGTCTCGTCGCGGAAGGCCTGGGCGATCGCATCGTGATGCTCAACGACGTCAACAAGGACCGCGAGCCGACGATTCGAGCCGTCCGCGAGCAACTGGATGCGATCTTTCGCGGTGCCGTGTTCGACCACGGTTCGATACGTCAGCGTGAACGCATGGCCGCGAGAATCGAGGCGCTCGAGGGCGAACTCGATCGTCAGCATGCCGCGCTGCATCGCGTCGACGAATCGACCGGCCTCAGCTATCGGGCGCTGCTCGGCGAACTGATCCGGCTCGAAGCCGGCACACCGCCGGTCAGCGTGCCGCAGTTGCGTACCCGGCTTGCCACGCTGGACATTTCGGCACTGACCACGCTGGAAGAACACTGCGCACCGCTCGCCCGCTACTGGCTACCGTCGAAGTTCGAGGGCAGCCCGCTGGCGCAATTGAAGTCGTTCGCGACCGATGCCGCCACGCTCGATGCGTTCAATTCGGTCTTCGCGGCTTTCCTCGACGCGGAGCGCCTGCGAATCGAGACGCTCGCCGCCCATCCCGCGCGCTTTGATGTCGACGACCCCGCCCCGTATCGGGCCTGGCTCGATGCCAACGCCGGTCGCCTCGTCGCGCTGGACGAGACGCAACGCAAACGGCTGGCTCAATGGCTGCCCTTGTTCCGACCGGCCGACAACGCCGATGCGGAAGGTCACCGTTACTACACGGCGCTCGGCACCCTGCATCGCGACCTGTTGGCCGTCGAGACCAGCGGCTTCGATGCCGTGCTGTCGGCTACCGCCGCGCACCTGCCGGATCCCGCGCTCCGAAAGCTCGAGGCCCAGGCGACGTTGGCGACTCGCGCGCCCTCTCTCTTGCGCCGCCTCAACCCGGTCACGTATCTGCGGCGTGGCCGCCTGATGAAGTTCGTCACCGGCTGCGGCGCGCCCGCAACCGACGAGACGCTCCGCAAGCTGCTGGCCGCCACGCGGCTCGAAAAGACCTGGCGGCCGCTGCGCGACACCTTGAACACGATCAGCCGCGCATTGCACCTCGAGACGGTCGAGCCCGCTTGCGGGCCGGCGCTCGCCGATGCCTGCCTGACGCGCCTGCGCCAGCTCGAAGAAATCCGCGAACTCGCGCAGCATCTGGCGATCGCACCGCGCGGCGACGAGTTCGACTCGGCCGTGATGACCGGCGACCGGGCGCCCGTCGAACAGTTGCTCGACGGCTTCGAAACCGCGTTCGTGCGGCACAACGCGCGCCAGCATAGTCTTCGGGCACTGAGGCTGATCGAGGAGTGGCTCTCGGCAGAACTCGTCACCGCCTGTCGGCAGGCCATCGCCGACAACATCAGTTATCAGGCGCCGTTGAACCGAATCGGCGATGCGTTGCCGACGCTGGCCGCGTACCAGCAATTCCGCACCCGGGCACGACATGTCAGCGCCGACGCACTCGACGTGTTTGCGATCATGCGCGACCACGAAGACGCGCTGACGCGTGTGCCGCCTGAACGCCTCGACGACGCCGTGCGGCGCATGATCAACCGCGAGGCGCGGCTCGGATGGAAGCGGCGCATGGAGCAGGACAATCCCGAATTGCTGCTCGACCAGAGTGAAACGGCCGCCAAGATCGACGCGCTCGCAGCCGCCGACGGGGAAATGCGGCGCCTGAACCGCGAGATGCTTCGCAACGGCATCGACCACAGCCGACTGGGCTCGGCGCGCGACTGGGAAGACGTGACGCGTTTGACCGGCCGGCGCTCCCGGCGCCTGCGCGAATTCATCGAACTCGGTACGGGGCTGGGCCTGATGGCGCTGCGGCCGGTCTGGCTGATGAACCCCGACGTCGCCAGCCGCGTGCTACCGCTGAAATCGGGGCTGTTCGATTCCGTCGTCTACGACGAGGCCTCGCAGATGCCGGTGGAATACGCGATTCCGACGCTGTTTCGCTGCAACCTGTCGATCGTCAGCGGCGACGAGAAGCAAATGCCGCCCACGGCGTTCTTTTCGAGCCGGGCAGAAAGCGACGAGACCGACGTCTTCGACGGCGAGCAACCCGACGAGGCCGCGACGGAAGACGAACGCGAGCGCTTCGAGGACACTTGGAACCGACGCGAAATCAAGGACTGCCCTGACGTACTGCAACTGGCACGGAGCGCGCTGCCCGTGTCGACGCTGCAGATTCACTATCGTTCGGCGTATCGGGAGCTGATCGGCTATTCAAACGCCGCGTTCTACGAGAACAACCTCAGCGTGCCGGTGCGCCATCCGGATGCCACGGTGCGCGAGGTGAAACCGCTCGAACTCATCCAGGTGAATGGTCTTTACGAGCAGCAGACCAATAGCGACGAAGCGGATCGCGTGGTCGCCTATCTGGCCCAACTGTGGCAACAACCCTACGCACAGCGCCCCTCCGTCGGCGTGGTCACGTTCAACCGCAAGCAGGCCGACCTCATTCTGGAGCGCCTGGAACTGCGCGCGGAAGAGGATGAAGCATTCCGCGATGCATATCGCGAGGAACTCGAGCGAACCGATCGCGGCGAGGACATGGCCGTATTCGTTAAGAACGTCGAGAACGTCCAGGGTGACGAACGCGACATCATCGTCTTCTCCACGACCTTCGGGCGCAACGGCCAGGGTACCTTCCGGCGCTTGTTCGGCGTGCTGGGCCAGAGCGGTGGCGAGCGGCGTCTCAACGTGGCCGTGACGCGTGCGCGCCACAAAGTCGTGCTCATCACGTCGATGCCCATCCGCGAGATCTCCGACATGCTCACGACGCAGCGCAAGCCGGCGATTCCGCGCGACTATCTTCAGGGCTATATGGAATACGCACGCGCCATGTCGAACGGCGAATTGCCCGCTGGCCGCGCATTGCTCGGCCGCATGTGCAGCGAACGGGCGCACGCGAAGTTGCGGCAGACAGGCGCCGTCGACGGTTTCGCGGAAGAGGTGCTGGCCTATCTGCAGGAACTCGGCCTGTCACCGGTGCCCGCACAGGAAGGCGACGCCTTCGGGCTTGATTTTGCGATTGCCAATCCGGAAACCGGTCTTTATGCGATCGGCATCGAGTGCGATGCGCCGCGCCATCCGCTGCTCGAACATGCCCGCGCCCGGGAAATCTGGCGGCCGTCGGTGCTCGGACGCGCCATTCCGACACTGCATCGCGTGTCGTCGCAAGCCTGGTACCACGCACCGGAAACAGAGAAGGCTCGCCTGAAAGCCGCCGTCGCGCAGGCGCTGAACCAGGAGGTGATCGCATGAGCGGCCCGAAAGTCGTCCGGATCGTGACGCGTGAAGAAATCGTCGCGATCTGCGATGGACATCTGCAGCGCCTCGACCAGGCCATCGCCACCTGGATCGCCGAAGGCCGACGTACCGGCGCGCTGTCGGACGACGAGATCGCGGCGACCCAGGCTCGACGTGAAGCGCTGGGCGCATTGATCGCCGTCGACGCGTTCATGGATTTACAGAAGAAAGTGCCCGACGAGATTGCTTTCCTGAAGGCGGATCTCGTCCGGCGTCAGCAGGTGGCAGTCGAACGGGTCGAGCAGGAAGCGAAACGCCGACGGCAAGGACGGCACAGCGCGACGGCATTGCTTGGCGCACTGGAAGCGAAAGGGATCGAGATTCCGGCCGACCTGCATGGCCAGCTCGATCGCCTGCGCTCGGGCGACCTGCTCGAGCATGCCGATACGCTGCTTGCGCAAGGGTTCGCCCTCCTGACGCCGGCTGCGGGACGCACACTCAACGATGCGCAACGGGCGCTGGCGAATCGCCTGATGCCCGCCGAAGCGTCGGCGGACTTCGAGGCCTGGAAGGCCGCGCAACGGGCGGAATCTCGTGATCCGTCGGTCGACCGTCTCGATCGACAGATCGGGGAGGCACGGCTATTTCTGGATCCGCAAGCCGCTGCCGGGTTCTCGTCGAGACTGGACGCGCTCGAAGACGAGGTAAACGACGCGCGAAAGAGCCTGTTGCTCGATAGCCTGATCCTCGACCTGTCGAGTGCCATCGAGGCCGCCCGCGCACGTCGCGCGGCGATAGCGGCACTGGAAGAACTGACGGCGGAGATTCGGGTCTGCAACACGGCAGACACCGCGAATTTTGTCGAACGCGCCCGGCAGTGCGATATCGCCACCTCGCCCGACCTCGTGGCCGAGTTGACCCGAACCGGGCAGGACCTGATCGCACAGGTGCGGCAGCAACAGGCAGCGGAGGCGCGGCGCAACGCGATCCTGAGCGGCCTCGCGCGACTTGGCTACGAAGTGCATGAGGGCATGGCGACCGCATGGGCGAAGGACGGCCGGGTCGTCGTCAAGAAGCCTTCGCTGCCGGATTATGGTGTCGAAGTCGGCGGTCAGGCTCAGGCCGGCCGCTTGCAGGTTCGCGCCGTATCCCTCGTCGCGAATCGCGACGTTGCCCGCGACAAGGATGTCGAAACGCTGTGGTGCGGCGAGTTCGGCCGATTGCAGGCGTTGCTGGCCCAACATGGCGACGACTTGCTGATCGAACGCGCGATGGGGGTGGGCGAGGTACCGCTCAAGGTGGTTTCCGAACTGGACTATGCGTCCGGCACGGAAGCAGCGATGCGTACACTGAAGTAAGTCTCCCGGGCGCGGCGTTCGCCGTGCGCCGGGGCTTCCATGCCGAAGTGAGTCTATTTCCCGTCCTCGGGAAGCAAAGGCTTCGAACCTACCGATCCGACGAATTGACCGATTCTCTCGCCGTATACGCGACGCAAGCAATCAAGGTCCTTGCCACATTGATGTCGAGTAGCTATCCAGCCTAACTCGGATTGCCGGAGAGCCTCCGGATCCGAGACGGTTTGCAATGCGGCCGCATACAACTGAGTCAACCGCTGGTCCATTGCGGCCAAACCCCGGTCATGACAGACAGCCGTTTCATCATCGTGCGATGCTCGTGAGCAGTCGAAACCGGTCGCGAAAGTAGGCGTTTGCACTGCACGATCGGCTGGCGCTTCGGAGACGCCGCTGCTCTGCTCGGATATTTCGAATGACGGACGTTCAGACTTGGACACACGGGATGCCGATCGAGTTGATGCATGCACCTCTGACAGCACATTCTCGGTTGTCGGTTTAGCTGAATCTGCGATGGGGAGATCCGCCGGTGCCCGGCCTTCGTGCGTCACTTCGTTTCCGGTCGCTTGCACGTCCGAATCCGACATGCGGTTAACCACTAGCCCGAATACAAATAGACCGATACCACATAACAAAATCTTGCCCGACCGGCCAAAATTTCTAGAATCCGGCTCGTTGTTCTTATAGCCGGTCTTGAATCTTCGATCTACCTTGCGCGTGTCTATAAAACCACCAATACCGATCAGCGATGCAAGCACACCTATGCCGACCAAACTATTTCCTATTACTCCCATGTGATTTCCCCGATGCGAACGTCGTGATTATTTTTTGAACGTGACCTTCGGCGGTTGCGCCAAGCGTGATTCGAGCAGGTCCCGACAGGTTCCCTAATCTATTGTGCCCGCGTTGCCCTTACTCCCCTTCGTTCGGTCACGACAGGATCTTATTCCATAGTCACTCGGAAGCGTGACAAGACACGCCTCCATCGAATGCACTGACTCCGCCTAGTCACACGGACAAACAGATAGCGCGCGAGGCATTAAGTGATTTCCGGATAGTGATTGCGAATAATCCCCCCGACACGTTCCTGAGAAAACGGTGCCGAATTGTGTCCGCAACTTGCACCCAAGGATCCTTGCACGTCGCTCCAGCCACGTGGGCGCCATACACGAAGGTGTCCGCTCGCTGCACGCCATCACGCATACGCACCGCCTACCGCACCGCCTGCTGCCGCTGCACCTCCTGCGCTTTCATCTGCAGATAGGCGCCGCGCTCGACCTCGTGCAATTGCTGCGGATACTGCTCGGTCGCGTCGAACCAGCGCGCGAGGCGCTGGTCGAGCGGCTTGTCGAGCGTCGCGAGATACGTGTCGATCGCGAGGTAGTAGCGCATCGTGTTGCGCTCCAGCAGCCCGCGCACGCCGCCGACGTATTGCGGCTGCGCGGCCGATCCGCCGCTGACGGTCGTGAAGCCGACCTTGTCGCTGCCGACGGTCGCGAGATAGGTCTTCATCGCCATCCGGCCGACCGTGCCGAAGCCATACGAATACGTCAGATGCAGGAACGTGCGCGATGCGCCGACCGGCACGGCCTCCAGCGCGATCCGGTAATCCTTCGTACCCATCGGGCCGCTGTCGGCGGTCAGGTCGACCTGGAAATAGTCGGGCGTCGCGGTTGCCACGCGATAGCGGAACTGCACGCGGTAGGTGTCCGGCAGCTTCTGCTGGATCTTGCGGCCGAGGTTCACGTCGAGCACCGGGCCGTTGCTGCCGGTCGACGCGTGGCAATACTTCGTGTTCAGGTGCAGGATCAGCACCGCGCACCAGTTCGCGGGGCCCTGCGCGGGATCGTCGAGCTGGCCGCTCACCACCGCGTACGGATAGTCGACCACCGCGTAGATGTCGCCCTTCAGCGACGACGACGCTTCCGCCGATTCGAGGACCAGCGGCCGATGAAACGCGTTGTCCTTCAGTTGCGGGCCGAGGCTGCGGTAACGCTCGAGCAGTGTCGCCGCATCGTCCGCGCCGAACGACAGCGCGCTCCAGCCCACGCACAGGGCCGCGACGAGCGCGTGCCGGGCGCAGCGAGCAAGCCACGTGCCGCGCGAATGTCCGGATGTCTTCATTCTTGTGCTCCCGCCGGATGCGCGATGGTCGCGCACATGTGTCACAGAATACGCCTGGCCGCAGCGCAACATGGCATCCGAACGCGCCGTTATCGGCGCCGCTTCACCGGCACCGGCAACTGCGCGGCGGTGATCCGGATCAGCGCCGACAGCCATTCGCGATCGTCCCAGCGCTCGCCGGCGATGACGAGGTGCGGCTTCGCGGCCGGATACGGCGGGCCCTCTTCGCACGTGCCGAGAAACGCGCGGCCTTCGGCCGTCGGCTTGACGAACAGCCGATCGTCGCAGACGAGTGCGACCATCTTGCCGTCGCAATAGATGCCGTATTCGCCGAACATCTTGCGCGCCGATACCGTGCCGGCCGCCGCCATCTGCTCGACGATGAAATCAACGGTGCCTTGGCTCGATGCCATTCGCTACTCCCGGGGAAAATGGTTATGACCCTGGCATGCTGCCGACCGTTCCGCCTGGTTGCGGATATGCTGCGGTGCGTCGCCCGCTGGTCGGTGGAGCGCGCATTCAGGCAGGCACGTGCGATCTCGATCGCCCGCCCCTGCCCGACATCGCTGACAGTTGCATGACGGTGCGGTGAACCGCCCGATAGCGCTTCACAAAAAGCGGGCTTCGCCGACGTGCCGGGAGAGCGGCACGGGCCGGCCGGCGATCGAGCGGCCGGCGGCCGCGGAAACACGTGGCGCCGCGTGACGGATTGCAACCGCGCCGCCTCTTCGGACGCAGCGCCGACGGCACGACACGGCTACTTGTCGGCCGCGAACGCGCTCGACATCTGCCGCGCCCGCTTCACGTCGTCCCCATGCAGGTAAATCGACGTCGTCGAGATCGACGCATGCCGCAGGTTGTCGCGCACGGTCGTCAACTCCGCGCCGCGCGCCAACGCGTGCGTCGCATGCGTATGACGCATCCAGTGCGGGCTTGCCTGCCGCAGCTTCTGCGCGAGCGCGGGGTTGTCGGCCTCGACCTGATCGGCCGTCTGCGCGAAGAAACGTTGCATCACCTTCCACAGCCGCACGCTCGTGATCGCGGCCGCGCCGTCTTCCGCGAGGCTCGGGATCAGCGGCGTGTCGGGCCGCCAGCGCGACGGCGTGACCGGCAGCCGGCGTGCGACCAGGAAACGGTCGAGCCCTGTGCGCGCAAGCGGCGGCAGCGCGACACGTGCGGCCTTGCTGCCCTTGCCGATCACCTTCAGCCACGCGTCGCCGTGCGCATCGGTCTCGATGTCGCCGAGCGTCGCGCCGACCAGCTCGCTCGCGCGCAGCCCGGTCGCATAGCCGAAATCGAGAATGAAGCGCAGCCGTTGGGCGGCGGCCGGCGTCCAGCCCGACTGCGGCGCGGCCGGCGTGGCCTTGCGGAACTCGAGCCCGTCGGCGATCGTGCGCACGAGCAGCCACTCGCCTTCCGTGAACGCATGCGACGTGTCGAGTGCGGTCGCGCCGCGCGTGTCGCGCACCTTGACGCCCGCGAACGGATTCGCGAGCAGGTAGCGCTGCTCGATCAGCCAGCGGAACAGTGCGCCAAGCACCGACAGCGTGTATGCAGCCGAGCGCGCGGACAGCGCGCCCGAGAACGGCCGCCAGTCCGGCGCACCGCGCGGCCGCACGGGCCCGACCCAGCGCTCGTGCGGCGTCGGGCGCCGCACGAACGCACGATATGCGACCGCATCCTCGGTCGTCAGCGACGACAGCGCGCGGCCGCGCTCGACGATCGCCCACAGAATCAGCCGCTCGGCCTCCTTCCGGTACGCCCGCCGCGTCGCGGCCGATTCGTGCAATGACAGCCACGCATGCACGGCCGCGTAATCGTTGTCCGCGTCGAGCGTGCTGGTTGCGCGCGGTGCGCGGAAGGTGCCGGCCGAGCCGTCGACCTCGTGCGGCAGCTTCAGTTGCTCCCACGGCACGATGGCGCCGCGCGGCGTCGCCGCGATCAGCGCGCGCGCCCGTTCCGTCAGCGCCGGATGCGCGGCGAAAAACGCCTCGATGTGCCGGGCACCGGCCACGCCGAGGCCCGCGATCGCACGCCACCACTGGCGCCGGCGCGGAATCCGCACCGTGAGATCGGCGAGCGTCGCGATCCCGTGCGCACGCAGCGCAACGACCGCACGCGCGGGTAGCCACAGGCCGACGTCGTCGCTGATCTGCGGGACCGGCGCGCGCGCATGACGCAGCTGGCCGATCGCTTCGGCGGCCGCCTTCGCTTCCCGCGTGCGCTCGCTGTCGGGATGACCAAGCCGCTCCGCGAGATCGGGCCGGCCAACCTGCCGCGCGACGCGCACGAGGCGACGGCGAATGCCGCCGATCACGCCGCGCGCCGACCGCCCTTCGCCGAGCCGATCGGGCAGGTAGCGCTCGACGGCCTGGCGCACGGTCATGCCCGCGTACCACGCACGCAGCGCGGCCAGTTCGTCGGCGTCGGGAAAGCCTGCGGGCGCAGGCGCGGAATCGGGAGAAGGCGGTGAAGCGAGGCGCGGTTTCATGGCCGCCAGTTTGACAGAAGCGCGCGCGGCCGGATACGTCGCGCGCGGCGTTCCGGGCGCGACGGGCGACGCAGCGCGACACCGGATCGCTCCGGCCCCGCGCCCACGCGCCTCACATCGATCGAAACCCCTCAGCCCGTGACGGGCGTGCGCCGCACTTCCGACAGGTAGATCAGGATCAGCGACACCCACACGATCCCGTACAGGAACATGAAGCAGGTCGTGCGCACGCGCAGCAGGTCGAGCAGCATGCCGAACAGGATCGGCAGCAGGAAGCCGCCCAGCCCGCCCGCGAGCCCGACGATGCCCGTGACGACGCCCATGTTGTCCGCGAAATCGTCGGCGACGTACTTGAAGGTCGACGCCATCCCAAGCGCGAACACCGCGCCGAGCACGAAGGTCAGCGCGACGAAGCCGGCCACCGGCATCGCGACGTTCAGCGTCGCGGTGCCGTCGATCGTATGGATCACGAAGTCGGTCGCCGGATACGACAGCAGGAACAGCGCGATCCACGCGACCCACAGCCCCCACCACGTGACCGCATGCGCGCCGAAGCGGTCGGACAGCGCGCCGCCGAGCGCGCGCAGCACCGAGCCCGGCAGCGAGAAGCCGGCCGCGAACGCGGACGCCATCACGAGCGACATCCCGTATTCGCTCTTCAGGTACTGCGGGATCCACAGCGACAGCGCGGTGAAGCCGCCGAACGTGATCGAGTAGTACTGGCAGAGCCGCCACACGCGAGGGTCGCGCAGCACCTTGAACGAATCGAGCCACGAGCCGCCGCGCTTGCCCGCGCCCGGATCCGGCGCCGACGCGACCCAGAAGATCGCGGCCGTGACGAGCAGCGCGACCGCGTAGACGCGCGGCACGACGCGCCAGCCGTACGCGTTGAGCAGCAGCGGCGTGACGAACAGGTTGACGGCCGCGCCGCACGTGCCCGCGCCGAACACACCCATCGCGAGCCCGCGCCGCTGCGGAGGAAAGAAACGCGCGACATACGGCGTGCCGACCGCGAACGACGCGCCGACGCAACCGAGAAACAGCCCGATCAGCAGGAACTGCCACAGCTGCGTCGCGTAGCTGACGATGTAGACCGGCACCGCGCACACGACGAGCAGCACCGTCATCACGATGCGGCCGCCGAAGCGGTCGGTCCACGTGCCGAGCGGCAAGCGCATCAGCGCACCGGTCAGCACGGGCGTCGACGTGAGCAGCCCGAATTCCGTGCTGTTCAGCCCGAGATCGGTGCGCAACTGCACGCCGAGCACGCCGAACATCATCCACACGACGAAACACACCATGAACGCAAGCGTGCTCCCGCCCAGCACCGACCACGCGCGCAGCGGAATCGCCGGCGCGCCGCCGGCCGGCACCACGTTACCTTGTTGTTGAGCTGACATGCGCACACCCCGTTTCATTGGACCAGCGGCCCGTTCGCGCCGTCGAATGCGACGCCTTCGACGCGCGCGCCGCCTGCAAGAACCGCCACGTACTGCCGCATCGCCCGCTCCCGCACGCGCGCCGACAGGTACGCGGCGATCTGTGCGGCGGCTTCGTCGAACGGCACCGCGTCGCCCGGCACACGGCGCTCGATGCGCACGATGTGAAAGCCGAAGCGCGTATTGACGAGTTTCGGCAGCACGCCGATACCGTCGGTGTCGAACAGTGCGGCCTCGAATTCCGGCACCGTGTCGCCGCGCAGCAGTTGCCCGAGGCTGCCGCCGACTTCCGCCGACGGGCAGTTCGATGAAACGCGCGCGAGCGCTTCGAACGTATCGGGTGCGGCCACCACATCGGCGAGCGCCGCTTCCGCGCGCTGCCGCAGCGGCGCGAGCGGCACGCGGTCCGTCACCGCGAACAGCACATGGCTCGCATAGACGATGTCGTTGCGGCGAAAGCGCGCCGGATGTTGCGCGTAGTAGCGCTCGCAATCCGCGCGATCGGGTTCGGGCACGTGCGTGAGCTCGCGCGCGAGCAACGCGTCGACGGCCGCGTCGTCGAGCGGCGCGCCTTCGTCGAGCAGCGCAAGCGACACCGCGCGCTGCCGCAGTAGTTCGCGCACCGCGAGCGCGCGCCGTGCCGCGTCGAACGGATCGGGCGCGTCGCCGTGATGCGCGGCCTCGGCCGCGACCGCGGCGCCATCGATCGCAATGCCGTTGATGCGCAGCGCGGCCGGGACTTCTGTGAGAACGTCGTTCATCGTGCCTCCTCAGCGCTTGCGCACGATCTGGTACGGGCGGAGCAGGTACGCGACCGACGCGATGCCGCTCCAGATGTGCACCATCCGCGTGAACGGCGACACGAGGAAGATCGTGAAGCCGAGCAGGATATGCAGCCGGTACGTCAGCGGCACGCCGGCGAGCAGGCTCGCGATGTCGGGCCGGAACGTGACGACGCCCTTCACGTAGTCAGTCAACTGCTCGAACATCGCGCCGTCCATGTGGCGCGTCGACAGCACGACGGTGCCGAGCCCTAGCGCGAGCTGCGCCCACAACATCAGCACGATCAGGATGTCGGACTTTCGGCTGTTCTTGCGGATACGCGGGTCGCCGAGGCGCCGCCAGATCAGGATCGTCAGCCCGATGATCGCGGCCACGCCGGCCGCGCCGCCGGCCACCATCGCGACCAACTGGTGCCCGGACGCCGAAAGGAACGGCGACACGAGCCAGTGCGGCGCGAGAAAGCCGCCGAAGTGCCCGAGCACGACGACCAGCACGCCCCAGTGGAACAGGTTGCTGCCGAGCCGCAGCATGCCGTGGCGCAACAACTGCGACGAATCGCTTTTCCACGTGTACTGCTCGCGGTCGAAGCGGATCAGGCTGCCCAGCAGCAGCACGGCGAGACAGATGTACGGATAGATCCCGAACAGGAATTGATGCAGGTAGTCGTTCATGGCTTTCCCCTGTTGGACCGGCGCGCCTATGCGCGCCGCGCTGGCCGTTGATCGTAGAAACGCACCGGCTCCTCCGCCGGCGTGGCCGCACCGACGAAGCGCACGGCCTCGTCCGCATACGACGCGTCGAGCGCGCGGTAGTCGGCGGCGCTCGGCCGCTCTGCGGCTACGTCGTCCGCCACACCCGCGGCACTCGTGTCCGGCGCGTCGGCCGGTGCGAGGCCGGCCATCGGCAGCAGCGCACCGACGACGAAGCCGTAATGGCTGCCGCGCTGCGCAAGCTGGCCGGCCAGCGCGCGCAGGATCTCGCCGGTTTCCGCGAGCAGCTCGCGCGCGTCGGGCGCCGGCAGCCGCGACAGGTATTCGAGGAACACCGGCAGGTAGTCGGGCAGCTCGCCCCCGTTCAGGAACAGCCCGTGCCGCTCGTACATCTGCAGCAGGTCGACCATCGCCTGCCCGCGATCGCGCGATTCGCCGTGCACGTGCTCGAACAGGTACAGCGACGTCGCGCGGCCACGGTCGAACAGCCCGACGTAGTTCTCCTGCAGCGTCAGCAGGTCACGTTCGCGCACGTAGGCAAGGAACCGGTCGAGGCCCGCGCGCACCGTTCCCGGCAGGCGCGCGTGGTCGCGCAGGTGCGCGTCGATCGAGTCGAGCGCGGCGACGAGCCCCTCGTCGGGATAGTCGAGCAGCGCCGCAAGCGCCGCATAGGTCGGATCGGGTGCGGCGCTCATCATCGGGAAGCCTCGTGGATCGGAATCGTCTTGCCGCCCTTCCTGGGGCTGAACAGGCTCGCCTCGGAACGGCCGTCCGAGCAGCCGTTGCCGAACGAGAAGCCGCACGATGCACGCAGGTCGTATGCGTTCTCGGCATACTCGCGATGCGTCGTCGGGATCACGAAGCGATCCTCGTAGTTCGCGATCGCGAGATAGCGGTACATCTCGTCGACCTGCGCGAGCGACAGCCCGACCTGGTCGAGCACGCCGCGCGCATCGATGCCGTCCACGTGGCGCGCGCGCATGAACGCGCGCATCGCGAGCAGCCGTTCGAGCGCGAGCTTCACGGGCGCCTCGTCGCCGGCCGTCAGCAGGTTCGCGAGGTAGCGCAGCGGAATGCGCAGCGATTCGACGTCCGGCAGGTAGCCGTTCATCCCGAGCACGCCGCTGTTCGCGGCCGCGTTGATCGGCGACAGCGGCGGCACGTACCACACCATCGGCAGCGTGCGGTATTCCGGATGCAGCGGGAACGCGATCTTCCAGTCGATCGCCATCTTGTAGGTCGGCGAACGGCGCGCCGCGTCGATCCATGCGGCCGGCACGCCGTCGCGTTCGGCCTGCGCGATCACGGCCGGGTCGTCCGGGTCGAGGAACAGCGACAGTTGCGCTTCGTACAGGTCCTTCTCGTTCTCGGCGCTGGCCGCCTCGCTGATCCGGTCGGCGTCGTACAGCAGCACGCCGAGATAGCGGATGCGCCCGACGCAGGTTTCCGAGCACACGGTCGGCTGGCCGGCCTCGATGCGCGGATAGCAGAAGATGCACTTCTCGGCCTTGCCGCTCTGCCAGTTGTAGTAGATCTTCTTGTACGGGCAACCCGACACGCACATGCGCCAGCCGCGGCACTTGTCCTGGTCGATCAGCACGATGCCGTCTTCCTCGCGCTTGTAGATCGAGCCCGACGGGCACGACGCGACGCACGCCGGGTTCAGGCAGTGCTCGCACAGGCGCGGCAGGTACATCATGAAGGTGTTCTCGAACTGCCCGTAGATGTCCTTCTGCACCCCTTCGAAGTTGGTGTCCTTCGCGCGCTTCTCGAATTCGCCGCCGAGGATTTCCTCCCAGTTCGGCCCCCACTCGATCTTCTCGAGCCGCTGGCCGCTGATCACCGAACGCGGCCGCGCAACCGGCATCGCGCGCGTATTGCCGGCTTCTTGCAGGTGCGCATAGTCGAACGTGAACGGCTCGTAGTAGTCGTCGATCTCGGGCAGGTGCGGATTCGCGAAAATCTGCGCGAGCAGCCGCCACTTGCTGCCGAGACGCGGCTCGATCCTGCCGTCCGCGCGCCGCTTCCAGCCGCCGCGCCAGCGGTCCTGGTTCTCCCACTCCTTCGGATAGCCGATGCCCGGCTTCGTCTCGACGTTGTTGAACCACGCGTATTCCATCCCCTCGCGGCTCGTCCACACGTTCTTGCAGGTCACCGAGCAGGTATGGCAGCCGATGCACTTGTCGAGGTTCAGCACCATCGCGATCTGTGCGCGTACCTTCATGACGTTTCTCCTGACCGGACTTGCGTTGTGGGGTCGACCGCGGTCTCTTCGCCATCGAGCCAGTCGATCTTGTTCATCCTGCGCACGATCAGGAACTCGTCGCGATTCGAGCCGACCGTGCCGTAGTAGTTGAAGCCGTACGACAGCTGCGCATACCCGCCGATCATGTGCGTCGGCTTCAGCGCGATGCGCGTGACCGAGTTGTGGATGCCGCCGCGCGTGCCGGTGATCTCGGAGCCCGGCGTGTTCACGATCTTCTCCTGCGCGTGGTACATCATCACCATCCCGGACGGAATCCGCTGGCTGACCACGGCCCGCGCGCACAATGCGCCGTTCGAGTTGTAGCACTCGATCCAGTCGTTATCGACCGCGCCGATCGCCTTCGCGTCGTCCTCCGACATCCACACGATCGGGCCGCCGCGCGACAGCGTCAGCATCAGCAGGTTGTCCGTGTACGTGCTGTGGATCCCCCACTTCTGGTGCGGCGTCAGGAAGTTCAGCACGCGCTCCGGATTGCCGTTCGAGCGCTTGCCGACCATGTGTTCGTAGCTGCCCGTATCGATCGGCGGCTTGTACGCGCACAGCGATTCGCCGAACGCGCGCATCCACGCATGGTCCTGGTAGAGCTGCTGGCGGCCGGTCATCGTGCGCCACGGCACCAGCTCGTGCACGTTCACGTAGCCGGCGTTGTACGACACGTGCTCGGATTCGATCCCGCTCCACGTCGGCGACGAGATGATCTTGCGCGGCTGCGCCTGGATGTCGCGGAAACGGATCTTCTCGTCCGCGCGCGCGGCGGCCAGGTGCGTGTGGTCGATGCCCGTGATACCGGACAGCGCGCGCCACGCCTTCACCGCCACTTCGCCGTTGGTCTCGGGCGCGAGCGCGAGGATCACCTCGGCCGCGTCGAGCGCCGTGTCGATGCGCGGGCGCCCGTGCGCCGCGCCGTCGGCCACCTTGTAGTTGAGCTCGCCGAGCAGCTTCACCTCGTCCTTCGTGTCCCAGCCGATGCCCTTGCCGCCGTTGCCGAGCTTGTCCATCAGCGGCCCGAGCGACGTGAAGCGCGCGTAGGTGTTCGGATAGTCGCGCTCGACGACACTCACGTTCGGCATCGTGCGGCCCGGCACCGGCTCGCATTCGCCGCGCTTCCAGTCCTGCACGTCGAACGGCTGCGCGAGCTCGCCCGGTGTGTCGTGCGCGATCGGCGCGAGCACGACATCGCGCTCGACGCCCAGATGCCCGTCGCACAGCGCCGAGAAGCGCTTCGCGATCCCCTTGAAGATCTCCCAGTCGCTCTTCGATTCCCACGCGGGATCGACGGCCGCCGACAGCGGATGAATGAACGGGTGCATGTCGGACGTGTTCATGTCGTCTTTCTCGTACCACGTCGCGGTCGGCAGCACGACGTCCGAGTACATGCAGGTCGTCGACATCCGGAAGTCGAGCGTCACGAGCAGGTCGAGCTTGCCGCGCGGCGCGTCGTCATGCCACGCCACTTCCTCGGGACGCGTGCCGCCCGACGCGCCGAGATCCTCGCCCTGCACGCCGTGGGTGGTGCCGAGCAGATGCTTCAGGAAATACTCGTGGCCCTTGCCCGACGAGCCGAGCAGGTTCGAGCGCCACACGAACAGGTTGCGCGGGAAGTTCTCCGGCGCGTCCGGATCCTCGCTCGCCATCTTCAGCGTGCCCGCCTTCAGCTGCTGCGCGATCTCCGCGCCGGCATGCGCGGGATCGCCGAGCGCCGCGCCGACCTTCAGCGGGTTCACCGCGAGCTGCGGCGCGGACGGCAGCCAGCCCATCCGTTCCGCGCGCACGTTGTAGTCGATCGGCGCGCCGTGGAACCGCGACTTGTCCGCGAGCGGCGACAGCAGCGTGGCCGGGTCCATCGGGTCGTAGCGCCACTGGTCGGTGTGGGCGTAGAAGAACGACGTCGAATTCATCTGGCGCGGCGGGCGGTTCCAGTCGAGCGCGCCCGACAGCGCCGTCCAGCCCGTCTGCGGCCGCAGCTTCTCCTGGCCCACGTAGTGCGACCAGCCGCCGCCCGGCTTGCCGACGCAGCCGCACATGATCAGCATGTTCATGATCGCGCGGTACGACATGTCCATGTGGAACCAGTGGTTGATCCCGGCGCCGATGATCACCATCGACTTGCCCTGCGTCTTGTGCGCGTTTTCCGCGAACTGCCGCGCGACCGAGATCACGTCCGCGCGCTTCACGCCGGTGATCGCTTCCTGCCAGGCCGGCGTGTAAGGCAGGTCGTCGTCGTACCTCGCGGCCACGTCGCGGCCGCCGAGGCCCTGGTCGAGCCCGTAGTTCGCGACGAACAGGTCGTAGACGGTCGCGACCCGCATCTCGCCGTGGCGCGTCGCGATGCGCCGCACACCGATCCGGCGCGACAGTTCGGACGTATGCTGCGTCGAGTTGAAATGCGCGCGCGGCTGGTTGCCGAAATACGGGAACAGCACGTCGACGACTTCGTCGTGCGCGACCGTGCACGACAGCCTCGGCGCGAGTGCCGCACCCTTCGACGTCTCGCTGCGCAGGTTCCACTTGCCCTTGTCGGCTGCATCCTGCTGCCCCCAGCGGAACCCCACCGAGCCGACCGGCACGACGAACTCGCCGGTCGCATCGTCGATCATCACGGTCTTCCAGTCCGGATGCGCGGCCTCGTCGAGCGCATCGTCGAAGTCGGATGCGCGCACGAGGCGCTCGGGCACGTAGCCGTCGCCGTGCGGCACGAGGCGCACGAGGCATGGCATGTCGGTGTAGCGCTTGCAGTAGTCGGCGAAGTAGTCGCTCTTCCCCGCCAGATGGAACTCCTTCAGGATCACATGCCCCATCGCGAGCGCGAGCGCCGCGTCGGTGCCCTGCTTCGGATGCAGCCACAGGTCGCCGAATTTCGCGCCTTCCGAGTAATCGGGGAACACCGACACGACCTTGGTGCCGCGATAGCGCGCCTCGACGAGGAAGTGCGCGTCCGGCGTGCGCGTCTGAGGGACATTGGAGCCCCACATCATGATGAACGTCGAGTTGTACCAGTCGGCCGATTCCGGCACGTCGGTCTGCTCGCCCCAGGTCTGCGGCGACGCGGGCGGCAGGTCGCAATACCAGTCGTAGAAGCTCAGGCACACGCCGCCGATCAGCGACAGGTAGCGGGACCCTGCCGCGTACGACACCATCGACATCGCCGGAATCGGCGAGAAGCCGACCACGCGATCGGGGCCGTGCCGCTCGACGGTATGCACGTTGGCCGCCGCGACGATCTCGTTGACCTCGTCCCAGCTCGCGCGCACGAAGCCGCCGAGCCCGCGCCGGCTCTGGTACGAACAGCGTGCCGCGTCGTCTTCGACGATCGAGCGCCACGCTTCGACCGGGCCGAGCGTGCGGCGGCGTTCGCGCCACAGCTTCACGAGCGCGCTGCGCACCATCGGATGCTTGAGGCGGTTCGCGCTATACAGGTACCAGGAGTACGACGCACCACGCGAGCAGCCGCGCGGCTCGTGGTTCGGCATGTCGGGTCGCGTGCGCGGATAGTCGGTCTGCTGGGTTTCCCAGGTGACGATCCCGCCTTTCACGTAGACCTTCCACGAGCACGAGCCCGTGCAGTTCACGCCATGGGTCGACCGGACGATCTTGTCGTGCTGCCAGCGCTTCCGGTAACCGTCTTCCCATTTTCGGTCCTCGTCCGTGACGGCGCCGTGTCCGTCGGAAAAGCGTGGCCGCGTGGTGGAGAAATAACGCAATCTGTCCAGGAAATGGCTCATGGGGATCTCGTTTTTCTGGTCTTTTGGCAGACCCTGATTATTTAAGAAGGTGAAACAACAGAAGTAAAGGTCGATCGGAGGGCGATCCTTACACCTGTCTCACCGTGGTCGAGCCGATTGTCATGTGGATCGACATATCATGACTTGATACAAATCACGATATCGTGATCGGCGCGCTTCGACAAAACCCCAAGGGGCGGGCGCCCCGTACGCACCTGCTATGCTGCGGGCCGCATTCGTGCGTCATCCGCCCGCCGCTTCCCCGCATCGGTTGTGGCGCGCGGGTGCCACATGGAATTGCACTGAGCGCCCCGGCTCGCCGCAACGGAGTTCGCACGCCGCGGCCCGTTGCTGGTCGAAGGTGGCACGACAGGTTCAGTGCATGTCCAATTCCGGCCGTCGAACAATAAAACCGATTCCGACAAGAACGACCATTTCATGACATCCCGACTTCTCGCCGCGCTCGTGGCCGCGGCCTTGAGCTGCGCCGTCCTGCCCGCTGCCCACGCGCGCACCTATATCCCGCCGACCGCGTCGTTCGGCCAAGGGGGCTACGTGCATCGGTTCGTGCTGCGCGACCCGGTCACGCACAGGCCGCTGCCCAATGCGCGGTACCGGCTGCTGCTGCCCGGGCAGGTGATCGCGGGGCTGCCTCCGCATCGGGAAGGCGGCGAAAGCGTCGTGTTCGGCACGACCGATGCCGCCGGACGCACCGTGCGAATCCGTCTGCCCTCACGTCATCCCGAGAGCGAGTGGGCGCTCGAACCGGTCGTCGGCGAAGGCGACAGCGGCGGGACGTTTCGCGTGATCGACGACGATACGGGGCGGCCCTACGGCTCATTCCCCTACGTCCTCGACGTGATCGGTGAATACCTGGTCTGCGGGCGCATCGATCCCAACGGATATACCGTCTTCGTGCAGTCGAACGTGGACCGCAAGCTCAGGTTGCGCCGCACAAGATTGCGCGCGCCCGCGGACACCGACTGGTGTGCGGGGCCGGGCACGGACATCGCCAACCATGCGCACGCCCCAGGTGCGCCCGATCTCTACACGCAGTACCTCGGCAGCCTGGTCGCCAACGGCGAGCATCTCGGCCCCGCACTCCGGCAGCAGATCGCGGCCAAGATGGTCGCGCTGGCGATTGCCGAACGGGACGAAGGCCGCATCGACACCGCGCTCGACATGGGTCATTTCTCGGGCGACGTGCTGAACAGCGTCGGCTACGACCTGGCGAACGCCGGCCTGAAGATCGATCGTGCGATGGCGATGATCGATGCGCATCTGGAACAATCGCCGAACGACCCCTACGCGCTCGACAGCAAGGGCTGGGCGCTGTATCGCCTCGGCCGCAACGACGACGCGCTGGCGTGGTTCGACCGGTCGATCGCGATCTTCGCGAAGGACGGCGACACGGACAAGGACGCACGCGGAGCCCATGCGACCGGGCTGACGCACAAGGGTGAGGTGCTGTGGAAACTGGGCCGCGAGCATGACGCGCGCGATGCGTTCGCGCAGGCGCGGAAGGTTCAGCCGGAAAACCCGGACCTGGAAGAAACGTTGAAGCGCCTGGCGATACCGCTCGGGCAGGATGACGCGAAGGCGCCGCGTATCGCAGGCGAGTAACGACAGACTCGAGCGGGCAGGCAAGCGGACGGATGGCGCTGCAGCATCCGCCGTCGTACAGGTGGAGAGCGGCTGCCGGCCTCGTCCGGCGCCGTCACGGGACGAGGCCGGCCAGGCTCGCCGCCGTCACTCCTCGCCTTTCACGCCCGGATTGAGCATCACGACGAAGCCGGCCACGCCGACGATCAGCGCGATTCCGCCGCCGCGCAGCGCCATCGCATTGTCGAACAGCAGACCCGACACGACGGCCATCATCCCCGCGAGCGACACGAACACCGCGATCGCCGCGACGACGATCCGGGACTGGCGGCGAATCATCGCGCGCGCCGCGTCAAGCAGCCGCGGCGGTAGCCGCTACGTCGCGATCGTCGCCGCGAATCAGCAGCACCGGGCACTTCGAGCCACGCACGAAGCGCTCCGCGACGCTGCCGAGCAGCACGCGCCGGATCCCGCGCCGCCCGTGCGTGCCGACCACCGCGAGATCGATCCCGCCTTCCTTCACGTAGCGCTGCAGGCGCTCCGCGATGTCCTCGCCGATGCTTTCGGTCTCGACGAGTTCGGCCTCGCCCTTCGCACCGGCCCGCACGAGAAGTTGCTCGGCTTCGCGCAGCACCTTGCGCCCGTCGTCACGCATCTCCTCGATCAGTGCGTGCGGATCGAAACGGCCCGCATAAGTGAACAGCACCGACTTGTCCACCACATATACGACGCTGACGTGTGCGTCGCTTGCCAGCCCGACCTTCACTGCCTCGGCAAGCGCCTGCTTCGATGACGCGCTGCCGTCGACGGCCACCATGATCTTCTTGTACATGCGAACCTCGCTGGGGTGAGATGCCGCGCGTCTGGTCGCGCGGCCTTGTCACCATCATCGGCGGATGGCAGGTTCGATTGTTGATGGCGATCAAGGTCGCCTCGACGCCGCCCGTGCGGCAAAGCGTCGCGACGTGATGCCGATACCGCTCGCCTGCGGCAAGGTCGCCAACCTGCCCGACACGGAAGCCGAAGCAGCGGGATCGAGCGGTCATCGTGCCGAAAGCGCTATCATCGAATGTGCGACTTTCGTCCGGCCCTTATTTGCCGGCCCACTTTCAACTCGCTCAACCGACATGACAACGACTACCGAACGCGTGGACGGCGCCGCCCAGCATCTCGTCGCCGCCCGCCATGCCGGCTCGCCCGGCCCGCTGCTGCCCGATGCGCTGCGCCCCGAGAACGTCGAGACCGCCCTCGCGATCCAGCAGCGCGTGGCCGACCTGCTCGGCGAACCCGTCGGCGGCTGGAAATGCGCGCTGCCGCCGCCCGACCGCGTGATCCTCGCGCCGATCTTCGCGTCGACGATTCGCGAGGCCGACGCGCCGTACCGCGTCGTCGGCGGCCCGATCGTGCGGATCGAACCGGAAATCGCATTCGTGCTCGATCGCGACCTGCCTGCGCGCGAACAGCCTTACGACGAACAGGACGTGCGCGATGCGATCCGCGAAGTTCGCATCGTGCTCGAAGTGCTCGGTTGCCGCTATGCGGAGCCCACGCGCGCATCGAAGTTCGAGCTGCTGGCCGACGGGCAATTCAACCAGGGGCTGTGCGTCGGCCCGGTCGTGCCCGACGGGCTGAACGTGCCGCTCGAGACACTGGCGCTGTCGTTCGAAGGCGCGCTGAACCGCGCGATCGACGGCCGCCATCCGGACGGCGATCCGCTGAAGCCGCTGGTATGGCTCGTCAATTTCCTCGCCTCACGCGGCGACGCCGTGCACGCCGGGCAGATCGTGACGACCGGTTCGTACGCGGGCGCGATCGACGTGCCGCTCGGCGATGCGCTGACGGTGCGCTTCGGCGAACTCGGCAGCCTGTCGGTGACGTTGACGGCATGATGCGTGTGGTGCGCGGGAGCGGCTGCGCTGATCGCTGATCGCAGCGTGACGATGAAGATCGACGCGTGGCGTGTTTTGTGACCGTTGTCAGGTGCGTGGCTGCCCGCGCTGCCGTGACGGCAGCGTCATCGCAGCCACGCCCGCGACGGCGCATCCGAGTCCCACCCACGCCGATGCCGATAGCGATTCGCCGAGCAGCGCCATGCTGATGCCGATGCCGATCGGCACGCGCAGGCATGCCTGCGCCGTCGTGCCGCCCGTCCCGGCGTGATAACGTTGCACATCATCAAGCCCGCCACACCCCAACCCCGGGCACGCGCATCGCCTTCAAGCCGATACCGACCATGTCGCTGACACCGCTTCCCGCCCTGCTCGACGAGACCCTGCGCATCGTCGCGCGCCGCTACCGGCTGCCGCCGCTCGACAGCGCGTCGTCGCCGGCCGACGCCGCGAACCCGGCCGCCACGCTCGCGATCGTGATCGAGGAAGCGCGCCGGATGCGAAGCGACGGACAGACGCCCGACGCGATACTGCGGCAGCGCTTCGTCGACGCCCTCGCGCAGATGATCCGCGATGCAATGGACACGCACGCCGGCGATCCCGCCTTTCAGGCCGCGGTGCTGCGGCACGATGCGCCGAGCGTGCGCGAATACGCGTCGTTGTCCGCGCACGCCGAGCAGGACCGTCGCGCGCTGCACTCGGCCGTCAACGCAATCGCGCACCCGGCCAAGCTCGAGCGCAGCGCCCGCCCATGGCAACGCGACGGGCTCGCGCGGCTGCATGCGGCCGCCACCGCCGCGTCGTGGGCCGACCTGCACGACACGCTGCGGCAGCTGCTCGCGCTGCCCGACATGGCGTCCGACGCCGCGTTCGAGCAGGACATCGTCAAGCTGAAAGACAGCCCCGCGCTCGAACGCATGCTGCGCATCGACGCACTGGCATCGGACGAGCACGTGCGTCGCTACCGGGCGCTCTGGGTGCGCCAGGGCCCGCTCGAAGGCAGCACCGTCGCCGTCGCGCAGGGCGTCGCGTCGCAGCAGCGCGGCGCAGCCGTCGAAGCGTTGGCCGCACAGGCGCTCGACGCGCTGGCACGCCGGCTCGACGCCGTCGACGCACGCCGCACGTACCGCGTGGTGACGTCGATGCGCGTGCCGTCATCGATTCCGGGCCGCCACGATCGCGCGAAAACCGAATGGGACGCGATCCTGATCGAACGCACGCGCGGCGATGATCCGGCGCCCGTGTGGAACGTGCGCTTCCTCGTCGAAGCGAAAGCGTCCGCGGACGCCGCCACGACCGACCTGCCGCGGCTGCTGCGCGGCCTGAACCTGCTCGCGCAGGCCGACCCGGACACGATCTATTCGTTCGAGACGCACCAGGGCACGGTGCGCGTGCAGGGTGCGTCGCTGCGCGCGCTGACGACCGACGAAGCGACGCTGCCACGCGAAGTGCTCTATTGCTGCGATGCGTCCGCGGATGCAACGCCACGCCTGCTGGGCGCCGCGAGCCGGATGCAGCTGCTGTCGGCGCAGGCGAGCCTCGAATACGCGAGCGCGCTCGTGCAGCGGCCGAATGCCGACCCGGGCGGCCTGGGTGTCGTCTGGCACGCGCTGCTGACGCTGCCGCAATGGCATGCCGTGCTGCACCAGTACCCGTCGTTGCGGCAGGTCCGCGAGCTGATGGTGGCGATCGACGACTTGCGGGCCGCGATCGACGATGTCGATGAAGGCGGTGTGGCGAGCAGCGCGTACGCGTGACGCGGGAGCCGGATCGGACCGGCGATCGACACGACTAGCCGTCCGGCGCGCACTGGTTGCCGATGCACCGGGCCGCCGCGCGCACCGGTGAAATTCGTGCAACCGTTGCGGTACGATACGCGCCGGGGCGAAACGCCTCACCTGAGAGACCCGGCCGCTGCGGCCCCCTACCCGGCACAAGAAAAAAATGCCCAAAAGCCCATTGCTGCACCGAAACCTGTTCGCCGCGCTGGCGGCCAGCCTGTTCTGCATTCCGGCGGCCCACGCCAGTGGCGACGACGGCTGCTATGCGCCGACCACGCTCCGGCAGACCACCTACTCCTGCGCCAACGTGCCGATGCTGAGCCCGGCCAACGACACACGCATCAACGCGATGCTGATGATGGTCGACAGCACCAAGGTCGCGCAGGCGTTTCCGGACCCGAAGACGATCCCGGCGAAAGACCGGATCAACCAGATCATCGTGCCGTTCCCGATGGACTTCTCCGGATGGATCTATATCGGGCAGAAGGAGCCCGACAAGACCGGCGGCGCAGCGGATACCGGAACACCGTCGAACCAGTACGCCGACGGCGAAGGCAGCATCTGCCGCAGCATGGCTTCGGGCGCCGACGCATTCAACGACGCGCTCGGCAGTGCCGGCAGCCTCCCCGCCGATGAAGCCACGCGCCTGCGCGCGGCGCGCGCCGACATCGCGCAGAAGACCTGCGCTGCCGGCGGCGCGAGTGCCGCATGGGCCAGACCGCCCGTCAAGTCGCCGCTCGGCCAGCAGTTCGCCGCGTACCTCGACGGCACGAACGCGTTCTACCGCGCCGACTTCCTCACCGCGACCCGGGCCTTCGCGAGCGCGTCGCACAGCGCGAACCCGTGGCTGAAGGAAACCGGGCTCTATATGGCCGGGCGCGCGCAGCTGAACGCCGCTCAGGCCACCGTGTTCGACAACGACAGCCCCACGCCGACGCGCGGCCGCGTGACGAAGGTGTCGCTCGACGCCGCGAATACGGTGTTTCGCACTTACCTGAAGGTGTACCCGCAGGGGCGCTACGCGACCTCCGCAAACGGGCTGCTGCGGCGTGTCGCGTGGCTCGGCGGGAACGTCACGCAGCAGGCCGACCTGTACGGCCACGCGCTCGCGCGCTGGTCGCCGGCGACGTCGAACGTGCCGCTGATCCAGCTGGCGAACGAACTCGACAGCAAGCTGCTGTTCGGGTCGGAATTCGACGCGAGCCAGATCCAGTCGCCGACCGTGCTCGCGACCGTCGACTTGCTGCGCATGCGCACGTCGGAAAACAGCGACTCGAGCCGCGCCAAGCCGCTGACGCTGGACGACCTGCAGGCGCAGAAGCCGCGGTTCGCGAACGCGCCCGCGCTGTACGACTACCTGCTCGCGACCTGGTACGTCCAGATCGGGCACAAGCCGGACGCCGCGCTCGCATTGCTGCCGCAGACGCCCGCGGAGCCGCTCGACTACTTCGGCCTGAGCCAGCAGGCGCTGCGCGGGTTCGCGCTGGAAGATAGCGGCCAGTCCGACAAGGCGCGCCAACTGTGGCGCGACCTGATCCCGCTCGCGAAATTCCGCTTCCAGCGCGAGGCGCTGGAACTCGCGCTCGCGATCAACCTGGAGCAGGCCGGGCTCGTCAACGACGCGTTCGCCGACGATTCGCCCGTGCAGAACGCCGCGATCCGCGCCGTGCTGCTGCAACGCTCGGCCAATGCGGACCTGCTGCGCGCGCAGGCTCAAAACCAGGCGACCGGCGGCGCGCTGCGCGACACCGCGCTGTACACGCTGCTGTACAAGGAGCTCACCCGCTCGCACTATGCCGAGTTCATCGCCGATGCCGCGCTGGTGCCCGGCAAGCCGGCCGATCCGCTGAAGCCGTTCATCGCGGCCGGCGCCAGGAACGAAGACGGCTATACGTGCCCGTCCGCGAACGACATCGCCACGGCGCTCCAGCAGAATCCCGCCGATCCGAAAGGGCTGAACTGTCTCGCCGATTTCGTGCGCCTGCATCCGCCCGCGTCCGGCCTCGAAAGCGATCCGGTGCCGCTGTGGACACGCAATGCGTCGACGACGGCCGCCGCGCGCATCCCGCCGACGCTCGGTGCCGGGCCGTCGCAGTTCGACGGCAAGCCGTACGAGCGGATGTCGAGCTACGTGACGGTGATGGCCGATTCGCAGGCGAACCCGAACGACCGCGCCTACGCGTACTACCGTGCGATCAAGTGCTATGCACCGGGCGGCTCCAACGAATGCGGTGGCAAGGACGTGCCGAAGAACGTGCGCAAGCGCTGGTTCGATACGCTGAAGGCCAGCTACGCGGGCACGCCGTGGGCGCAGAAGCTCCGCTACTACTGGTAAGCGCCGCGTGAAGCGCATCGCATGCCTGGCGTGCATCGCACTGCTGCTGGCCGGACGCATCGCACTGGCCGGCACCGTCGACGCCGCGCGGTACGACGCGTTCTGGCTGTGGGCAGGCGTGAAGCCGCAGGCGGTCGTGCACGGCGCACGCAGCGTCTACGTGCTGCAAGGGCAGATCGAGGCGTCGCCGCGGGACGAGTCGGAGGTCCGCGTGATCGCGCAGGGCGTGGCGCTGCCGCCCGCGCCGCAGGCGCGCGTGTGGCTCGTCTATCGCGCGCATACGCTGCGCTGGACGCCGCGCGTCACGCAGATCATGCTCGCGCAGCTCATGCGCTGGCGCGCGTCGGGCCGCACGATCACCGGCATCCAGATCGACTTCGATGCGCGCACGCGCCACCTGCAGGATTACCTCGAATTCCTGCGGTCGCTGCGCGACACGCTGCCCGCCGACTATCGGCTCAGCATCACCGGGCTGCTCGACTGGAGCAGCCGCATCGATACCGACCAGGTCAACCAGCTGAGGGGGATCGTCGACGAAGTGGTCGTGCAGACCTACCAGGGCCGCCGCACGATCCCCGACTATGCGGACTACCTGCCGCGCGTCGCACGGCTGCAGTTGCCGTTTCGCATCGGCATCATCCAGGGCGGCGAATGGGACGCGCCGCCGTACCTCGCGACGAACCCGTGGTTCCGCGGCTACGTCGTGTTCTTGCGCAACGGCTGATACGACTGCCGCTGTCAATCGGGATCGCTTACGCGACGCCCGCGATCGTGCTGCCGAGCCCGGCGAGCGCAATCACGAGCAGCGCGCCTGCCGACGAAGCCGTGATCCATCGCTGCCTGCGATGAATCAGCGGATGGTTGATCGCGGCCATGTAGCTGGTCAGGATCGCGAAATCGACCGCGATCCACAGTGCGGCCAGGATCGCCAGGCTCACGCGCGAATCCGGCGTGATGCCGACGAACTGCGGAAAGAACGCGACGAAGAACAGCAGGTCCTTCGGATTCGCGATGCCGACGAGAAAGCCGCGCACGACGCCCGGCAAGCCGCGCGCCTGCGATGCCGGTTCGCCTTCCCGCACGTCGTTGCCGTCGCGCGTCCGGCCGGCGCGCCATTCGCCGAGCAGCGTCCGGACGGCCAGCACCATGATGAACACGCAACCCGCCACGTGCAGCCCGGTCAACAGACGCTCGCTGACGAGCACGACGCCGAACACCATCAGCATCGCCCCCGCGATCATCACGAGGCTCGCGGCATTCGCGCCGACCGCGGTCAGCATCCCCTGGCGGAAGCCGCGCCGCGCGACGGTGCCGATCACGAGCATGACGACCGGGCCGGGCGTCGCGATGAGCAGCACGATCGCGGCGAGATAGGCGAACAGCAGCGGGTAATGAAGTGCCATGACAAAAAGTTGTTGGATGAATGGACGCGCGTGCCCGCCGCGGTGGCATCATCGTGCTTCAGTGCACCGGATCGCACGGCTTTCTGAAGTATTGCGTACCCGCCAAGCTGTTGAAAAACGGAAAATCCTGCCGGATGACATGAGTTTTATTCATATTCAAAACCCGTGAAGGCCAAACCGCTCCCTCCTGTCTACGCGCTGCGCGCGTTCGAAAGCGCCGCGCGCACCGGCTCGTTTACGCTGGCTGCCGAGGAACTGAGCCTCACGCAAAGCGCGGTGAGCAAGCACGTGAGGACGCTCGAAGCGTATTTCGGCCGAAAGCTGTTCGTCCGTCACGGCCCCAGAATGACCGTGACGGCGGAGGCGCACATCTTCGCGTCGGGGCTGCGGCGCGGCTTCCGGCAGATCGAGGAAGCCTGCGTGCTGTTCCAGTCGCAGCGCGACGTGCTGCGGCTCAAGGCGCCGTCCACGCTCACGATGCGCTGGCTGCTCGACGCGCTGGCCGCGTTTCGCGAAACCCGGCCCGCGTTCGAGGTGCAGATCGCGAGCGTGTGGATGGACGTCGATACCGTCGATTTCTTCAGCGAATCCTACGATTGCGCGATCCTGCTCGGTGCAGGCAAGTTCGGCGAGGCCACGCAGTGCGTGAAGCTGTTCGACGAATGGCTGATTCCGGTGTGCTCGCGGGCGACCGCGACGGTCGCGCGCACGAATCCGGCGGCGTGCGAGCTGATCCACCCGTCGCCCGACCGGCGCGACTGGCGCCGCTGGCTCAAGGGCAGCGGCCATGATCTCGATGTGGACATCACACGCGGGCAGGTGTTCGACATGCTCGAACAGGGGATCGCGGCGGCGATTGCCGGCCACGGCCTCTCGATCGGCGATCTCGCGCTGTGTGCGACGGCCATCGACGAGAAGCAGCTCGTGCTGCCGTTCAAGACCGCCGTCAATACGGGGGACGCGTACTACCTCGTCTGGCCGGAAGACTCCGCCAAGGCCGCGCAGGTGCGCGACCTGCTCGCGTTCCTGGAGCGCCGGATGCCGCGCCTGACGTTTCCGGGCATCCGCTTCAACGGTCCGGGCTGACCGCTGCGGCCGGCGACCCGGCCGCGTCGCCGACGGCGTGACGGGCGCTACCGCGCGCCACCGGCACGCAACGGCAGCGCAGGCCGCCGAAGCGGGCCTGCGCTCACACCGTTACGCCTGCACGAAAGCCAGCAGGTCGGCGTTGAGGACGTCGGCGTTGATCGTCAGCATCCCGTGCGAGTAGCCCGGGTACGTCTTCAGCGTGCCGTTCTTCAGCAGCTTGATCGACTTCAGCGCGGCATCCGCGATCGGCACGATCTGGTCGTCTTCGCCATGCAGCACGAGCGTCGGGACGGAGATCGACTTCAGGTCTTCGGTCTGGTCCGTTTCCGAAAATGCCTTGATGCCTTCGTAATGCGCCTTGGCGCTGCCTTCCATCCCCTGTCGCCACCAGTTGCGGATCACACCCTGATGCACGGTTGCACCTTCGCGGTTGAACCCGTAGAACGGGCCGCTCGGCACATCGAGGAAGAACTGCGCGCGATTGTCGGCGAGCGCTTTCCGGAAGCCGTCGAACACCTCGATCGGCAAGCCTTCCGGGTTCGCTTCGGTTTTCAGCATCAGCGGCGGCACCGCGCTGACCAGCACCGCCTTCGCGACGCGGCCGGCCGGCTCGCCGTGCTTCGCGACGTAGCGCGCCACTTCGCCGCCGCCGGTCGAGTGGCCGATGTGCACCGCATTGCGCAGGTCGAGCGCTTCGACGACCGCGAACGCGTCCGCCGCGTAATGATCCATGTCGTGGCCGTCCGACACCTGCGCCGAGCGACCGTGGCCGCGCCGGTCGTGCGCCACCACGCGATAGCCCTTCTGGACGAAGAAGAGCATCTGCGCGTCCCAGTCGTCCGACGACAACGGCCAGCCATGATGGAAGACGATGGGCTGCGCGTCCTTCGGGCCCCAGTCCTTGTAGAAAATCTCGACGTGATCCTTCGTTGTGACGGTTGGCATCGCGATGGACTCCTGTAAGGTGGTTGAATTCGGCGTAGTGGCCGGCAGCCATTATCGAACAGGTTTGTTAAACGATGATGCCAGGATGCAAATGATCGTCGGCAATTTCATCGACGTGGACGAATCCGCTACGGGCGAACGATCGTGCATCGCCGCACGTCAACCGTCCGTCGACACCGTCACAGCCTCCCACGCGCGAATTTCCGCGTCCAGCGCCACCAGCTTGCCGCGTACCAGCCGCAGCGCATCGCTGCCGAGCAGCAGGTGCGCGGGCGGATGGTCCGCCGCGATCGCCGCGAGCATCGCCCGCGCGGCCTTCGCGGGATCGCCCGGCTGCTTGCCGCTCCTCTCTTCGCGCGCCTGGCGGATCGGGTCGAACAGCGCGTCGTAGTCGGCGATCGAGCGCGGCGTGCGCGCCATCGAGCGGCCGGCCCAGTCGGTGCGGAACGAACCCGGCGCCACGGCCGTCACCGCGATGCCGAATGGTTCGAGCTCCTTGCCGACGGTTTCGGTGATGCCTTCCATCGCGAACTTGCTGCCGCAGTAGTAAGTGATGCCCGGCATCGTGATGTGGCCGCCCATCGACGTGATGTTGAGGATGTGGCCACGCCGCCGCTCGCGCATGGTCGGGATGACCGCCTTCATCATCGCGACCGCGCCGAACACGTTCACGTCGAACTGCCGGCGCATCTCCGCGAGCGGCGATTCTTCCATGATCCCTTCGTGCCCGTAGCCGGCGTTGTTCACCAGGACGTCGACGGGCCCGACGTTCGCCTCGATTTCAGCGACGACACCGTCGATGCGATCGAAGTCGGTCACGTCGAGCACCCGCGCGAACGCCTGCGCGGACAGTGCTTCGAAATCCTGCGCCGCCTGCGCGCTTCGCACGGTGCCAACGACCGTGTAGCCCGCCGCGAGGGCCTCCTGCGCGAGCGCGCGGCCGAAGCCGCTGCTGACGCCAGTAATGAGCATGAGCTTGCCGGATGCCATTTGAGCTTCTCCCGAATGTCGATTGGAACGTGCATACTAGTCTGACGAGCTATGTCGAATAAGCCTGATTCCGCTGATTTTCTTGCACAAAACTATGAGCGCCGATCCCATCCCCGCCCGATCCCCGTCGCTGCCGCCGCGCGACCGGAAGCGCCTGGTGACGCTGCTGCGCACGCTGGCGCCCGACGAAGGCTACAACGTGACGGCGCTGCCGAGCGTGCGCATCCTGCGTTCGAACCGCACGCTGTCGCGCACGCCGGTGCTGTACGACCCGGGCATCGTGATCGTGTGCCAGGGATCGAAGCGCGGCTACTTCGGCGGCGAGCGCTATCTGTACGACGCGCACCACTATCTGGCCGTGTCCGTACCCGTGCCGTTCAGCATGGAGACCGACGCCACGCCCGAGCGCCCGCTGCTCGCGCTGTACCTGCACCTCGATTTCACGCTGGCCGCCGAACTCGCGGCGCAGATCGACCGCGCCGGCACGGCGGAGCCCGTGCAGGCGCCCAGGAGCATGATGTCGACGCAGATGGATGAAACGATGCACGCGTCGGTGCTGCGTTTCGTCCAGGCGTTGCACCGGCCGCTCGACGCCGCGGTGCTCGGCCCGGCGCTGCTGCGCGAGCTGTATTTCCGCGTGCTCACCGGCGCGCAGGGCAGCGCGATGCGCAGCGCGCTGGCGATGCGCGGGCAGTTCGGCCGGATCGGCCGGTCGCTGCGCGTGATCCACGCCGATTACGCGCAGCCGCTCGACGTGCCGCAACTGGCCGACGCAGCCGGCATGAGCGTGCCGAGCTTTCACAGCCATTTCAAGGCGATCACGCAGGTGTCGCCGATGCAGTACCTGAAGTCGACACGGCTGCATCAGGCGCGCTTGCTGATGGTGCGCGAGGACCTGACGGCGGAGGCGGCCGGCTACGCGGTCGGCTATGCGAGCCCGTCGCAGTTCAGCCGCGAATTCAAGCGCCTGTTCGGCCTGACGCCGGCGAAGGAAACGCAGCGCATGCGCGAAAGCTTCGCGATTCCGGAAGCCTTCGAGGATGCGGAATTCGTGTCGTCGCATTGACGTGCGTCGGCATGCGACCGTCACGCATGCCGTCAACGCATCGCGTCGCGTACCAGACCGGCGAGCGACCTCAGGATGAGCGCCGTCACACCCCAGATGTCCTGCGCCTGCTCCGCCCAGTACCATGCGCCCATGCGTTCGCCGTCGGTGTATTGCCGCAGCAGGTCCGGATTCAGCAGCACGGCGAACGGAAACTCGAAGATCTCCGCGACTTCCGCGGGCGCCGCCTCCCATATCGCCGTTTCCGGCACGATGCCGATCACGGGAAAGATCGCGTGATTGCGCTTTCTGGTTTTGTGGATCGGCAAGCTGCCGACCACATGGACCGCATCGGGTGCGAGGCGGATTTCCTCGAACGCCTCGCGCAAGGCGGTCGTACCGATATCGCGGTCGGACTCGGCCGGGCGTCCGCCCGGGAAACTCACATGCGACGAGTATTCGCTGAGGTCCGATGCGCGTTTGGTCAGCAGGACCGTCGGCTCGCGCCGTGCGACGATCGCGACCAGCACCGCCGAGAATTTCCACTGGCCATCGTTGTCCGCGAGGGTTTGCTTCGCGGTCGGCCAATCGGTGCCGGCAGGGATGCCGTGGCTTTCCACGCCACGGACGATCGCGTCCAGAACGGCCTGCGGCGAGCCGGTACTCACCTGAGCGCCACCGGTATTCGAAGCGCTTTCGTCAGATCCCATGTCTTCCCCTTCCACGCTTGAACCTGCACGTTGCGGATAGTTGAACGATCAAACCCGATCTCCGTCGGCCAACCGGAGAACCCGATCATGCATGAATTGCGGACAGCCCGTATGCCGCCCCTTCATCGCATCTTGCGGGCACAATGACGCAATGCATCGCGACGGCATGCCGCCGCCGCTCTGCCGCAAGCCGTCGACAAACGTGCCCCTTCGGTCCGTCGATTGCCGCACCCACACGAGATTCAAATGCCTTCCTTTGCCTTCCGCCTGCTGAACGTATTCGCCGAATCGACTTTCGGTGGCAACCCGCTTTGCGTATTCGAAGATGCGCGCGGCATGGACGACGCGACCATGCGGGCACTCGCGGTGCAGTTCAACCTGTCCGAAACGACCTTCGTGCTGCCGTCGGAGCGCGCCCATGCGCGGGTTCGCATCTTCACGCCGGGCCATGAGATGGCCTTTGCCGGCCATCCGACGCTCGGCACCGCGCATGTCGTGCGCGACCTGCAGGGTGCGGGCGACGCGCTCGCGCTCGAGTTCAAGGCCGGCGTGGTCGACGTCAACGCGCATGACGACGTGTGGACGTTCACCGCGCCGCACGCAGGCATGCCGAAGACGGCGCCGTGCGAATTGTCCGACGCCCGGACGGCGACCTTGCTGGGGCTGACGGAAGACGATCTGCTCGCCCCGCCGATCTGGATCGACACCGGCGCCGATCAGTTGCTGGTCGCGCTCAAGGACCCCGCCGCCGTGCGCCGCGCGCAGCCGGACAGTGCATGCCTCGATATCTGGCCGACCAGCAGCCTCGGCCGCAAGACCGCCTACGTCTTCGCGTTCGATCCCGAGCGCCCGGGGACGGTGGTGTCGCGCTACTTCTTCGTGAAGCAAGGGAGCGTCTCGGAAGATCCGGGCACGGGGTCGGCCTGCGCGAACCTGGGCGGTTGGCTGCTTGCGATGAAGCGCGACCTGCCGGCTGCGTTTCAGGTCGAACAGGGCGACGCCATCGGCCGGCCCTGCCGGCTGCGGTTGTCGGTCAATGCGAGCGGTGAAATCGGCGTCGGCGGGCGCGTGATCGAACTCGGGCGCGGCGTGGTCAACGTGTAGCCGAGACGATCCGGCCCGCACCCGGGCTCATCGCGCCCCGACCCGCCACACCGTCACTTCGTGCAGCGTCTCGCCGGGCTTGAGCACCGTCGTCGGGAATGCCGGATGATTCGGCGAATCGGGAAAATGCTCGGCCTCCAGCGCGAACGCATCGGTTTGCCGATAGACCGTCCCGCCCTTGCCCGCGACGCTGCCGTTCAATCCGTTGGCCGTATAGAACTGCAGCCCCGGCTGCGTTGTGTACAACTCGAGAAAACGCCCCGACGCCGGGTCATAGGCGCGCGCGGCAAACGCCGGCGCCGGCTGGCCGCCCTGGTCGAGCACCCAGTTCTGGTCGTACCCATGCGCAATGACGAGCTGCGGATCTGCGTCGCGCAAATGCGCACCGATCGGCGTCAGCTGGCGCAGATCCATCGGCGTACCCGCCACGCTCGCCAGTTGACCGGTCGGAATCGACGTATCGTCGGTCGGCGTGAAGCGCGAGGCGGCGATCTCGATCAGTTGCCGCTCGACGCTGCCGCCCGCCTGCCCCGCCAGATTGAAATAGCTGTGGTTGGTGAGGTTGACGACCGTATCCTTGTCGGTCGTCGCGCGATAGTCGATCCGGATCAGGTTGTCACGCGTCAGCGTGTAGGTCACGTCGGTCGTCAACGTGCCGGGAAAGCCGTTCTCGCCGTCTGGGCTCACGTAGCGCAGCGTGACGCTCGAACCGCTCGCGTCGCTGCGCGTACCGGTAACCGTCCATACCTTCGCGTCGAAACTGCCGGGGCCGCCATGCAGCGTGTTCGGCCCATCGTTGACCGGCAGCGTCCACGTCCGGCCATCGAGCGGGAAGCGCCCGCCGGCAATGCGGTTCGCATACCGGCCGATCAGTGCGCCGAAATGGATGTTGCCGTTGTGCGCTTCGTAGTCGTGCAGCGAATCGAAGCCGAGCACGATGTCGGCAACGTGGCCGGCCCGGTCCGGCACCTCCAGTGCGGTCACGATGCCGCCATACGTGATGACTTTCAGCGTCACGCCGCGCTTGTTCGCCAGCGTGTACCGGCTCACCGGCTGCCCGGCCGCGGTCGTTCCGTCATCCGCGCGGCTGATCGATACGTCGGGCGCCGCCGACGCGAAGTCTGCGTGCAGCGCGAGCGCCCCGAACGCGCAGATCGCGAGCAGCGGGCAGCGCGGCCGGATTCGTTTCATGGCAACCTCCGATACGGTGCGATCGGTACGCGTGCGCAAGCGGCATGCCCGCTCGCGGCCACGTTTGCTATGCTTCGCGCATCGCCCGCCCGAGCCGATCGCCGCCATGAACGCCCTCGATTCCGATATCGCGCGCATACTGCGCGCCGACTGCGACGCGTGCTTCGGCACGACGGCCGTGTGGCCGCTCGTCGAGCGCGCGTACGGCGAGCCGCAGCGCTTCTATCACACGCTCGCGCATCTGGCGGAACTGTTCGCGCACCTCGCGCCGTATCGTGCGGACCCGCTGTGGCCGGCCATCGAGCTCGCCGTGTGGGCGCACGATATCGTCTACGCGACGACACTGCCGGCGTACGCGGACAACGAAGCGCTCAGCGCGCAATGGCTCGCGCAGGTCACGCATGAGCATTGCGACGCAGCCTGGTTGCACGCGCATGCATCGCACGTGTCCGTTGCCCGCGACCTGGTGCTGGCGACGAAGTCGCACCGGCTGCCTGACGGGTTCGCCGTCGATCCGGAATTGCAGCGCGCCGCGCAAATTTTCCTCGACGCCGATCTCGCGATCCTCGCGGCGGCACCCGACCGACTCCGCGAATACGACCGCGCAATCGCGCGCGAGTGGGCGCAGGATCCCGATGCACCGTCGGCAGCCTTCCGCGCCGGCCGCAAGCAGGCGCTCGAACATCTGCGCGCGCAGGCCCCGTTGTTTCGATCGGCGGAATTCGCGCCGCTCGAGCAGCACGCGCAACGCAATCTCGAGATGCTGATCGGCTTCTACGCATAAGCACCCTGCGCACGCCGCTTCCGCGCCCGCCTCGCACTCCGCCCAATCGAGCCGGTCAGGATGCACACGTTCCGATACCGAATGACGAGGCCAACCTCGCCTAGCCGGCCCCGCATCAGGACGATCAGGTATTGTCCGCGCGCCAGCGGCGAGGGCTGACGCCGGTCAGGCGCGTGAAGGTCCGCGAGAAGTGGCTCTGATCGGCAAAGCCGCACGCGTCGGCGATCATGCTCAACGGCAGGCTCGGATCGAGCATCCACTCCTTAGCCCGTTCGACGCGCTGCACGATGAGCCAGCGATGCGGCGGCAGCCCGGTCGTCTGACGAAACGCCTTCACGAAATAGCCGCGAGACAGGCCGCATGCGCTCGCCACGTCGGCCAGCCCGAGGTTTCCGTCGAGATGCTCGAGCAGGAGCTCCTTCGCACGGCGCGCCTGCGACGGCGTGAGTTTCCCGTACGTCTTCTCCCGTCGCTCGCTGACGCCGCCATAACGGTGGGCCACGTGCGCCTGGAACGCGAGCCCGACGTGATCGATGAAGATCTGCGATGCCTCGCCCGGCCGCGCGAGCGCGGGCAGCAGCGACTGGCCGAGCGAATGGATGATCGGATCGTGCGCGCTCAGGTGCGGCGGCAGGTAGAGCCGCGGCCGCTGCCGGCCGCCGATGTCGTCCACCGTTTCCTCGAGCAGCGGGCGCGGCATGTGGAAATGCAGGCAGTCGAACGCGCCCTTCAGATCGGCCACCCAGTTGCGGTCGAGATCGTGAATCGTGACCGTGCCCGCGCCGTACGGGACGAACGGCGCGCGGCGGCCGTCGAGCCACAGATCCTGTTCGCCGAACGGGCGCAACTGCAGCACGATGAGATCCGAATTCTCCAGCTCGTAAGGCGCGGTGAGCCCGCTGTTGCGCCGCAGCGTCTTCAGCCGGACGATGCCGACCTGCCCCTTCGGCAACGCTTGCGCGACGATGGTCTGCCGCACGTCGGCCGGGATGAAATCGGAAGAAGCATTGTCCGGTTGGGGGGCAGTCATGAATGGAGGCGTGCAATGAACGACGGGGCGCATCAGTCTAGCAAACCACGATGACGCGCGCTGCCTCCCGCGCGGCACGCGCTGGTATGATGCGCCAGCCGCCCCTACCGGAACTCGCGATGAAGCTGTCATTCGAAGCGCTCGAAGCCCTCGATGCGATCGACCGTACCGGAACGTTCGCCGAAGCCGCGGAACTGCTGCATCGCGTGCCGTCCGCCCTGACCTACCTGGTACAGAAACTCGAGAGCGATCTCGGCGTCATGCTGTTCGACCGCAGCGGACGACGCGCGAAGCTCACGCACGCGGGCCGCATCGTCGTCGAGGAAGGCCGGCGGCTCCTGCATGCGGCCGAACAGCTGGAGATGAAGGCGCAGCGCGCGCAGGAAGGCTGGGAAACCGAGGTCCGCATCTGTGTCGACGAGATCCTGCCGTTCGATGCAATGTGGCCGTTCGTGCACCGGTTCTATGCCCTCGAGATGGACACGCGGCTGCGGCTGTCGACCGAAGTGCTCGGCGGTGCGTGGGACGCGCTGATCTCGCGCCGCGCGGATCTCGTCGTCGGCGCCGCCGGCGCGCCGCCCGAACTGCCGAACATCATCGCGCACCCGATCGGCGCGCTGAAACACGTGTTCGCCGTTGCACCGACCCACCCGCTCGCCGCACTTCCCGAGCCGCTGTCGATGGCGACGGTCGTCCAGTATCGCGGCGCGGTGATCAGCGATACGTCGCGCGAGTTGCCGCCGCAATCGGTTGCGATCGACGCGGGCCAGCCCTATCTCGCGGTGCCGACGCTCGCGGCCAAGCTCGATGCGCAATGCGAAGGGCTGGCGGTGGGCACGCTGCCGGAATGCATCGCCGCCCGCGCGATCGCCGACGGCAAGCTCGTCGCCTGCCGCGTGACCGGCATGCGCGACACCACGCATTGCTATCTCGCGTGGCGCAGCGACGAGGCCGGCCGCGCACTCCTGTGGTGGGTCGAGCAACTCGATCGCCCCGACCTCGTCGATCGCCTTTTGCAGATCGCCTGAACGCGTTCGGCGCCGGCGAAGGCCCCTGCCCGCGTCAGACGATCGAATCGTGCACGCGCTTCATTTCCTTCTCGAGCCACGCGATCAGGCTGAATGACGCGTGCGCCTTCTCTACCGGCGGGATCATCATCCTTTCCTCGGTCGCGATGTGCTCGGTCACCGATTCGCACATCAGTCTGCCGAGCTCCGGCTTCCTGCGGATCAGCGCCGACAAATCCTCGCTGCGCAACTGCAGGACGGCCATCGCGGTCACTGCATGCACGGTCGCATGCAGGCGCGTGCCGGCCAGCACGACCGATTGCCCGATCGCATCGCCGGGCGCCATCCGCCGCACCTCGACGTCGCCCGCCGGGCCCGGCACGAATACGGCCGCGACACCGGATTCGACGATCGTCAGCACGCGCGTATCCGAATTCGATGCATAAATCACGTCGCCCTGGCCGAACGAACGCGACACCAGCGCATCGGCCAGCGCGGCGAGATCGTCGTCGTCGACGCGCGCGAACAGGTCCACCGCACGCAACAGCAGCAGCCGGCGCGATACGTCGTGCCGGCCGTGCCCGTCGTGCCCGTCCGCCGCCGCTGCCGGCGCGGTGCTCGCGAGCGGCCGCCACGCGATGCCTGCCGCGGCCAGATGCCGATGCGCGAGATCGTACAGCGCGTTGCGCACGGCCGTCGTCTTCTGCAGCGCGTCGACGTAACCGAGGAGCTCGTAGCGGATTGCGTTGGTGCCGAATGCCTTCACGACGGCAATGGGCGCGGGGCGCGCGAGCACGTCGAGCGAACTGGCCGCCGCGCGCTCGAGCGCGCCGACCACGATCGCCGGCCGCACCGCGGGATCGACGTCGAGCGTGAGCGTCACGCCGTGCAGGCCGGACGGTTCGCTGAGGTTCACGATGGTGGCGCGGGCCGCGGCGCTGTTCGGCACGACGACCAGGTTGCCGAGGCTGTCGATCAGCTTCGTCGCCCGCCAGTTGCTCTCGACGATCCGCCCTTCGATTTCGCCGATCGACACGGTGTCGTTCAGCCGAAACGGCTGCGTGGTATTCAGCACGAGCCCGGAGAATACGTCGTTCAGCGTGTTCTGCAGCGCGAGGCCGAGGATCACCGCCACCGCGCCGGACGTCGCGACGACGCCGCTCAACGGCAGGCCGAGCACGTAGCCCAGCGCGGCGACCACGGCCGCGCCGAACACGACGCCCGCGGCGATGTCGTGAAAAAGCCGCTGGCTGCGCCACGCGGGCGGCAGCAGCAGATGATCGAGCAGCAGGCTGAAGACGATCGCGCATTGCAGCCACCACACGATGCAGATGGCCTGGAGCGCGACGCGGTCGAGGCCGGCGGCCGAGGCGGGAACGGCGAGCGGGCTCACGCCGTGCGCGAACAGCACGGCGCTCAGCGCGGCGAATGCCGCGCAGCGCCACACTGCCCGGGTCGCGCCGCGGCCGCGCCCGAACAGGCGCCACGCGGCGAGATCGGCCAGCACGATCGGCGCGCCGTAGAGCGCCGTGTCGGAGAGATTCAGCATATCGGAACGGAACGATGGCGACGGCAGCGTGACGGTCGGTTCGCCGCCGCTGCGGCGGGATGATGGGCGCGGGCGTGCCCGCGGCCGCGCTACTCGCGCCGGCGCACCATGCCCGGCAACGCATAGCGGCCGGCCCCGGCGATCGCGATCGTGCCGAACAGGATCAGCAGCATCCACGCGAACTGCGCATCGCGCAGCGACCAGTCCGGATGAACGAACACCAGCGCGACGAGCGTGATGATCATCACCGGCAGCGCGGCCAGCCGCGGCCATACGCCGACGATCATGAAGACCGGGCACACCACTTCCGCGAATATCGCAAACAGGATCGACAGCGTGCGGCCGAGATGAAACGGATCCTCGATCGCGGCGGCTTCCGACGTGTAGTGAAAGACCTTGGGCAAGCCGTGAACCACGAGCAGCAGCACGCTGGCGGTGACGCGCAGGAACAGCAGGCCGAGATCGGCCGCGTGGCGGGAAAGGTCGGATTCGGGAGGTGTCATGCGGCAGTTCGTCCGGTTGGGCGGGCACGCGGCGGCGCAGGAGGCGCCGCACGTGTCGCGACGCCCGCCTGGCGAATGGCGTCGCGATATCTCGGCGCGCGCACAGGATCGCCACGCAAGCGTGCCGCGATGGCCGCGCCTTACGCTCGCAATCTACGCGTGCCGCGTGCCCGTGTCCTTGCGCCGCGCTGAAACGTTCTGAAGCGCGGAAGGCACCCCGCCCATCCGCCGTCAGCCCTCGCGCGCCGGCAGCTCCGCCTCGGCCGCATCGAATCCGAGCGCGTGCACTTCCGACCACGCGTCGTGCACCGCCTGCGTCGATCCGGCCGTATGCGCGAGCGCCGCTGCATACGCGGCGAGCAAGCGCACGCGCGCATCCGCGGCCTCTGCCGTGGTGTCGGTGTCGCGCATCGCATCGAGCGCCACGCGCGCCCGTTCGCGGCATTCGTCGACGAGCGACAGGTCGAACAGGCAAGGCACTGCGACGGCCGCGAGCGCGATGCCGAGCGCCGCATCGCCGTTCGCCGAGAATGCCCAGTCGAGCGCGGCACGCAGGTTGCCGAGTTCACGCCGCACCGCATCGAGCCGCGCGAGGCCGCCGTGCTCGCTGCCCCGCGCGCCACCGCCATGCGCCGCTTGCAGGAACAACTCGAGGTAATAGCCGGCGTGCGCACGCGCGGCCGCCGCGCCGTCGCCATGCGCGTCGAGCTGCTGCTGCGCGTACGCACGCGTGGTCGTCAGCAGCCGGTAGCGCGGCGCGCCGTGCGCGGTCTCGAGGATCAGCAGCGATTTCGACACGAGGCCCGCGATCGTATCGAGCAGGTCGGCGCCGGCCAGCCTGTTCGGACCGACCACCGCGCGCACGGCCTCGATCGAGAAACCGTCGCGGAACACGCCGAGCCATCGCAACAGCAGACGCTCGGCATCGCCCAGCAGCCGGTCGCTCCAGTCGTACATCGCCTGCAGCGTCTGATGGCGCGGGAGCGCGGTGCGAAAACCGCCCGTCAGCAGCCGGAAATGATCGTCGAGATGGGCAGCCAGCACGTCGATGCCGAGCACGGCGGCACGCGCCGCGGCCAGTTCGATCGCGAGCGGCAAGCCGTCGAGCCGACGGCAGACCGACGCCATCAGCGACAGGCTGCGCGCATCGAGCGGAAAACGCGGATCGGCCGCGCGTGCGCGTGCGGCGAACAACTGCACGGCGCTCGCGCGCATCGCATCGTGATCGGCCGCGCCTTCGTCCGGCACGTCGAGCGGCAACACCGGGCACACGCGCTCGCCGTGGATGCGCAGCGATTCACGGCTCGTCGCGAGCACGCACAGGCCGTCGTCCGCATCGGTCAGCGCGCTCGCGATCCGCGCCGCGGCATCGAGCAGGTGCTCGCAATTGTCGAGCACGAGCAGCATCCGGCGACGCGCAACCGCGGCGAGCACCGCTTCGAGGGTCAGCGCGCCGGTCGGTTGCGCGATGCCGAACGCGCCCGCGAGCGCATCCGGCACGAAGCGCGGGCACGCGACCGTCGCGAGCGACACGAACACGGTGCCTTCAGGAAAACGCGCGTCCGCGCGCGCTGCCGCTTCGATCGCGATTCGCGTCTTGCCGATGCCGCCCGCGCCGACCAGCGTCACGATGCGTGCGTCCTGCAACGCGGCCAGCACCTCGTCGACCATGCGCTCGCGGCCGAACAGCGCGCCGGGCGCGATGGACGGCCGCGACATCGCGGGGCGCACGGGCGCGCCGTCGTCGTCATGTTGCTCGATGACGAGCCGATAGCCGCGGCCCGGCACCGTCACGATCAGGTTCCGGTCGTCGGCCAGCGCCTTGCGCAGCGACGCGATGTGCACCTGCAGGTTGTTTTCTTCCACCACGGTGTGCGGCCAAACGCGCTGCATGATTTCGTCTTTCGATACCAGTGCGCCGTTCGCCCGAATCAACAGCTCGAGAATCTCGAATGCGCGACTACCGATGCGCAACAGCTTGCCGTTCGAACGAATTTCACGTCTGTCGAGAAAAACGTGAAGTGTTCCAATTCGGATCATCGCAATTTCTTGATGGTGACATTCAACGGCGCACGGTTTAAACCCCGCGCCGGTTTCGCGTCAATGCTACGGTATTTACGTAGCAGAATGATTCAAATTATCAGAATGAAGCGATCGAATTTTTTGAAATGACGAAAAACGCCGCGACGACGACGTGTGGCACGCGTGTGGCCATATGCACCCGAATGCGGCAAGAAAAGCACGGCGGTGCACGATTCATGTGCGAATTACCGATTCGCTCGTGAATATGATTTACATATATCAGACGATATGCTTGCCGGTTCGGGAAGATTCGATGCTTTTTCCGTTTGATTCGGCCGGTCGATCGAATGCGTGCGGGTTCCACATATAGCGCCGGTAGATCATCGCTCCGCGTCGATAGCGGAACGATTCCCGCGTCGGGCAGCCGTGCGACCGGGCCGGTGCAAACAGCGGCCATTCGTCGCGCGGTATCGGCGGGCGTGTCGCAGTCGCCTCCGTTCCGAGGTTGACGGCGTCACGACGTACCGCGCCGGCCGCAACCGACGCAGCGCCGCGCTGCCGGCGTCATGGCCGGGGCTGTCGCGCGGCGAACACGTCGAGCGCCGACGCGAGAATCATCTCGCGGCAGTTCGCCGGCCGTTTCGCGCCGCGCCACTGCGGCTTGTAGATGGCATCGCCGACCCGGATCGGCATGCCGGTGAGCGCGCAACGCCCGAGCCCGCGCGCCTTCGCGCTGATCCAGCGCTGCTCGTCGTAGCGGCAGTGCGTCGGGTCGCTCCACGACACGAGCATCGACGAATCGGTCTGCCGCTCGGCGGTGACGATCGCGCAGCGGCGGCGGTTGTCGCCGCTCGACGGCGTCGGCGCGTCGCCGCGATGGCCGCGGCGCGGGCCGTCCGCCTGTCGCGCGCGCGGCATCGGCATCGACCGGACGACCGCCATGGAAGACGGCCCGAGCGACGTGATCATGTGCTCCCAGCGATTGAAGGCATCCATGGTGGCAAATCCAGGCTAGTGACGGACGGTGCGGGCAGTCGGATCCATGCGCGCGACGCGGAACGTGCGCGGATGATCCGATGTCGACGATAGTCGCCGCGCGCTGAAGAGTCCCGGTCGCGCGCTGAATTTTTCTGCAGCGCGGCAAATTTCCCTCCGAAGCGCGGCGCGTTCAAGAAAATTCAGCCGGATTTCAGTACGGCGCACATTGCGCCGCGATACGCTCCCGACGGCATTCGTTCGTCCGCGCCGCACGAATCGGCGTGCGACGACGCAAGCGGACCGGCTGCCGGCGGGATGGCCGCGGCCGGTCGTCACCGATCCACCATCCCGCGCGGCATCGTTGCGCCGCATACCTCAGGAGTCCAGATGCACCCCGTACAGACCGACGCCGTTCCGTCGGCGCGCCGCCGCGACATGCTGCTTGCCGGCGCGACGGCCGTCGCGGCAGCCGCGCTGCCCGCGATGGCGTCCGCTGCCGGCACCCCCGCCCGTAGCGCCTCTTCAGCCCACCCAGGAGCTCATTCGATGAACACGATCACCACCCAGGACGGCACGCAGATCTACTTCAAGGACTGGGGCAGCGGCCGCCCGGTCGTGTTCTCGCACGGCTGGCCGCTGTGTGCGGACGCGTGGGACGCGCAGATGCTGTTCCTCGTGCAGCACGGCTATCGCGTGATCGCGCACGACCGCCGTGGCCACGGCCGTTCGAGCCAGCCGTCGCGCGGCAACGACATGAACACGTATGCGGACGATCTGGCCGCCCTGCTCGACGCACTGGACGTGCGCGAAGCGACGCTCGTCGGCCACTCGACGGGCGGCGGCGAAGTGGCGCGCTACATCGGCCGCCACGGTACGAAGCGCGTGTCGAAGGCCGTGCTGATCGGCGCGGTGCCGCCGCAGATGGTGAAGTCGCCGACCAATCCCGGCGGCCTGCCGATGGACGTGTTCGACGGCATCCGCAAGAACGTCGCCGAGAACCGTTCGCAGTTCTACAAGGATCTCGCGGTGCCGTTCTTCGGGTTCAACCGCCCGAACGCCAAGCCGTCGCAGGGCACGATCGACGCGTTCTGGTCGCAAGGCATGATGGGCGGCATTCACGGCCAGTATCTGTGCGTGAAGGAGTTCTCCGAAGTCGACTACACGGACGATCTCAAGAAGATCGACGTGCCGACGCTCGTGCTGCACGGCGATGACGACCAGATCGTGCCGATCGACGATTCGGCCCGGCTGTCGTCGAAGATCGTCAAGCATGCGCAGTTGAAGGTGATCGAAGGCGGCTCGCACGGCATGTGCGTCGTGAACGCCGATCGCATCAACGCCGAGCTGCTCGCGTTCCTGCAGGCATAAGCGCGCCGTCTGCCGTCGCGGCGCGCATGCCGCTTCGGCAGACGTGCCGTTCAGGATTTTTCAGGAAAATTCAGCCGCGCCGCGCTCACTGCGCCCGCACCGGCCTCAGCAGGATGCCGATCAGCGCACCGGCGAGCGCGAACGCCATCGCCACGCGGAAATTGTCGGCCAGCGCGAGTGTGGTCGCCTGCACCCGCACCGCCCGATCGACGAGCGCGTAGGCAGCCTGGTTGCCGGTCGCGACCGTGGCGCCGTGCGTCACCAGCGATGTCGCGCCGGCGCGCAGCCGCTCGAGCGTCTCGGGATCCGACAGCGACACATGCAGACCGACGAGATTCGAATGGGTACCCTCCCTGATCCGCTGAATCACCGCGATCGACGTCGTGCCGAGCTGCCCGCTCAGCAGGCGCGTCGTCTGCACGACCGCGCCGAACGTCAACGCGTGTTCGGCCGTCACGTGCTTGCCGAAGAAGAAGATCACCGATGTGAGCGCCATCGTCTGCCCGAGCGCCTGCAGCAGTTGCGACGGAATGAAGTCGGGTTCGGCCCACGTGGACGTGAGGCGCGCGCCGAGCGCGAACGCGATCGCCACCGTCACGAAGCCGGCGACGATCAGCCGGCGCGGATCGACGCGCTGCAGCAGCAGCGCGACGCAGGGCGCGAACAACAGCTGCGGGATCGCGATCCAGCGCAGCGTGTCGCCGATCTGCAACGGCCGCAGCCCGTACGTGCTGGCGAGGAACAGCGACGGGATGAAGCTCGTATTGAGCACGGTGAAGCGCACGAGGCCGACGAGCACGATCAGCAGCGCGATGTTCGGCCGTGCGAGATAGCCGAGGTCGAGGCCCGCGCGCGGCGACGCGAGCTCATGGATCAGGAACGCGGCGACCATCAGGATGCCGAGCGCGAGCAGCGCGACGATCAGCGGCGATTGCAGCCAGAACAGCCGTTCGCCCTGGTCGAGCGCGACGCACAGGCACGCGAAGCCGCCGGCGCCGAGCAGCATCCCGCGCGCATCGAGGCCGGACGCGAAGCGCTTGACCGGCTCGTCCGCCAGCGACAGCAGCAGGCACGCGATGAACGGCACCGTCAGCACCGCGTTCTGCCAGAACAGCCAGCGCCAGCTCAGGTGTTCGCTGTACCAGCCCTCGAGCGTGGCCGACAGGTTCAGCGACATCTCGAGATTCATTGCATACGCGGCGATGCCGAACGCAATGAGTCGCGGCGGCAGCGTACGGACGACGAAGCCGACCGTCAGCGGGACGAACACGCCGGACGCGAGCCCCGCGATCGCCTGCAACACGACGAACGCGCCGAACTGCGTGCAGAGCGGCAGCGCGGTTTCGGCGCCGAGAAATACGACGGCGCCCGCGACCAGCACGCGGCGCGTGCCGAACATGAACGCCGCGGCGATCGCCAGCGGCCCGACGAACATCTGCGACGCGGTAAACGCGGTGTTGATCCATGCGCCTTCGTCGAAGCCGACGCCGAGCGCGCCGCGCACGTCGGCGAGCCCGAGCGACGTGATGCGCGAGGTCAGCGTCGCGATGATCGCGCCGAGCAGCACGGCCGCGATCGCGGCGATCGACCGGAACGTCGGGATGTCGGAGGCCGCCGCAGGCGCGGCACGACCGGTCGCAAACGTGGTGTTCATCGTCAAGCGGCTCCTCGCTGTCAAGCTGGCGCAAGCATAACGCGATGCGTCGAACCGTGCCCGTACGATGGAGTTTGCCGACCATGACCTCACCTTCCGCCGATACGCCGGCCGCTTCGGCGCCGCCGCCGGCCACGCCCGCTCGCTCGCGCCGGCCCGCCATCGTCGCGATCGCCGCGATCGCGCTGTTGCTCGTCGCATTGCTCGTGTACGAGTTCGACGCGCGTGATCGCGGCACCGACGACGCGTACGTGACCGGCCACCTGCACGTGATCTCGCCGCGCGTGGCCGGCACGGTCGAGCGTGTGCTCGTCGACGACAACCAGTTCGTGCATGCCGGCGACGCGCTCGTGCAGATCGACCGGCGCGACTTCGACGTGCGCGTCGCGGCGCAGCGCGCGCGCGTCGCCCAGGCGCATGCCGATGCGAGCCGCGCACACGCGCTGATCGAGCAGGCGGACGCGGCGCTCGTGTCGGCGCACGCCGATGCCGACAAGGCCGAACTCGACTACGCCCGCGCACGCGAACTGACCCGCGAGACACCGCGCGGCTTGTCGAAGCAGGAGTTCGATGCGGCCGATGCCGCCCGCAAGTCGGCCCGTGCGCGCGTCGTGGCGGCCGATGCGCAACGGCGCAGCGCCATCGCCGCCGCCGAGGCCGCCGACGCCGCGGCGAGCCAGAACGACGCCGAGTTGCGCGACGCGCTGTTGCAGCTCGGCTACACGGCGGTCGTCGCGCCGTCGGACGGCTACGTCGGCAAGAAGACCGTCGAGACCGGCGAACATGTCGCGCCCGGCCAGGCGCTGCTCACGCTGGTCGAGCCGCATCCGTGGATCGTCGCCAATTTCCGCGAGACGCAGCTGCGGCACGTGCGCGCCGGCGACGCCGTGCAACTGCGCTTCGATGCGCTGCCGGAGCGTACGTTCACCGGCCGCATCGACAGCCTGTCGCCCGCGACGGGCGCGCAGTTCGCGCTGCTGCCGCCCGACAACGCGACCGGCAATTTCACGAAGGTCACGCAGCGCGTGCCCGTGAAGATCCTGCTCGACGGCCCGGCCGCGACGGAGCCGCGCATCCGGCCCGGGCTGTCGGTCGTCGTCACGCTGCAGGGCGGCAGCGAATCGCGATGACGCGCGCATTCGTCCTGCTCGCCGCGAGCCTGCTGGCCGCGTGCTCGATCGCGCCGCAGCCGCTCGCGCCCGTCCCGGTCGGACGCGACGGGTTCCGCCATGCCGATCCGTTGACCGATCCGTCAACCGCTACGCGCACGCCATCGCTCGCTGCGTGGCCGGCCTGGTTCGGCGACCCGCAACTCGGCCGCCTCGTCGACGCCGCGCTCGCGCACAACCTCGATATCCGCACGGCAGCCGCACGCGTCGACCAGGCGCAGGCGCTGCTCGGCGTGCGCGATGCCGCGCTGGCGCCGACCGTGCGCGTCGATCCGTCGTTCAGCCGCACGCGCGTCTCCGGCACGGTCGACAACGCGCTGCCGAAGCGCACGATGCACAACTGGTCGGTGCCCGTCTCCGCGAGCTACGAAGTCGATCTATGGGGGCGCTTGCGCGGCGATGCCGACATCGGCGAACAGAACGTGCTGCAGGCGGCGGCCGACCGCGATGCGGTGCGTCTGCGGGTGGCGACCGAAGTGGCCGTCGACTATCTGACGCTGCGCTACGTCGACGATGATCTCGTGACGCTCACGCGCGCGATCGGGCTGCGGCGCACCGCGCTCGACGTGATCGCCGCTCGCGTGCGGGCCGGCGCGGCGAGCGATCTCGACGGGCTGCGCGCGTCGGCCGATCTCGATACCGCGCATGCCGATCTCGCGGAGAGCCGCCGGCTGCGCGAGAACCTCGTCGACGCCATCGCGGTGCTGACCGGCGTGTCGCCGACCGCATTCGACGTCGACACGGGCGCCGTGCCCGTGCAGGTGCCGGATGTGCCGGCCGGGCTGCCGTCCGCGCTGCTCGCCCAACGCCCGGACGTATTCGCGGCGGCGCGGCGCGCCGATGCGGCGTCGCTCGAACTGGGCATCGCGCGCACCGCATGGCTGCCGACGCTGACACTGACCGCCGATGGCGGTTTCGCCACCCGCGACCTGCGGTCGTTTCTCGACCGCAACAGCTCGCTGTGGAGTCTCGGCGCGAACGTCGCGCTGACGCTGTTCGATGGCGGCAAGCGCGATGCGGCGGTAGCGGCCGCGCGTGCCGGCATGGACGCAACCGACGCCAACTATCGCGCGACCGCGATCGGTGCGTTGCGCGACGTGCAGGACGCGCTCAACGACATCGCCGCGCAAAAGGAGCGGATCGCGCGCTACGACGACGCGGCGCGCGCGACGGATGCGGCGGCCCGGCTGTCGTTGAGCCGTTACGCGCATGGGTACGTCAGCTATCTGGAAGTCATCGACGCCGATCGCGATGCGCTGAATGCGCGGCGCCAGCTGATTCACAGCCGGCAGGCGCTGGCCGTCGCGACGGTGAGCCTCGTGCGCGCATTGGGCGGCGGGTGGACGCCGCCGGCGCGCGCCGCCCGGGACGGATTGCGCGACACTACGCAAGCCGACGCGCGATGAATGGATCAACGGCCCGCGAGCGCGTCACGCGCCCGCGAGCCGATGCGCATCCTCGCCGAGAAACCGGTGCACGAAGGTCACCGCCATTGCGCCTTCGCCGACCGCCGACGCGACGCGCTTGACCGATCCCGATCGCACGTCGCCGGCCGCGAACGATCCCGGCACGCTTGTTTCCAGGTGGTACGGCCGTCGCTCGAGCGGCCACAGGCGCTCGAACGACGGACAGTCGTACAGGTCACCGCCGGTCACGAGATAACCGTTCGGATTGCGGATGATGTCGGTGTCCTTCGCCCAGTCGGTATTCGGCGCGCCGCCGATGCACACGAACAGGCGCGTGGCCGGCAGCCGTTCGCGCGTGCCGTCCGCCGAGCGAAGCTCGATCGCGTCGAGCCAGCCGTCGCCGTGCAGCGCGGCGACGCTCGACCGGTAGCGGACCTCGATGTTCGGCGTGCGCTCGATCCGGTCGATCAGGTAGCGCGACAGCGTGTCCGCGAGCGACGCACCGCGCACGAGCATCGTCACCTGGCGCGCATGCCGCGAGAAATTCATCGCGGCCTGGCCGGCCGAATTGCCGCCGCCGACGATGAACACCTGCTCGCCCGCGCACATCGGCGCTTCGCTCGACCCCGCGCCGTAAAACAGCCCCGCATTTAGAAACGCCGGCTCCTCCGGCAGCCCGAGGCTGCGATATTCGATGCCGGTCGCGCAGATGTTCGCGCGCGCGACCAGGATCGACCCGTCGGCGAGCTCGACGCGGATCTTGCCGTCGACGAACGTCGCATGCACGCCCTCGCGCATCGTCAGCAGCTCGACGCCGAACTTCACCGCCTGCTCGCGTGCGCGTTCCGCGAGTTCCGCGCCCGGAATGCCGTCGGGGAAGCCCATGTAGTTCTCGATCAGCGAACTCGTCCCGGCCTGCCCGCCTATCGCGCCGCGCTCGATCACGACCGCGCGCAGCCCTTCGGACGCCGCGTAGACCGCCGCCGACAGCCCGGCCGGCCCCGCGCCGTAGATCGACACGTCGTATTCGACGAAGCGCGGGCGCGCGACCCAGCCGAGCCGCGCGGCGATCTCGGCCAGGGTCGGCTGGTACAGGCGCGAGCCGTCCGGAAAGATCACGACCGGCAGCCGGATGTCGCGCAGCGGCGCGATGCCGAGCACCTGCGCGCAGTCGGCGTCGGAGGTCAGCTCGCACCAGTCGTACGCAATCATGCGCCGCTGCAGGAAATCGCGGATCGCGTACGCGTCCCTGCTGCGCGGCAGACCGACGATCCGCACGTGTTGCGGTTGATCCATGAGCGCCTCCCGATGATGTCGATGTCGGATGCGGTTCGGCCGGTGCCGCGGCGTGGCCGAACGCATTCGCGACTGTACGCCGCCGCCGCGCGCCGCGCGGGCCGCTTCATGACAATTAAGGTCCGGCCGCGACGCGACACTGCACAATGCCGCGTATCCCTCCCGCTTGCGGCCGCGTGCCGGCCGTGCCGCGAGCGTCGCTCCCGCGCCGGCATCGGAGCGCAAGATGGCCAACGCCTGTACGCATCTCGACGAAGCACGCGTATTCGACACCGACAAGGACTACTGTGAGGAATGCATCAGATCGGGCAGCGGCTGGGTGCATTTGCGGATGTGCCTGATCTGCGGGCACGTCGGTTGCTGCGACTCGTCGCCGAATCGCCACGCGAGCCGGCATTTCCGTGAAACCGGCCATCGGCTCGTCCGCTCGATCGAGCCCGGCGAGCGCTGGATCTGGTGCTACGCGGACGAAGTCGTCGCCGGCGAGATTCCGTCTTGACGCGACGCGCGGGGCCACCGCGACACCGCGCGCCCGTCATCCGCGCCGCGCGCCGCATCCCCGGCCGATCCGGGGCCGGACACCGTTCAGAACGTTTCAGCGCCGCTTCAGGCCATGATCGCGGCCTCTGCGTAGACTGGCGTTCATGAGCTGCCGCGCAGGACGGCGCTTGCGCTCGTTATCGACTGCTGGAGTGACAAAAATGATCCCCGTCGCCAATCACCGCCGCGCCGCAAGACGGTCGCGGCCGCACCGGACGGCCACGCACGGCCGATACGCATCGTCCGGTGTTACCGCGCATCGCATCACGTGCGCCGCACCGCTTCGCCTGGAGCGCGCATGAAGCACAAACGACTCTGGATCGGCGCGGCCGGCATCGCGATTGCGGGCGTCGCGGTCGCGATCGGCATCATGGTGCGGCCGTCGATCGCGCCGATCGATCCGCCCGCCGCTGCTTCGTTCGACCCGCAGCTGGTGCGCGCCGGCGCGCGCGTCGTCGCACTCGGCGACTGCATCGTGTGCCATACCGCGAAGGATGGCAAGCCGTTCGCCGGCGGCCTGCCGCTCGCGACGCCGTTCGGCACGATCTATGCGACCAACATCACGCCGGATCCGGAAACCGGCATCGGCCGCTGGTCGCGCGACGCGTTCGCCCGTGCGCTGCGCACCGGCATCGGGCGTAACGGCCAGCCGCTGTACCCGGCGTTTCCGTACATTCATTTCACGAAGATGTCGGACGACGACATCGCCGCCGCGTATGCGTACCTGATGACACGCACGCCGGTTCGCGCGACGACGCCGGCCAACGACCTGGTGTTTCCGCTGAACTTCCGGCCGCTGGTCGCGTTCTGGAACGTGCTGTTCCTGCACGAAGGCGCGTATCAACCGGACCCCGCGCAGTCCGCGCAATGGAACCGCGGCCGGATGCTCGTCGACGGGCTCGGTCATTGCGCATCGTGTCATTCGCCGCTGAACGCGATCGGCGGCGAAGAGCGCGGCCGCGCATTCGACGGCGGCATCGTCGACGGCTGGGAAGCGCCGCCGCTCAATGCACTCGGCCATGCCGCACGGCCGTGGACGCAGGCGCAGCTCGTCACGTACCTGCGCACCGGCCGTGCGAGCGAGCACGGCGCGGCGGCCGGGCCAATGCTGCCGGTCACGCGCGATCTCGCGACGGTGCCGGCGGAAGACGTCGAAGCAATCGCCGCTTACATCCTGTCGATCCAGAAGCCGGCGAACGGGCATGCGGCCACGGCCGCCGCCCCGGCCGAACGTGCCGCGACAACGCCGGCCACACAGCGCGGCGCGGTGCTGTTCCAGGCATCGTGCGCGCAGTGCCACGGGCCGGCCGCGCCGATGCAGTCGATCGGCGAGCGGCCGACGCTTTCGTTCAGCACGGCCGTCAACGCCGATACGCCGCGCAATGCGATCCAGATGATGTTCAACGGCATCGGCTGGCACGGCGAGGACACATTGAACTACATGCCGTCGTTCATCGACCAGTACGACGACGCGCAGATCGCCGATCTCGCCGCGTACGTGCGCGCGACCTACACCGATCGCCCCGCCTGGTCCGGCGTCGACGCGATGGCCGCGAAGCTCAGAAAAGAGGACACCGCCCGATGATTACCCTCACCGTCAACGGCGTGCGGCACACGCTGGACATCGATCCGTCCACGCCGCTGCTGTACGCGCTGCGCAACGACCTGCACCTGCACGGCGCGAAGTTCGGCTGCGGCCTAGGCCAATGCGGCGCCTGCACGGTGATCGTCGACGGCAAGCCGACGTTCTCGTGCCTGATGCCCGTGGCCGCGGTCGGCGCGCGCAGCGTGCGCACCATCGAGAGCCTCGGCACCGCCGAGCATCCGGGCCCGCTGCAGCGCGCGTTCGTCGAGCATCAGGCCGCGCAGTGCGGCTACTGCATCGCGGGGATGATCATGCGCGCGCAGGCACTGCTCGAGCGCAACCCGAAGCCGACCGAGCAGGAACTGCGTACGCACATGGAGCCGAACCTGTGCCGCTGCGGCACGCACATGCGGATTCTCGCGGCGGTGCGCTCGGTCGCCGGGCTGCCGCCCCCCGAACCGGCTTCCGCTCCCGTCACGATCAGCAAGGGGCTGTAATGAATTCCCACGACGATATCGACGAAGGCCGCCGGCACTTCATCGTCTCCGGCGCGCTGTTCGTCGCGTTCACGCTCGCGCCGGCCGCGCGCGCGGCCGCACAGCTCGTGATCGCGGACGAAGGGGCCGCCGTGCATGTCGCGAAAGCCACGCAGGCGCTCGCCGGCAGCCTGAAGACCAATCCGCTGCTCGACGCGTGGATCAAGATCGCGCCGGACGGCAAGGTCACCGTATTTACCGGCAAGGTCGAGCTCGGCACCGGCGTGCGCACCGCGCTGCTGCAAGTGGCTGCCGAGGAGCTCGACATGAAGCCGTCGCTGATCACGTTCCTGACGGCCGACACCGGCGCATCGCCCGACGAGGGGCTGACCGCCGGCAGCCACACGATGGCCGACAGCGGCTCCGCGCTGCTGAACGCGGCCGCGCAAGTGCGTGCGCTGCTGGTGGAAGGTGCGGCGAAGCGCTTCGGCGTCGACGCGCGCACGCTGACGACCGCCGACGCAGTCATCAAGGCGCCCGACGGCCGCACGATGACCTACGGCGACGCGATCCGCACCGTCGACCTGCATCGCAACGCCGCGCCCACGTCGCCGCTGAAGAGCCCGGCGACGTTCACGGTGATCGGCACGTCGCTGCCGCGCGTCGACATCCCGAACAAGGTAACGGGCGGCGTCAGCTACGTGCAGGACATGCAGTTGCCCGGCATGCTGCACGCACGCGTCGTGATGCCGCCGGTGTACGAAGCGAAGCTGCTGTCGTTCGACGAAGCGGCGATCCTGAAGCTGCCGGGCGTCGTGCGGATCGTGCGCAACGGCAGCATGCTCGCGGTGGTCGCGCAGGGCGAATGGCAGGCGGTGGTCGCCCAGCGCGCGCTTGCCGCCGCGTGCCGGTGGTCGCCCGGGCGCACGCTGCCCGATCGCGCCACCGTGCATGCCGACCTGAAGCGGATCTCGACGCAGCGCATCGAGATCGCGAACACGCACACGGCCACCGCGCCGGCCGCGAAGACGCTCAATGCGACGTTCCTGAAGAACTACCTGCTGCACGGCTCGATCGGGCCGTCGTGTGCGGTAGCGCACCTCGAGAACGGGGCGATGACGGTGTGGACCCATTCGCAAGGCGTCTACCCGCTGCGCGACGCGCTGGCCGAGATGCTGTCGATGCCGAAGGCGAGCGTGCGCTGCATTCATACCGAAGGGTCCGGCTGCTACGGACACAACGGGGCCGACGACGCAGCCGCGCACGCGGCGCTGATCGCCGCCGCGATGCCCGGCAAGCCGATTCGCGTGCAGTGGATGCGCGAGCAGGAACACACGTGGGATCACTTCACGCCGGCGATGGTGACCGAGGTCAGCGCATCGCTCGACGCGAACGGCCGCATCGTCGACTGGCAGTACGCGTTGTGGAGCAGTTCGCACAACGAGCGGATCGTCAACGCCGGCCGGCTGCTGCCGGCGCGGATGCTGCAGCCGCCGTTCGTGCCCGCGCCGTCGACGCCGATGCTGCAACCGGAGGGCGGCGCCGATCGCAACGCGATTCCGCTGTATGCGCTGCCGAACCAGCACATCGTGAACAACTTCTCGCCGACGATGCCGCTGCAGACGTCCGCGATGCGCTCGCTCGGCGCACACACCAACGTGTGGGCGATCGAAAGCTTCATGGACGAGCTCGCGCACGCGGCCGGCGTCGATCCGGTCGAATTCCGGCTACGTCACATGGAGGACCATCGCGCACGCCAGGTGATCAAGCTCGCCGCGACGCACTTCGGCTGGCCGCGGCCGCCGCGCGCGCGCAACCGCGGCGTCGGCTTCGCGTTCGGCAAGTACAAGAACCTGATGGCGTACGTCGCGATCGCGGTCGAGGTGTCGGTCGTGCCGGAAACCGGCCAGGTGACGCTCGAGCACGCGGAAGCCGCCGTCGACGCGGGGCAGGTCGTGTCGCCGGACGGGATCCGCAACCAGATCGAGGGCGGCATCCTGCAGGCCGCGAGCTGGACGCTCTACGAGGCGCTGAAGTACGACACCGAACGGATTCGCAGCTTCGACTGGAGCAGCTACCCGATCCTGCGCTTCTCGGCTGCACCGCAGAGCGTGAAGGTCCATCTGGTCAATCGCCCGGGCGCGCCGTTCCTCGGCGCGGCCGAGGCGTCGATGGGGCCGACCGCCGGTGCGCTGGCCAACGCGATCTTCGACGCGACCGGCCAGCGCATGCGCGAAATGCCGTTCGCCGGCGACGCGCTGAGACAACGCATCGACGCATAGCCATTCGGTCGCGCCCGATACGCGCGACCGACACACCCGACAAGACGGACGGCGCCGGCATGCACCGGCGCCGCGACCCGACAGGACTGGAGCCTTCCCGACGATGGATACCTTGCTTTCGATGCGCGTGTTCACGCGCATCGTCGAAACCGGCAGCTTCACGCGCGCATCCGACACGACCGGCCTCACGACGCCGCGCGTGTCCGCGCTGCTCAGCGCGCTCGAACAACACCTCGGCTGCCGGCTGCTGAACCGCACGACGCGCCGCATCTCGCTGACCGAGGACGGCCAGGCGTACTACGAACGTTCCGTCGCGGTGCTGCGCGAAATCGACGACATGGAAGCGTCGGTCTCGCAGGCGCGCAACGTGCCGCGCGGCCGGCTGAAGGTGAACCTGCCGCCGGCGATGGCCAAGCAGGTCGTGGTGCCCGCGCTGCCCGCGTTCCTCGACGCCCATCCCGGCATCATGATCGAGCTCGGCGTGACCGACCGGCAGATCGATCTCGTCGGCGAAGGCGTCGACTGCGTGGTGCGCATCGGCGCGCTCGACGACTCGGGGATGATCGCGCGGCGCATCGGCAGCCTGACCACCTGCACGTGCGCGTCGCCCGCGTACCTGGCACGGTTCGGCGAGCCGGAGACGGTCGACGACCTCGCGCAGCACGTGGCGGTCAGCCACATCTCGGCCGATACCGGGCGCCCCCGCGTGTGGGACTACGTCGTCGACGGCGAGCCGCGGGTCGTGCAGATGTGCGGCACGGTCGCCGTCAACGATGCGGACAACTACATCGAGTGCGGCGTCGCGGGCATCGGCCTGATCAAGACGTCGCTGTACCTCGTCGAGCCCTATCTGAAATCGGGCCGGCTGCGCGAGGTGCTGACCGATTTCAACGCGCCGGCCCGGCCGATCTCGGTGCTGTATCCGCCCAATCGCCACGTGCCCGTCAAGCTCAAGGTGTTCGTCGACTGGCTCGCGGGCCTGTTCGAGCAGATTCCGACGCTGCAGGGCAAGCGCGGCTGACCGGACGCGGCACCTTTGCGTGCCGCGCAACGCTCGATTGCGCGGCGGCCCGGTTCCGGTTTTATCGATCGGTCAATAGTATGGGCGGCAACGCGGTGCACCGTATCGCGCGCCCGGCGAACGCCATGCAGGCGCGGCGACACGGTGACCCACCTCTCTCTTCCCAAGGAGCCCACCATGTCAGCAGATTCAACGCCGCACGCGCAGCCTGCGCACGGCACCCAACTCACGCAGGGGTTGATCCTGCTGTTCGCATTCAGCTGCGGCGCGATCGTCGCGAACCTGTACTACGCGCAGCCGATCACGGAACTCATCGCGCCGGGCCTGCACATGTCCGGCGGCACGGCGAGCCTGATCGTGTCGTTGACGCAGATCGGCTATGCACTCGGCCTGTTCTTCATCGTGCCGCTCGGCGACCTGCTCGAGAACCGCAAGCTGATGATCGTGACGGCCGTCGTGTCGATTGCAAGCCTCGCCGCGGCGGCGCTCGTGCGCACCCCCGGGCTCTTTCTCGCGATTTCGCTGCTGATCGGCTTCAGCTCGGTGGCCGTGCAGATCCTCGTGCCGCTCGCCGCGCATCTCGCGCCGGATCATTCGCGCGGCCGCGTGGTCGGCACGATCATGAGCGGGCTGCTGCTCGGCATCCTGCTGGCCCGCCCGCTGTCGAGCGTCGTGGCCGACGCGTTCGGCTGGCGTTTCGTGTTCGCGGCGGCTGCCGTGCTGATGACGCTCGTCACGGCCGTGCTCGCGCTGACGATTCCGCAGCGCCAACCCGACCATCGCGCGACCTATTTCGAGCTGATCGGCTCGCTGCTGCAGCTGGTTCGCACGATGCCCGTCCTGCGCCATCGCGCGTTCTACCAGGGCCTGATGTTCGCGTCGTTCAGCCTGTTCTGGACCGCCGTGCCGGTCGAGCTGACGCGTCACTACGGACTGTCGCAGTCGGCCATCGGCCTGTTCGCGCTGGTCGGGGCGATCGGCGCGACGTCGGCGCCGGTGGCCGGGCGCCTCGCGGATGCCGGCCATACGGTGCGCGCGACGCTGATCGCGCTGGTCGCCGGCACACTGTCGTACGCGATCGGATTCGTGCACGGCACCGGCCTGTACGGGCTCGTCGTGACCGGCATCGTGCTCGACTTCGCGGTGCAGATGAACATGGTGCTCGGCCAGCGCGAGATCTACGCGCTGCACGCGGCAAGCCGCAACCGGCTGAACGCGCTGTACATGACGAGCATCTTCGTCGGCGGCGCCGTGGGCTCCGCGCTCGCAAGCCCGCTGTACGAGCACGGCGGCTGGACGCTCGTCGCGGCGGTGGCCGGTGCGTTCCCGATCGTCGCGCTCGTGCACTACCTGCTCGTCGGGCGGCCGCACGCGCAACGTCACGCGCTCGGCTGAACCCGCCGCCGCCCACTTCAAACTTCAAACTTCAAACCGATTCGTTTGCGGGGCGCGTCGCCGCCCCGCTCCAAGTCGAAGAAAAGGAGTCCACCATGTCTTCCCTGCTCAGTGCCTATGATCTGCGCGGCCTCGCGCTGCCGAACCGCGTCGTGATGGGACCGATGACGCGCTCGCGCGCGCCGTCGCGCGGGCTGCCCACCGAACTGATGGCCGAGTACTACGCGCAGCGCGCGTCGGCCGGCCTGATCGTGACCGAGGCGACCAACGTCAGCCGCGCGTCCGCCGCGTTCGAGCTGACACCGGGGCTCGTCGACGATGCGCAAGCCGGCGGCTGGAAGATCGTCACCGACGCGGTCCACGCGAACGGCGGCCGCATTTTCGCGCAGCTGTGGCATGGCGGCCGGGTCAGCTCGCTGACGCTGCTCGGCGGCGCCGCGCCGCTGTCGCCGTCCGGCGTGAACGACGACCTCGAACAGCTGCAGGTATGGGCACAGTTGCAGAACGGCTATTACACGAAGATTCACGCGACGCCGTCGCGCGCGATGACGACCGACGAAGTCGTCGCGGCCGTCGATGAATTTCGGCAAGCGGCGACGCGCGCGATAGCCGCCGGCTTCGACGGCGTCGAGATCCATGCGGCCAACGGCTACCTGCCGCACCAGTTCCTGTCGTCGACGCTGAACTGCCGCGACGATCGCTACGGCGGCTCGCTCGCGAACCGCGCGCGCTTTCTCGCGGAAATCATCGACGCGGTCGGCGGCGTGATGCCGCTCGGCCGCGTCGGCGTGCGGATCTCGCCGTACGCGAAGTACAACAACGTGCGCGATGCCGATCCGGATGCGACGCTCGCGTACGTCGGCCGGATGCTCGACGACGCGGGTGTCGCCTATCTGCACGCGGCCGACACCAACGGCTGGAGCGGCGAGCCCGATCTGCCGCGCATCGTCGAGCACGCGCGCCGGTCGTTCGGCGGCACGCTGATCGTCAACGGCGGCATTTCACCGGACGCGGCGAATGCGTTGATCGACGCGGGCGACGCCGATCTCGTCGCGTTCGCACGCGCCTATATCGCGAACCCCGATCTCGTCGAACGCCTCGCGGCACGCGTCCCGCTCGCGGAACCGAAAACCGTCGGCTGGTACGGCGGCGACCGCGCGGGATACGTCGACTATGCGCGGCACGACGCGGCCGGATCGCTCGCGTAGCCGGCGGATGCGCCGCGCACGGCACGGGGCGTCGCGCACCCCGTCGCGATACCGCGGCCTGCGCGGCCGATTCCCGCTCGATGCAACGGCGCCGTCACGCGTCGCTCCACCGCGCCCCCAGCACGCGCCCGCAGAAATTCGGCCGCTGGAAATCCGGATCCGCGCGTTCGAGCACGTCGGCGCTCCACGTGCCGAAAGTCGACTGCGGCCGATGCTCGACGCCGCGCGCGACCGCGGCAAGGAAGGTTTCGCGAAATCCGCTGCCGCGCGGGTAAGCCGCGAGCAGCGCGGTGCGCTCGTCGGCGGTGTAGCTGTCGAAATCCGTTGCCATCAAATCCGTCGACACGGCGCGTGCCAGCGCGCGGGCGAGCGGCGACGCACGCTCTGCCACACCGGGCGTCGTATGCAGCGCGATCGCGTGCCAGACGTCGTCGCGCATGCTGCGCGCGCGCCGATGCCGCACCAGCAGCGCGCGCGCGGCATCGGCGCCGTCGAGCTCGTAACGTTCGGGCGAGCGGCAGTAAGCGGGGCTCAGCCCCATGTTCGCGTACATCGCGGCGACGTACAGCGCATCGGCATCGCACCCTTCGCCTGCACGCCGCGCGGCGAGCGACGCGAACACGAACACGCGCGCGGCATGATCGGCGAGCGCGGCAGGCAACGATGCACGCGCCGCGTCGGCCGCCTCGACCGCAAGCGTCGTGCGTGGAATGCTGACGCCGGCCACTTCGTCGCCGGTCGACGGTGCGCGTGTGTGCGCAACGTTCATCGTGTCTCCTTCCTGTCCCGCGCACGGGACGAAAAATCGTTCAAGGCCATGCCGCGCGATATTGTGCGTGCCGGCTAGCACGCGACGCAGCGGCGGCCGCACGCGTCGCAGCGGTCGCCGGCCGCGCAGGCCGTCGGATGGCGCGGCCGCGCAAAGCGGCGCCCGGGGCCGCGTGCCCGGCACGCATCGGTGCCGGGGTTCATGCATGCGTCGCCCGCCGCCGATGCGCGCGGGCTGCCATGCCCGTTCGCGCCTGTTTCAGGCGTGCCGCCGCCATCGGCGACCGGCGACCATCCGGGGCTGACGGGCGGCGGCGGCGGCGCGAGCGACGCGTATTCCCGCTCCGCATGCACGACCTTGCCGTCGACGATCGTCAGCACCGACGACAGCTGCGGGATGCGCGGCGTGTCGATCGTGAAATAGTCGTCGCTGAGCACCGCGAAATCCGCGTAATGGCCGGGCACCAGCGCCCCCTTGCGATGCTCGTCGGCTGAGAACCACGCGCTGCCGACCGTATAACAGCGCAGCGCCTCCATCCGGCCGAGCCGGTTGCGCGCCGGATACAGCACGGTGCCGCCGACGCTGCGCCCCGACACCATCCAGTGCAGCGCGACGAACGGGTTGTAGCTCGCCGCATCGAGCGCGCCGGAGCCTGCCCCGACCGGCAGCCCGGCCGCGAGCATCGCGCGGATCGGCGGCGCGCGCGTCGCCGCGGTCGCACCGTCGCGCGCGATGAACGCCTCGCCCTGGAACGCCATGCGCGGCTGCACGGTCACGCCGCCGCCCAGCGCCGCCACGCGCGCGATGTTCGCATCCGACATCGTCTCGCACCGGTCGAAACACCAGCGCAGCCCGGCGAACGGCGTATCGCGGTTCACCGCCTCGAACACGTCGAGGAAGCGGCCGATCGTTTCGTCGTAGGTCGCATGCAGCCGGAACGGCCAGCGGTGGCGGACCAGCAGCCGGACGACGGCGGTCAGCTCCGCGTCGACCGACGCGGGCAGTTCGGTGCGCGGGTCGAGAAAATTCCCGAGATCGACCGCCGAAAACAGCAGCCGCGCGCCCGCGCCGTTCGCGCGCAGGAACGCATCGCCGTCGCCGGGCGAGGTCAGCGCGATCCACTGCGCGAAGTCGTCGATTTCCCGGCCGGCGTGCCGTGCGCCCAGTGCGTAAGCGATGCGCGTCGTCAGTTCGCCGCGGCGTGCAAGCGCGATGACCGCCGCGTAATCGTCCGGATACGTCAGGCCGTCGCCGCCGGCGTCGATCGCGCTCGTCACGCCCACGCGGTTCAGCGCGCGCATGAACTGCCGCGTCGAGTTGACCCGGTCGGCCGCGCCGAGCACCGGCGCGCGCGCGAGCGCCGCGGCCAGCACGGCCGGATCCGGGCGCGCGAGCAGCAGCCCGGTCGGCCGCCCATGACGGTCGCGCCGCAATTCGCCGCCCGGCGGATCGGGCGTGTCGCGCCCGTAGCCGATCGCGCGCAGCGCGGCCGCATTCAGCCACGCGCTGTCGCCGAGATGCTGGACGAACACCGGCGTATCGGGTGCGATCGCATTGAGCTCGGCCACCGTCGGGCCGCGCTTCTCCGCGAACTGCAGCGCGGTCCAGCCGCCGCCCACGCGCACCCAGTGCGGTGCGGGCGTGCGCAAGGCCTGCCGATGCAGCAGGTCGAGCGCGGCGGCGAGCGACGGCACGCCGTCCCAGCGCAGCTCAAGGTTGAAGTTCGTGCCGCCGCGGATGGCCTGCAGGTGCGCGTCGACGAGCCCGGGGATCACCGTGCGGCCGTTCAGGTCGATGCAGGTCGTGTCGCCGAGCGCATGACGCAGCACGTCGCGATCGTCGCCGGTCGCGACGATGCGCCCGTCCTTCACCGCAAGTGCGCTGACGAACGAGCGCTGCTCGTCCTGGGTCGCAATCTTGCCGTTGAAGACGACGAGGTCCGCCGCGCGGGCGGGTTCCGTCGCTCTAAGCACCGTCGGGCCTCCCGTGCGCACGCGCACGCCGCGCCGCGCCGCGCGTGCGTCGCATCGTCGAACGACGGAAACCCGCTGCGTCGCCCGCATCGGCACGCATGCCGCGATCGCGCAGTCGCGCGGTTGCCTGGAACTCGCGCATCGCTATGCGGCCTGCTGCGCTGCGTCGGCGGCGTCGTGGCGCGCAGGCGTGCGGGACGGCGGCGGCATGTCCTGGCGGACGAAATTCTGCACGCGCAGCAAGCGTCGCACATCATGTGCGCGCGAATGCGGATCGAAGTGCCGCGCGACGCCGGCGACCAGCGTCGACGCGTGCGCGGTGCGCCCTCGCTCGATCAGGTGATCGGCGAGATCCAGCGCGCCGCGCAGCGCCCACATCGACGCGCCCTGCCCGTTCGCGGTCTGGATCGCCATCTGCAGATGACGATGGCCATCGGCTTCGTACGCGAGCGCGGCATCGGGGGCCGCGATCCGTGCCTGTTCGAGCATCGCGACGCCCGTCACGCGCAGCAGTTCCGGCACGAACAGATGCTCGCCGTGCGCGCGGCAGCGCGCGAGCGTCGCATCGAGCCGCGTACGCGCCTCGCCTGCGCGGCCGACGCGCACGAGACCCTCCGCGTACGCGACGTTCAACGGGGCGAGCAGCCGCCGGAACCCGCTCGCCTCGACACGCCGCAGCGCGGGTTCGAGCCGCGCGAGGCCCGCGCCGGGATGACCGGCCTGGATGTCGAACTGGCCGGTCAGGCATTCCGCGTGATTGCGCCAGATGTCGAAGCCGTGCGCGCTCGCGGTCGCGCGCAGCGTCGCTAGATAGTCGGACGTGATGTCGTGGTCGCCGTAGCGCAGTGCGATCGGCACGGCGGCCGCGCCCAGCACCACGCACAGCGCGAGCGCGGACGGGCCGCGGCGCGCGCACTCGACCGCTTGCGCGGCGATGCGCATCGCATGGTCGGGGTCGCCCTGCATCCACACGAGCCGCGTGAGCATCGTGCGCGCGAGCGTCGTCATGTCGACGCCGAGCGCTGCCTGCGCGCACGGCGGTTCGCCCACCTCGCCGAGTTCGGCCGTCGCCGCTTCGAGCCGCTCGCGCGCCTGCGCGTGCTCGCCGAAATAGTGCAGCGACGTGGCGACCATCGCGTTGGCCAGGAGCCGCTGCGAGCGGTCGCCGCGCCGCTCGGCCGCGCGCTCGAAGCGTGTCGCGTAGCGCAGCGATTCGTGAATGTCCGACAGCGTCAGCTTCGTATGCCACAGCCCGACCAGCGCGCGCGCATCGAACGTATCGTCACCGACATGGGCGGCAAGACCGAGCGTGCGGTCCCACATCGCGGCCGCGGCCACGGCATCGCCGTCCGTATGCAGCAGCGCCGACGCGCAGGCCGCGCGCAACCGCATCTCGCACCCGGCATCGACCGGGTCGGCCGCCGCCGAGTCGAATGCGTCGAGCACCTGGCGCGCCCGCGCCGCGCATTCGTGCATCCTTGCCGGCTCGAGCAGCGCACGCGCCAGAAGGTCCGCTTCGGGCACGGGCATTTCGTCGGCGGCCAGCGCGAGTGCGCCGGTTGATGCATCGGCTGGTGCGTCGTTCGGCGCTTCCGTGACCGCATCGGCTGTTACGTCGTTCCGTGCTCCGGTGACCGCCTCCGCTGACGCGTCGTTCGGTGCTTCGGCGACCACGTCGTCGCGGTGCGAGGCGTCCACGTTCGCCGCCGCGTGCTCGCGTTCGTGCCCCTGCTCGCGCTCGTATCGTGCGTGACGCGCGGCGATGCGCTCGAACTCGCCCTCGTTGTGCAGTTTTTCCAGCGCGTACGCGCGCGTCGATTCGGTCAGCCGGTATCGCGCATAGGCGCCGTGGAACTCGACGGTCACCAGCGACTTCGCGACCAGTTCGCCGAGCACCGCGATCATGTCCGCGGCCGATGTGCCGGGCTCGGTGGCGACCGCGTGCGCAGCATCGAACGTAAACGGCCCGATGAAGCATCCCATCCGGCGGAACAGCGCACGCGCGGCCGAGTCGAGCAGCACGTAGCTCCAGTCGAACGTCGCTCGCAGCGTCTGATGACGCGGCAGCGCCGAGCGCAGCCCGCCGGTCAACAGGTTCAGCCGGTCGTCCAGCCGCGACGCGACGACCGCAAGCCCGAGCGTCGCGACCCGCGCCGCGGCCAGTTCGATCGCGAGCGGCAGCCCGTCGAGCCGCCGGCAGATATCGGCGATCAGCCGCACGCCGGCTTCGTCGACCGGACAATCCGGCGCGGCCGTGCGAACCCGTTCCAGGAACAGCTCGACGGCGGAACAACGAACGATCTCGTCGGTGCGCGCGTCGTCGCCGGGCACCGCGAGCGGGCTCATGCGCAGCACCGCTTCGGCGGAGATATGCAGCGGCTCGCGGCTCGTCACGAGTACGCGCAGCGAGCCGGCGCACGACGTCAGCGTTTCGACGAGGTTCGCGACGAGATCGACGATGTGCTCGGCATTGTCGAACACGAGCAGGTAGCGCGACGCCGCGAATACGGCGCCGATGTCCTCGATGGCGGGCACGCGCTGCGTGTCCAGGCCGAGCGCGGCCGCGAGGGCGATCAGCATGTCGGCGCGCGTCCCCGCGCGCGCCAGCTCCACGAACAGCACGCGCTCGCGCGAGCGGCTACGCACCGCATGGGCCACGCGTACGGCGAGGCTCGTCTTGCCGATCCCGCCCGCGCCGACGAGCGTGACGACCGGCGTGCGTTCGAGCATCTCGACGATCTGCGCGATTTCGGCGTCGCGTCCGACGAGCGGCGCGGGCGGCGACGACGCGTGGGCATCGGCCGGCACCGCGGCCGGCGCGTCGGCCGCGGGCGGGCGTTCCGGGCCGGGCGACGCGCACGCGACCAGCAGGTAGCCGCGCCCGGGCACCGTCTTGATCAGATCGCGGCTCGTGCCGAGCGCCTTGCGCAGCGTCGCCACGTGCACCTGAAGGCGGTTTTCCTCGACGATCAGCCCCGGCCAGACCGCGTCCATGATGTCGTCTTTCGACACGACCGACCCGCTCGCGCGGTGCAGCACTTCGAGAATGTCGAGCGCGCGTGCACCGATGCGCAGCGACGCGCCCTGACGGCGAATGTCGCGCTGCTCGAAATCCACCGACAACGTTCCGATCTGGATCATGGCCGCCTCCGGGTCCCTCAGGATGACCGCCCGGTGAACGCGGCAGTCCACCCGGCAGGATGTCCGGCCCCGGCGCACCGTGGCGCCGGCCGGACAATGTTGAATGACGGGCTGAGTGTAGACGGGGGCGCGACGAAAATCTTGAAGGAAAATGCGCTGTGGGGCGGCGACCGGATCACGCGATCGGCGCATTCGCTTGCATGTAAAAGTAGGTCGCTATACTCTTCCGGGCCGCGCGCACGCCTGTCGTGGCGGGCGATGCGGCGGCCGTGCACCGTCATTGAAAGCATTTCGTCAGATTCGCGAGCGGACGTTTGTGCAAATTCATTTTGAATGTTCACATGCGTCGCTAAACTGGACTCGCCATTTCGCGCGCCGAGTCACTTGCCCGGGAATTCCATGTCAGACTCCGTTACCGCAGCGCCGGCGGTATCCCCGCCACCACCGCCGAAGGATACGCTCGGTTGCGTGGCCAGCTTGCTGGCGAAGGACGTCGAGACCGCCACCGGCGGCCTGCGGCTTCACCGCAAATGCATGCGCGAAGCGCACGTGGAGCGCATCGACATGCCCGCGTGCGACCGCGGCTTCCTGGTCGGCGTGTCGCTGGCCGCCGGCCATCGTCGCACGCTCTACGGGCGCGCCGGCGCGAGCGAGCGCCGGTTCCAGCATCACTCGATCTACATTCGCGATTTCTCGCGCCACTTCCATGCGGACCTGTACGGCAACTTCGACTTCGTGCTGGTCGAGCTGCCGCATGCGTATCTCGAGCGCGTCGGCCCGGAGCACGGCGGGCAGGCAATCGGCGGCCTCACGTGCCGCCCCGACGTGCGCGATCCGGTGCTCGGCCACCTCGCGCACGCGGTGGCCGGCAGCCTCGACGCGCCCGGCCCGCTGAACGCGCTGTTCATCGAGCAGGTGGGGCTCGCGATCGGCACGCACCTCGTGCGCCGTTACGGCAACGCGCGCACGCCCGAACTCGACCACAAGGGCAGCCTGTCGCCGGCGAAACTGGCGCTCGCGCAGGAGCTGTTGCTGGAAAAGGCGGATCTGGGCGTATCGATCGAGGAAGTGGCGGCCGAATGCGACCTGTCGCGCGGCTACTTCATCCGCGCGTTCTCGCGCACCACCGGCCGCACGCCGCACCAGTGGCTGCTCGAACAGCGCGTGACGCGTGCCCGCGAACTGATCGAGACATCCGACATGACGCTCGCCGACATCGCGATCGCGTGCGGCTTTGCGGACCAGAGCCACCTGAACCGCGTCTTCGCGCGGATCGTCGGCCATCCGCCCGGCGCGTGGCGGCGCGCACGCTCGCGCTGAAGCATTTGCGTGGACGCGGTCGTACGCACCGATCGTCCGGCCGATCGCTCAATGGACGTTCATGTCTTCCGCGTGACACGCGGTGCACGCGCCTGACTTCGCCTGACTTCGAGCAGGATCCTACGCACGACAGCACGAGATGCCGCGCGGCCGGCCGCGCCCCGGTGCCGCCGATGATGCCCGCCCTACCCTGAATCGTCCTGAAGCGGCGACGTACAGCCCGTGCGGCCGCGCCGCCCGGCGCTAGAATGCGAACCGCATGCAACGCGACGTTGCAACACGCACAAGGGCATTCCGATGGATAAATTCTCCGCGCTGCGCGCGTTCGTGGAAGTCGCGGAAGCCGGCGGCTTCTCGAGCGCCGGCCGGCGTCTCGACCTCGCCGCTTCGTCGGTCGTGCGCGCGGTGGACGCGCTCGAGGCATCGCTCGGCACCGTGCTGCTGAACCGCACGACGCGGCAGGTCACGCTGTCCGATGCGGGCGCCGTCTACTATGCGCGGGCGAAACGCGTGCTGGAGGAACTCGCGGATGCCGACGCGCTCGTCGCCGATCGCGGCGACGAGCCGTCCGGCCCGCTACGCGTGTCGGTGCCGGTCGCCTATGGGCTGCGCCGGATCGCTCCGCACGTCGCCGCGTTCGTCGCGCGCCATCCGAAGCTCGACGTCGACCTGCAGTTGACCGACGAACGTGTCGATCTGGTGAGCGCGCGGATCGACGTCGCGATCCGGCTCGGCGACGCCGCGCCGAGCGCGGACGTCGTCGCGCGACCGCTCGGCACGTTCCGCCGCTACGTGGTCGCGAGCCCCGCTTACCTCAACGCGCACGGCACACCCGCGACGCCGGGGGAACTGGTCGATCACGCGTGCCTGCGCTTTCACTTCGGCGCCGACCAGCAGGCGTGGACGTTCGCCGATGCGCGGGGCACGACGCCCGTGATCGTCGCCGGCCGGCTGAAATCGAATCACAGCGAGGTGCTGCGCGAAGCCGCGCTCGACGGCGCCGGCATCGCACTGCTCCCTGACTGGATGGTGGGCCCGGACATCGAAGCTGGCCGCCTGCGACGGTTGTTCGAACGGTACGACGTGACGCCCGGCTCGGCGCGCTCGGTGATCACCGCCCTGTACCTGCCGAACCAGCGCGGCTCGAAACGCGTGACCGCGTTCATCGATTTCGTCGAATCGCTCGCGCGCTCGGAGCCCTGACAGAAGCGACGGTGTCGAGATTCACTCTACTTGGAATTTCCCTCGCTCAACGTTGACCTGTGAAGTTACTTCAAGGTTGTGGTCGAAGCCGGTGCGCCAGCTTTAGGGTTGCTGTGTGGCTCGGTTCGGCCAAAAGCGGTCATCCGAGACAGACGCCGATCGTCGCTTGCTCGGCCTTAGCTGACGTTCAGGTAATCTGCTGCATCAATATGCGGCGGTCATATCGACAGCATTGAACCCTGAAAGTCACATGCGCGGTTGCTCACCGCTTACAAATCTTCTAAAACGAGGGGGCATAGAAGTAGATTGCGGTAAGTGGCAGGATTGCTTTGTCATCGTCTGTCAGCTTAACGTAGAACTGTTGCCACAAAGCGATGAATCTGTCCAAGTCAATCAGCTCAACGTGGGCGTGTGAGCTGCGAGCCGTGGATTTTGCATCCGACGTGAATCCACCGGACGACACAAAAATGCCGACATCGCCATCCTTCTGAAGCAGACCCATAAGCTCCCGAATTTCCTGGACCTTCGCGGGCGTGTCGTTCCGATGCTTAACTTGTACGTTAATACGCGGGGAAACAGTACCGAGTGGGTCTCTGTAAGCAATAATGTCTATGCCACCGTCCTTTCCTGCAGGCGCGACAAATGGTGTGTAGTACCCCATGCCGCGCAGCAGAGCCGCGACAAGATCTTGAAACTCGTAGGGGTTCTTCAGGAATATTTGCTTTTTTAGCCCCTCAGCAGCCAGCTGTTCCATTTCGTGGATAGCCGCCTCCTGCGCCTGTTCGCCGCCATCGACTATGTCAGATTCGTTTTTCGGTTCGGCATTGGGTTGATTTTTATCTCGCCATGCGCGATACGCGTCCACTGCGGCGTTCAAAAGACCAGCATCACCAAGCTTGATTGCTTGTGATCCTTCTGCGGTCAGGTACCAAACGCCTTTCTTCTTGAGAAGATAACCCGCCTTGATACAGTCGATGCTGAAGAAGTGCAAGATTGACTGCCAACGGACGTAGCCAGTCTTTTCGTAAGTTTCCGTAGCCCACTCGTCAAGCACGACTCGCTTCTGAATTTCGGCGATAACATCGCGACCGGGCAATTCGCCACCACGCTCTTGTAATATTTGAAATGCTGCAAAAATTACCTTGGCGGCAAGCTCGCGAGAGCGTGATAGTCTGGTTGCCATGTTCTTGTGTCCCCGAATACATGCAGCACCATATTGATGTGCCTCGACAAGTCAAAACTTTAGCGGATGCGCCCACGTTAGCGAAACTCGCAATTACCAGCATTGCCCTCCCAGCCCGGCGAATGACGCTTTACATCTGCTCGGCCGTCGGTAGCCACCTGGCGCGTACCTTCTGGAGGCAACAAGAGCCAATGATTCGTCGGCAAACTCGAGCGAACGAGTGGCGGTTGCATCTTGGAAGCTATCGTTACGGGCGGGGAGCTCGAACGGTAGTTCCGGGTTGGACAGTGCCGACACAGCCGGACTCAATTCGGCCAGGAATGGCCACTTGATGTCAACGTTAGAATCGTTGACAACGCCAGCAGCGTCGCCATCCACGCTCTCATCACTATGCGACGAAACCAGTTTGTCCGACGCCGGCCGCGCGGGTGGACGCGTCCGCACCGCGCACCGTCGCGCATGACTTGCGATAGTGGCATCGCAAAAATTGTTGATTGAATTCCTTAGACCCACTATATACGCTTGTGAAGGCGGCTGGCCAGATCGCCACCGCTCAGGGAAAATACGATGCCGTGGTTGATCAAAATCAAAATCCGGTTCGCGCGTGAGCTAGTGATACCCAGCCAAACGACGCGAACAAGACTGAGTATGGAGGAGACATGGGTTTGTCTTTCAGGATGACCAACGAGGGAATCCAGATCTCGCTTGGTGACGAAGAGGCTCTCGAATTACGACCTGCTGACGACGCAGATCAGGCGCATCCGCGGAAGTATTACGTGTACGCTCATCAGGACGAGACGGGGAATATTTTTTATATTGGAAAAGGAACAGAGCGCAGGGCGTGGTCCGATGACAGGCACCCGCTGTGGACGCGATATGTCGAGAAACATCTGGGTGGAAAATACACCGTCCGGATCCTACGCGATAATTTGCTCCTCGCCGATGCAGAGGAGTTGGAGTCAGCGTGGATAAGCCAATGTGGCGATCGGCTGGTCAACTGGATCAACATGGGTCGGAAAACGGATTTCGAAGCGTTGAATCGTTTTCATAAACTACGTAACGCCAATCGGGCACTGATTGCGCAAGGAAAAAGCATCGAGAAGCTCGACTGCGAGCGGGCTGTTGCGATTTACATACGTGCAATCGAAGCGATCGCCACCTACGCATCTATTCGCTATGAAGGCGGCCTAGTTGGGCAACTATTGGACGAGGACAACGCCGAGCGGGGTTCGGCTGGAGAAATAGAGGCACTTGATCGACTCACGCTCTGCCTTGTCAAACTTGGTCGAGATCAAGATGCGAATGATCAAGCCGAACAATATTTCCGGTTGTACCGTCGCGATTTGACTCTCGCCACTGCAGAGCGGATCCGTAAGCGGATTGACAAGGCACTTGCTGGCGGAAAAGTGGGAAAGAAACCTCGGTCCTGATGGGCAGCCGAGGACCATTAACTAAGCCCCTCATTCTTGTTCCCGTATGTGGCGCGACTATAGTTCATCGTTTTCTTATTAAATTCCTCCTGCCACACGTAACGATAGACCGTATACCTTGGAACCTGCCTCCGCGGCCGAAAGACCGCTTCGGGTTGCAGATTCAACCGATCGATGCAACAGCTTGATGGAATCGTTCAGCCGGTGTATCGAAGTTTAGTGTCTTGCGTGGACGTTCGGCTGCGTTTTCAAATGTGAACGGTCATTCAGTCTGCCTTTTCTGATGCGCGGCCAATTCCTTCTTGTGCCAACTGGAGCCTGAGTTTACCAGTGGCCCGGACCCGTCTGAGCGAAGTTCGCTGTTTAGCTAGTTGCAGGTGTTGGGAATCGGCAGCGATCAGAGGCTAGTCCTAGCTCGTGTGCGTACGCTTGTTGCTATTTTCAACTTCCGCCAGAATTCGCTGGCCTACCGCGCCGAAAAAGCGCAGACCTGTAGAGCAACCGTGAATACGTAATGTGACCGTGCATGAAGAGGACATCTCTCTTTGTGACGCGTTTATGGCATCCCAAGGTACGCAGATCGCGGGAAGTCGCAAGTTCAAGGGAAAGCTGGGTCGTAGCCATAAGTGTTGAGGATAGAGTTCAACGGCCACGGTAAACCTTGTCCATTTTGCTCGACACGAAACCCAGCGATAGGAGCCATTGGAGAATTGCCTTTCGTTCGTGGCATCTCGGCTCGTCTCGTACGGCTCAAGACTCTTCCAACCGGACAGCCATCGCATAGCCTCAAGCCAAGAACCAAAGAAAACAATCGCGACGAAGAAAAATCGGGCAGTATCGAGCATATTTCGTGGAGTTAATATCATTCTCGTTTTCGCTCTAACATTTTATCGATGTCGACGTCCGTTGACATCGGCGGCCACAACGTCTCACCTGCGAGGCCGCGCAAGGCGAGGATGTCGTTTTGAATTTCGAGCAACTTTGCCGTTGGGACGATGATGCTAGAGAGCAAAATAAACCGCCTTGGTTTGCCGTATGCTACGCTCAATATGGTTTGTCCACGCGCTCCGCTCCAGCGGAGGCTAGTAATTTGTGATATCGGCACGGCCTTGTAGCCAAGCAACCAAGACCGAACAATAGTCTGCTCAGTTAGATCAACGCGCATGGTCAGCATGAATGTCAGCCATGCCGCTAGCAGAGCTGCCATCAAGAAAAATACCAGCGCAACGAGAAGGTTTTCTCGTTTGATGATTCCAAAGCCCGCAAAAAGGAATAATGCAATGCCAGGGGTTGTGAGTACGAGCAGGCAGATCCGTGAGCCACGGGAAGCCCGATAACTATTATTCATAAGATATCCCTGGCGATCCCCACGAAGGCGATTTCGTATCTTCGTCCTGTTTTGCTCCGTGATCTACTGGTGATAGCGCGCAAACAGCCGGCCCTGTATGAGTCTATCGATGGTACTGGTTTTGGTGTTGAGGCGTGCAGTGCGCAGCGAGCAGCCAATTGCAACTTGAGTCGGCGTAACGTGTAGCGTAGCTTTTTGGTCTATGCCTTGTCACATAAGGCGCAGGTATTGCTGCATCATTGGAGTGACGGGTGCAGGTGCTGCGGTGGGTTGCATGCTCATGTGACCGGGAAAAGTTGCTTTGGCTGCCTGAGTTTACCAGCGGCCCGCACGGGATCGCTCGAAGTTCGCCGTTCGGCCAGTTGCTGGAGATCACGACCGGCGGCTGCCGTCGCAAGCCACTGCTCGCAGACGTCGGCACCCGGCCACAAGCGGCCGTTCGGCATTGTGGGTCAGATCATTGATAATCGACACACGCGGACAAGTTGTCTTGGGGGATATGGATGAAGTCAAGCTTATTGGGATGTTGTCTGCTCCTGCTTGTTAGTTCATCTACGAAGGCGCAGGAAATTGGCTCAATCGTTCAAGCGACGTCGACCACTTTCGCATGCGCACAACTCGAAGATGCCACGTCTATAAGTGTTTCATTGAGCAAAGGCGATGATTCGAAACTCAAGCAGCTGGTCGCGCAGCATCTCTGCGTGAACATTTTCCAAAACGTTCCATGGCAGGTTCAGCGCGTCAGCGCCCCTTGGATCTTGATTTCCATCCCCGGATGGCCCGGAGCCGCGGAATGGTCTCCATTGGACCAATACGCAGCCGTCAATCCGAAGTAGTCACTCGGCACGCCGTCCCCGGCAGAAAATCTGCCCCCGGTGTCTTATGACATTGGTGAGTGGCGGTTGTGGTTCGATGAGAGCCGGTCGGCCGTGAGCGAACAGGCCAAGCTGCCCTTGAAAGTTCAAGGCTGAATGAACGGCAAAGCAGATAGTCCAACGTTGAGTGAACCGCGAATTCAACATTGAATGAGCGGGTTTGCCGGTAGGCAGTGTACGGCCAGCAGGTCGAAACCAAGTCAAGTGAATCTCGACAGACGCCGTGCGCCGGACGCCTCGGCATCCCGGCGCGACGTGTCGCCCTGGCGGCGCATGCCGCCATTTGCCTGATCCGACATATTGCGAAGGCAGCAGCCCGCTCCATCCACCTTCTTCGTAGATGGAGCGGGCTCATCGCTTTATCCCGGCCGTCGTATCGTCACCGAATTGCGGGACGACTGCCAGCCGGGTCCCGCCTAAGCCGCATCGGTCAGCGTCGCCGTATCAGACCGCCCAGCACGAGCAGCCGAACGCGCCCCAGAAGCCCTTTGCGTCCGACGTCGGCAGCGCACTTGCCCATGCGCTCGCGTGCGCGTGCTGGTGAACGTTGCACGCGTTCGCGCAACCGCACATCGCAGCGGCGGCCGCCCGTTGCAGCGGCGCGCCGGCGCGCTGCGTCGCGCCCCAGCCGCCATAGCCGCCGAACTCGCGCACGGGCGACCAGTCGGGCATCGCCGGCGGGATCGGAGCATCGTACGACTGGAACGGCCCCGCGCCCCACACGATCTTTCCGTCCACGACCGTCAGCAGAGCAGTCGTGCCGGCGATGTCGTCCTCGGCACACGCGAAGAAATCGCGATCCGGGACCACCAGGTCGGCAAGCTGCCCCACCGCGATGCGCCCTTTCTTGCCCTCTTCGTTCGAGAACCACGTCACGTACTCGGTCCACATGCGCAGTGCCGTCTCCCGATCGAGCAGGTTGCGCTGCGGGTACATCCGCAGGCCGCCGACCGTCTTGCCGCTGACGAGCCATGCAAGCGACACCCACGGGTTGTACGACGCGACGCGCGTCGCGTCGGTGCCGGCCGAGACCTTGAGGCCTTTCGACAGCATCTTCGCGACCGGCGGCGTCGCTTCGGCTGCCTGCGCGCCGTAGCGCTCGACGAAGTATTCGCCCTGGTACGCCATCCGGTGCTGCACCGCGATGCCGCCGCCGAGCGCGGCGATCCGGTCCATCGATTTCTCGGTGATGGTTTCCGCATGATCGAAGAACCAGTTCAGCCCGTCGAGCGGGATGTCCTCGTTCACCTTTTCGAACACGTCGAGCGCGCGGCTGATGGTCTCGTCGTAGGTCGCGTGCATGCGCCACGGCCAACGGTTTTCCGCGAGCACGCGCACGACGCCCTCGAGATCATCCTCCATCTGGTCGGGCAGGTCCGGGCGTGCCACCCGGAAGTCTTCGAAGTCGGCCGCGGAAAACGCCAGCATCTCGCCCGCGCCGTTATTGCGGAAGTAGTCGGTGCCGTCGTGGTACTTGACGCTCTTCGTCCAGTTCACGAAGTCTTCCTTCTCCGCGTTCGGCTTCTGCGTGAACAAGTTGTAGGCGATCCGGATCGTCATCTCACCCGTGTCGTGCAACTTGCGGATCACCTCGTAATCGTCGGGGTAATTCTGCGAGCCGCCGCCCGCGTCGATCACGCCCGTCACGCCGAGCCGGTTCAGCTCGCGCATGAAATGGCGCGTCGAATTGTATTGATACTCGAACGGCAGCTTCGGGCCCCTCGCGAGCGTCGCGTAGAGGATCGTCGCGTTCGGGTTCGCAAGCAGCAGGCCGGTCGGGTTGCCGGTGGCATCGCGGACGATGGTGCCACCCGGCGGCTCCGGCGTGTCCTTCGTGTAGCCGACGACACGCAGCGCGGCCGCGTTCAGCAGCGCGCGATCGTACAGGTGCAGGATGAAAACCGGGGTGTCCGGCGCGGCGGCATTGAGTTCGTCGATCGTCGGGAGACGTTTCTCCACGAATTGATGCTCGGTGAAGCCGCCGACCACGCGGACCCACTGCGGTGCGGGCGTCACGGCCACCTGGCGCTTGAGCATTTCCATCGCGACCGCGAGCGAGGGCACGCCGTCCCAACGCAGCTCCATGTTGTAGTTCAGGCCGCCGCGAATCACGTGGCAGTGGTTGTCGATCAGGCCCGGCAGTACGCCACGGCCGCCGAGATCGACCACCTTCGTCGCGCGGCCCGCGAGCGGCATCACGTCCGCGTCGCTGCCGACGGCGACGAAGCGGCCGGCGGCAATCGCGACAGCCGTCGCGACGGGGTTCGCGCGGTCGAGCGTCGTGAATCTGCCGTTGTGCAGGATCAGATCCGGCTGGGTCACGGTTGCGGTCATATGCATCACCTCTAATTGATCAGAAGCCAAGCAGCTGTTTCACGGTGGGCAAGGCTTGCACGCCGATCAGCATGCCGAGCAACCCGACCAGCGCAATCAGCGGCGGTGCGGGAGAGCGAACCTTGATGGCGCTGTAAATCACACCGATCAGCAGGCCCGCACCAAGGGAAACCAGATAAGGTTCCATGCGATGAATCTCCCGGAAAATTCGAATGCAAGGGCCGTCTTCCAATCAGCCTGCTGCGGGCGGCATGCGTGTTTCGATCACGTCCGCCACCCGCGCAATGAAGCCAATGCGGCGCGTTCGAATCGAACCCGCCGCACCGGCTTTAGCGATCGCTGGCCCTCTGCGCTTACTTCGCCGGAACGGGCGCGATCGACTCGTGCGGCGTCGCGGTGCGCGGCGCGGCCTTGTGGACCATCGTGTACGCGTAGTCGACGCCCATCCCGTACGCGCCCGAATGCTCCTTCGCGATCGCCATCACGGCGTCGTACGTCTCGCGGTGCGCCCAGTCGCGCTGCCATTCGAGCAGCACCTGCTGCCACGTGACGGGCACGACGCCCGCCTGCACCATGCGCTGCATCGCGAAGTCGTGCGCAGCCTGCGTGGTGCCGCCCGACGCGTCGGCGACCATGTAGATTTCGTAGTCGCCTTCGAGCATCGCGCACAGCGCGAACGTCGTGTTGCAGACTTCGGTCCACAGGCCGGACACGATCACCTTCTTGCGGCCGTTAGCGGCCAGCGCGTCGCGCACCTTCTGGTCGTCCCACGAATTCATCGACGTGCGTTCGAGCGTCTTCTGGTTCGGGAACACGTCGAGCAGCTCCGGATACGTGTGACCGGAGAAGCTGTCGCTTTCGACCGTCGTGATCGTGGTCGGGATGTTGAAGACCTTCGCGGCCTTCGCGAGCCCGACGACGTTGTTCTTCAACGTCTGGCGATCGATCGACTGCACGCCGAACGCCATCTGCGGCTGCTGATCGATGAAGATCAGCTGGCTGTTGTGCGGGGTAAGTACTTCAAGCTTCGGGTTGCTCATGGCGGTGATGTCCTTTGACGCAGGGAGAAATGAGGCTCGCCGGGCCGACGAATCCGCGACGCGTCGAACGCGCTGGTCGGAAGGCTCGACAGCCGGCCACCATCATTCAACAGGCTAATGAGCGACCACACCAATTAATTGTTCTGATTCTCGCGACCTTCATGAATCCAGGCTGAAAAGATCTGAATTTCATTGAATGGACCCACAACGAACATGCAGAACTGATAGGCTGACCCAGGAAATTCGGATCGACGCCAGATCGGTAGTTATCCATATTTTTTACTGTCGTCTCGCCATTTCAAACCTATGAAACCGTACTCTGCTTCGCTGTTCGCCGGCATCCTCGCCGGCATCGTTTACGCGCTGATCGGCGTGCAATCGCCGGCGCCGCCCGCCGTCGCGCTGGCGGGCCTGCTCGGCATCCTGGCCGGCGAACAGATCCTTCCGCTCGCGCGACGGATGTTCGGCGGAATCCGGCTGGGAACCGCATGGCGCGAAGCGAAGTGCAGCCAGCACATGTTCGGTGCGCTGCCGGGCGCCCATGCGCCTGACGCTGCCGCGAAGCGCCGCGAATCGACGCCGACGTGATCCGAAGGCTCCAGCGAATGCGACCGGGACGGCCGGGGCGCTTGCGAGTGCGTCAAGACGTTCGTCGATGAACCGCATCCAAACGGGATCGGATACACCGCAGTCAGCCTGAAGTTGGCCGCCCGATGTCTCTTTCGCAGTGAGATTCGACATGAAGCTGTCCTTCGAAGCACTCGAGGCACTGGACGCGATCGACCGCACCGGTACGTTCGCCGACGCCGCGGAGTTGATGCACCGCGTGCCGTCCGCACTGACGTACCTCGTCCAGAAGCTCGAGAGTGACCTCGGCGTCGCGTTGTTCGATCGCAGCGGGCGTCGCGCCAGGCTCACGCACGCGGGCCGCGTGGTCGTCGAAGAAGGCCGTCGGCTGCTGCGCGCCGCCGAACAGCTGGAACGCAAAGCGCAACGCGCGCAGCAAGGTTGGGAAACAGAGGTCCGCATCTGCATCGCGGAGATCCTGCCTTTGGACACGATGTGGCCATACGTGCACGCGTTCTACGACCTTGAAATGGACACGCGGCTGCGACTGTCCACCGAAGTGCTCGGCGGCACCTGGGATGCGCTCGTTTCGCGGCGCGCCGATCTGGTCGTCGGCGCAGCGGGTGAGCCCCCGGAGCTGCCGGACATCGTGGCCCATCCGATCGGCACGCTCAGGCACGTATTCGCGGTCGCCCCATCCCATCCGCTCGCCGCCCTGCCCGAACCGCTGTCGATGTCGTCCGTCGTCGCGTATCGCGCCGCGGTGATCTCCGACACGTCCCGCGAACTGCAACCGCGCTCGGTCGCCGTCGATGCCGGGCAAGCGTATCTTGCCGTGCCGACGCTCGCCGCGAAACTGGCCGCGCAATGCGAAGGACTCGCGGTGGGCACGCTGCCGGACTGCATTGCAACGCCCGCGATCGCGCAAGGCAGGCTCGTCGCACGTGAGGTCACAGGCATGCGCGACACGACCCATTGCTATATCGCGTGGCGTGCCGACGAGGCTGGCCGGGCGCTACATTGGTGGGTCGAGCAACTTGATCGCCGGGACCTCGTCGACCGGCTCACCGCGCCGGCGTGACGCCGCGTTTTCTGCGATCGCCCGACGGCAGCGCCATTGGCTGCCCGGACGATGTCTCGGGCGACGTATGACGCATGCTCCGCATCCGATCGGCACGCCGCCCCGACATTCGCCGAGATCGGGGCCATTTGCGACTTTTCCTGTTCCGATCAATAGCGTCTGAACGACGCATTGGCGCAGGTCGTGGGGCTACCTGCCCCGTACCTGGCGTCGTTCGGTCACGCGCGCGCCGCCCTGACAGAAGCGGCGGCGCGCGCCGCGTTACCAACCGAACTTCGCTTCCACGCCGACATAGTCGGCATTGCGCGCGCCCAGCGCGCGAATCGAATCGGCAAGCTGGAAGTGCACCGCCTCGACGGCCAGGGCCGTGTTCGCATTGACGAGCCAGTCCACGCGAGCCTGCGCGTACATCCCCGTCCACGAGCCGCCCTTGCCCGCCGTGCCCGGCACGGCCGACATGCCCTGCCCGTAGATCGCATCGGCCGTCGTCTGCCGCCACTGGAAGCCGACGGCGGTGAGCACCGTGACCGAGCTGGCGGGCTTGAAGGTCAGCGAAGGCTTCACGTGGATCAGGTTGCTGTATCCGGTGTAACCGGCGAGCGTGAAGTAATAGCCGTTCGGAAACATCGGGTTGAACGTGCCGACGCGCCGATCGCCCGGGTGAGCATCGCCCGACGCGCCGTCGATCTGGATGCCGATGCGCGGCGTGCCGGCCGTCTTCGCGAACGTATAGCCGCCCAGCGCGCCGAACGCCCACGCGCCCACCGTGTCCTGCCCGACGTGGCCCGTCTGCAGCATCGCCTCGACGTCCCAGTCGAGCCCGTCGGCCTTGCCCGCGTAACGCATGTCGAACACGTCGCGCCGCTCGGTGCCCGACGCATCCGGAAAGCGCGCGTTGTCGCGCGTGTAGCGCGACCAGTACGCGGACAGGTCGCCGGGCCCCGTGCCGTTGCGCTCGACGCGCACGCCGTCGAATCGCAGGTGCCGGTTCGACACGTCGTCGAACGCGGCCGCGTCGCGATACTGCACCGGGCGCGTCACGTAGCCGATCAGCCGCCACTTGCCGATTTCGTAATCGGCCCACAACGCGTCGAACGCCTGCCGCACGTTCGGGCCGTCGCGCACCGACACGAAGCGTTGCAAGTCGAACGCCATCTCCTGCCGGCCGACCCGCGTCTTCAACGTGCCGGGGCCGATCTGGTCCACATACGCGACGAACGCCTGCTCGATGTCGAGCTGGTCCTTGTCGACCGGGCCGACCGTATTCTTCCCGAACGGCCGCGCATCGACGAACTGCACGAACGCCTGCAGAAAGCCGCGATAGCGCAGGTCCGCATGCACGTTCGTGCGCTGGATCACGTAGTTGTCGTCGTGCGCGGAGCCGAGGCCGAACAGCGGCGCGTTGTTCAGCTCGAAACGCTCGCGCAGGTTCACGCCGAGCGACAGGTAGGTCGACGGGTCGTCGCCGAGCGGCACGTATTTCAGTGCGTCGAACGGCTTGCGCGGCACGCACGGGTTCGCGAGCACCGACCAGTCCTCCTGCCAGCGGTTGAACAGCACGGTCGGACGCTTCGCGGTGCACGACACGGCGGTGCTCGCGGCCGCCGGCGCCTGCGGCTGAGCGGCTGCGGCTGCGGCTGCGGCTGCCGGCGCATCGGCACCGGCCGCCGTCCCGGCATGCAGCGCGACGCCGCCGGCCAGCACGACACCCGGCAGCGTGCCGCGCCACGATGGTTTGATCGGCCGGCGCACCGTTATTTCGACCGTGCGTGGATCTCGGCGACGTAGCCGCCCGGGAACTGCACGAGCGCCGCGTCACGGCCGTCCGACGTGAACGGCGGCACGAGCACGGTCACGCCGGCTGCCTTCGCCTTCTCCAGCGTCGCGGCCAGGTCGGCGACTTCATAGCCGGTCATCTCGCGCCCGAACGGGTAAGGCAGATGGCCGTCCGTCGCGAGCACCGTCATCTTGCCGAAGCCCGATTCGATACGAATGCGGCGGTACGTGTCGTTCGGCCGGCCGATCTCGATGCCCGGCGCCTTGCGCACGTCCGATACGATCTTGCCGTGCGAGAACGCGGCGAAGTCGTGCGCGAGCTTGCTCGCGCGTTCCGGCGACACGTACACGCGGTTTTCCGGCACCGTCTGCAGCGGGTCGTAATTCGGCGCCTGCGTGTGCCAGTACAGCTGCATGTTCACGCCGCCCGGCCAGCTGATGATCGCGTCGCGCCCGATCGGATCGGGGAACGTCGCGACGACCACGTCCGCGCCATGCGCACGCGCCGACTTCACGGCCATGTCCATGTCGGTCACCAGATAGCCGGTGCGCTCCTCGCAGAACGGATACGGGATCGGCGTCTTGAAGCCGAACACCGAGATCGTGCCGACCGGCGTGAGCACCAGTTGCGACATCGTCTGGCTCGGCGTCGGCGTGACCTGGAACACGCCCTGCTTCGACTTCTTGCCGCCGAACGTCGCGACGAAGCTGTCGGTGAAGCGGTCGAAGTCTTCCGGCGCCACGCACACGTGCGTCGTGTCGTACTGCGGGCCGACCGCCACCGCCGGGAAGCGCGCGGCGGCCGGCTGGCGCGCCGTGTCGTCCAGATGCGTTTCGTCGGCATGCGACGGGGCGGCCGCCAGCAACGCGGCGAGCATTGCCGTCGACGCGGTCGTCATGCGCAGCACGTGGCGCAGGTTCAGTGAAATCATCGGGTTCTCCTTGAAGGTGGCGCGCGGCGGCACGCTGCGCGCGAAAACGGGTTCAGCGCGAGGCCTGCAGCTCGGCCGCGCGCGCGGATCGATACGTGAGAAAGCCCAGCACCGCGAGCGGCAGCGCGAGCGCCCAGAACGCGGCATACAGGTACGCAGTCGCGCCGGCGCCCGCGCCGAGCGCGAAACCGGCCACCGGCGGCAGCGTGCGCTGCAGCCGCGCGCGGGCGGCGTCCCGTTCGGCCGGCGCGGCGATCGGCACGAGCCAGTCGAATGCATCGATGACGGCCTGCGTGACGTTGCCGGTCATCACCGTGTTGGCGACCACCGAGCGCGCGGTCAGCCGGCCATGCGCGTTCTGCACGCCCATCGCCGCCGCGCCGAGCAGCCCGCAGACGATCGTCGCGGGCGCGTCGGCGCTGCCGATCGGCGACGCCGCGATCCCCGCGAACATGAAGCCGGCGAGCAGGATCGCCTGCAATGCATACAGCGAACAGGCACGCGCGCCGTGACCGCGCACGCGCATCCGGTGGTCGAGCAGGCGCGCGGCCACGATCCCGACGATGAACGCCGGAAACGCGAGCCACTTGATCAGCAGCCCCTGCCCGACCCCGGCCAGGCCCGAGCCGATCAGGATGAAGTTGCCGGTCACATGGGCGGTGAAGAGGCCGAACAGCGCGACGAAGCCGAGCGTGTCGACATAGCCTGCGATCGACGCGAGAAAGACGTCCTCGCCGGGCAGGCGATCGGGCGCGGCCGCACCGGCGGCCGTTACTTGTCCAGGTTGCATGTCGTGGTTTCCGTGGTTTTGCCGGCGCAGCCCGCGTCCTGGACCTGTGCGGCCGGCGGTCGCACTTGCGCCGGCACGAACGGGATCGCGTGCTCGCCGGGCACGATGCCTGGACGGACGGCGCCCGGCCCATGCGGCGGTTCGGTAGCAAGACTAGGGGACGCGCACCTGAAAGTCATGGCGGCAAACTGAATTCTTCTGAAGCAACGCCAGTGTCGGAAGCTCGGCGCAACGCGGCAATCGAACGGGTCTGGAGCCTGCACGCGAGCCTCTTCCGTCTCGGCACGCGCAAGTGGGTATGCGGATTGCCGGTGCCCGACGATCTCGACGCCGAAATCGAACGGCGGGTCAACGCATTCCTGAACGGCACGCCGGCCGCACCGCAACACGTGGCATCCGGCTCATCCGCCACCCCCGCCAAACGCCGCCGAGGACGAGCGGCGGCGCACGCGTCACGCTGTCACCCAGGCCGCTTCAGAACGATTCAACCGCTGCGTCCGGTGCTTGCCCTATGCTCGACCATCATCGGGAGACATCGGATGGAACACGGATCGGGCCGCAAGGCCGTCATCGTCGGCGGGTCGGTCGGCGGGCTGTTCGCCGCGACCGCACTGCGCGCAGCCGGCTGGGACGTCGGCGTATTCGAGCAATCACCGCACGACCTGGACAGCCGCGGCGGCGGCATCGTGCTGCAGCCGCCGATCGAGCGGGCGTTCGCATTCGGCAACGTACCGCTGCCGCGCGAGGCCGCCGTCGATTCGATCGACCGGATCTACGTCGATGCGCACGACCGCATCGTGCAACGCTTCGCGATGCCGCAAACGCAGACCGCGTGGAACGTGATCTACACGGCGTTGAAGCGCGCGCTGCCGGCCGGCGTCGTCCGTGCGGGCGACGCGTTCGAGCGATTCGAGCAGGACGGCGAGCGCATCGTCGCGCATTTCGCGAGCGGCCACGCCGAGACGGCCGACCTGCTGATCGGTGCGGACGGCGGCCGCTCGGCGGTGCGTGCACAGTTGATGCCGGACGTGCGGCCGACGTATGCGGGCTATGTCGCCTGGCGCGGGCTCGTCGACGAGCGGGTGCTGCCCGAACAGGTGCTGTATCTGCTGCGCGAGCGCTTCACGTTTCAGCAAGGCGACGCGCACCTGTTCCTCACCTATCTGGTGCCCGGTGCGGACGGCGCGACCGAAGCAGGCAAGCGGCGCGTGAACTGGGTCTGGTACCGGCGTCTCGCGTCCGACCGGCTGCGGTCGCTGTTCGTTGCGCGCGACGGCACGCAGCGCGACGGGTCGCTGCCGCCCGGCGCGATGCGCGACGACAACCGCGCGGAACTCGTCGACGCCGCTGGCCGGATGCTCGCACCGACGCTCGCCGCGCTCGTCGACGCGACACCCGCGCCGTTCGCGCAGGCGATCCAGGATCTCGCGGTCGACCGGATGGCGGTGGGGCGTGCGGTGCTGCTGGGCGACGCCGCGTGCCTCGTTCGCCCGCACACGGCGGCCGGTGTCGCGAAAGCGGCGGACGACGCGGTCGGCCTCGCGCAAGCGCTGCGCGAAGTCGGCCACGACCGCGGGTTCGACGCCGCGCTGGCGGGTTGGGACGCGCGTCAGCGCGCCGCGAGCGCGGTGATCGCCGCGCGCGGCATCGCGCTGGGCGCCCGCTTGATGGGCGCGGCCTGAACGTGGGCCGGCCGCGCGTCGGCGGGCCGGCGCAGCGTTTCGCTCGACGGGTCGAGCGCGCGCAGCACGCTGGCACGCCCGCCATCGTCGTCGGGCAGTTGCGGCTGGCCGCGCGCGGCGGCCGGCGCGCCATGGGCCGCGAGCAACGCGGCGAGCGCCAGGCCCGCCGCACGTGCCGATACGGTGGCCCCCTTCATTGCGCGCTCGCCGTCGAGACGGGCGCCGCCGCCGGCGTTCCCACGCTCGCCGTCGCGGTGCGCGGCTCGCCGTGCGCGATCGCATACAGCTCGCGATTGCGCGCGACCGTCTGCGTGCTCGGCGGATAGTCCCAGTTCGACGTCGGCAGCGTGCCGTCGCGCTCCGCCTGAATCAGGCCGGCGACCACGTCGGCCCGAGTGAGCGCATGGTCGGCGGTTTGCGCAAATGCGGCGATGGGTGCGCTCAGTGCGCAGGAAAGCAGGACTGCACGAATCAGGTTGTTCATGACGTTCACCTCTCGAGATGGCGTGTTCGCGTCCGCAGATCAGGCCGGACATCCGCTCCGCATCGATGCGATGAGGAGTGGTGTCCATTCTGCGATTCGCGCGCTTTCCGGAAGGTGAGGCTTCGATTACGGTCCTGTCATCTGGTCGCGGCCCGGCCGCACGGCCGTGTCAGTCAGCGCGTAGCCGTTTCCGGGTTCCGCACGCTGCCCAGGAACCGCGTCAATTCCACCGTCTGCGGACGCTCGAAGATCTCGTCGGCCGTCCCGGTCTCCCACACGCGCCCCTGGTGCATGAACACGATCCTGTCGCTCACCGCACGCGCGAAGTTCATCTCGTGCGTGACCATGATCAGCGTCATGTCCTCGCGCGCGAGCTGCTCGATCACGCCCAGCACCTCGCCGACGAGCTCGGGATCGAGCGCCGACGTGATTTCGTCGCACAGCAGCACGCTCGGCTTCATCGCGAGCGCACGCGCGATCGCGACGCGCTGCTGCTGGCCGCCCGACAGGTGTTCCGGAAACGCGTCGAACTTGTCGCCGAGGCCGACGCGCTCGAGCATCAGCTCCGCGATCGCGCGCGCCTGCTGGCGGTGCGACTTCTTCACCACCGACTGCGCGAGCATCACGTTCTGTCCGGCGCTCAGGTGCGGAAACAGGTTGTATTGCTGGAACACCATGCCGACCTTCAGCCGCAGCGCACGCAAGTCCGCATGCCGGGCGTCGACGCGTTCGCCGTCGACCGAGATCGTGCCCGCATCGATGCTCTCGAGCCCGTTGAGCGTGCGCAGCAGCGTGCTCTTGCCCGAGCCGCTGCGGCCGATGATCGACACGACCTGCCCGCGCTCGACGGACAGATCGATGCCCTTGAGCACATGATGGGTGCCGAAGTTCTTTTCGAGACCCCGGGTTTCAACGAGCGGCATGCCATCTCCTTTGCAACGTGCGCGCATAACGGGTAAGCGGATAGCAGAGCGCGAAATAGATCAGCGCGACGAGGCCGTACACGACGAACGGCCGGAACGTCGCGTTCGAGATCGCGATACCGGCCTTCGTCAGCTCGGTGAAGCCGATGATCGACACGAGCGCCGTATCCTTCACCGCCTGCACGCCGAAGCCGACCGTCGGCGCGATCGCGATGCGCGCGGCCTGCGGCAGGATCACGTGACGCAACTGCTCGACATAACTCATCGCCAGGCTGGCCGACGCCTCCCACTGCCCTTTCGGCACCGCCTCGACACAGCCGCGCCAGATCTCCGCCAGATAGGCGCTGGTGAAGAACGTGAGCCCGGCCGTGGCCGCGACCCACGGCGAAACGTCGAGCCCGACGAGCGGCAGCCCGAAGAACACGATGAACAGCTGCATCAGCAACGGCGTGCCCTGGAACACTTCGATATAGAGCTTGGCGACGCCGCGCAGCGCCGTCGAATTCGACACGCGCATCACGAGCAGCCCGAGGCCGACGAGGCCGCCCGTCACGAACGACACGAGCGACAGCACGATCGTCCAGCGCGCGGCCAGCAGCAGGTTCGCGAGAATCTGCCCGAACGTGAAATCGGTCATCGCGCACCTCGCACGCGGCGGGAGAACAGGCGGCGGCCCATCGCGCCGAGCGTGGCGCGCATCAGCAGCGCCATCGCCAGATACGCGAGCGTGATCACGAAGTACGTCTCGAATGCGCGGAAGTTGCGCGACTGGATGTAGCTGGCCGCATAGGTCAGATCGGCCACCGAGATCTGCGACACGACCGCCGAACCGAGCATCGTGATCACGATCTGGCTCGACAGCGCGGGAAACACCTTGGCGAGCGCCTGCGGCAGCACGACGTGGCGCAGCATCTGCGCGCGCGACATCGCCAGCGCGGACGCCGCCTCGAGATGCCCTTTCGGCACGGCGGCCACGCCCGCGCGCACGATCTCGACCGAGTACGCGCCGAGGTTGAGCGTCATCGCGAGGATCGCGGCCGTGTATTCGTCGATGTGCACGCCGAGCGCCGGCAAGCCGAAGAAGATGAAGAACAGCTGGACGACGAACGGCGTATTGCGAATCGCCTCGACGTACGCGCCGATCAGCGGGCGCAACCGCACGGCCGCGCGCGCGTCGGCACTGTACGCGGCCGCGCCGAGCACGCCGACGGCCACGCCGAGCACGGTCGCGACCGCCGTCAGCGCGAGCGTGATCGCCGCGCCGCTCGCGAACACGCCGGCGTAATCGGCGAGTTCGCCGAATTGAAGCTGGTAGCTCATGGGAAGCGGATAAATTCGGGTTCGGACAACGACACGCGCCGCGCCGGGCATCCCGGCCGCGGCGACGTGTCAGGCTGCACTGCGATACATCACAGCCCGGCCGGCAGCGGCTGGCCGAGCCACTTGCGCGACAGCTCGCCGAGCGAGCCATCCTGCTTCGCATGCGCGATCGCATCGTCGATCTTCGCGAGCAGGCGCGGTTCGTTCTTGTTCACGCCGACGAAGCACGGCGAATTCTTGATCACGAACTTGACCTCGGGGCGGCGCGGCGGATTCTTCGCGAGAATCGCGGCCGCGACGATGTTGCCGGCCGCGATCAGTTGGACCTGCCCCGACAGGAACGCCTGGATCGTCGCGTTGTTGTCCTCGAAGCGCTTGATCGTCGCGTTCGGCGCGAGCTGCGACAGCGCGATCTCCTCGAGCGCGCCGCGCGTCGCGCCGACCGTCTTGCCGGTGAGGTCGGCGGGCGTGCTCACCTTCACGTCGGACGGCCCGAACACGCCCTGGAAATACGGCGCGTACGCGCTCGAGAAATCGATGACCTTCTCGCGCTCCGGCGTCTTGCCGAGCGACGAGATCACCATGTCGACCTTGTTGGTCGTCAGGTACGGAATCCGGTTCGCACTGTTCACCGGCACCAGCTTCAGCTTGACGCCGAGCGCCTTGGCAAGGAGTCCTGCCATGTCGATGTCGTAGCCCTGCGGCTGCATGTCCGTGCCGACCGAACCGAACGGCGGATAGTCCTCGGGCACCGCGACGCGCAGCGTGCCGTTTTTCGCGATGGTGTCGAGCGCATCGGCGTGGGCCGGCGCGGCGGCGAACAGCGCGATCACGGGGGCGGCAAGCAGCGCAGCCAGCCAGGTGCGTCGGGGGAACGGTCGGGTCGTCGGGCTCACGGTGAATCTTCCTTGTCTGGTATGTCGTCGGGCAGCGCGCAACCGTTGCGCGGCCGACACCACACCAGCAAAAACCGGGCCATCGCCGTGAAACGCTTGCCGAACCGGCGCGAGACGGCAATTTCGGCGACCTTTCGGCAAGCCGGATTCCTCATTTCGGTGCATGAGCCGGCGCCGTCGGTAACGATTGCCCCCGCAGCGCGCGCCGGCGCACCAAATTACCTAACCGGTTCACCCGGCGCCGAAACCCTATGCATGGATTCGAACAGGCCCAGTCCAAATTTGCATTCCGTTTGTGACCGGAATTACGGCTGAATACGTTCGCGACGTACCGTGCCTTTCGTCACGTCCGACGAATCGCCATCAGGACGGGCGCGCCCGATTGCGCGCGCCGGTCCCGGTACCGGTGGTCCCGATCGTCCGCGATCGGGATGAATCCAATCCCATCCGTGCGCGAGGATACCGTCATGGCATCGATTCCCGACCCGTCGACAACCGGCGAAACCGACAAACGCAGCTGGCTCGAATCGCACGAAGCCGGCTATCACAAGACCCTCGGCAATCGACAGGTGCAGATGATCGCGATCGGCGGGGCCATCGGCACCGGGCTGTTTCTCGGCGCCGGCGCCCGGCTGCAGGCCGCCGGCCCGGCGCTCGCGATCGTCTATCTGGTCTGCGGCGCGTTTTCGTTCCTGATCCTGCGCGCGCTCGGCGAGCTCGTGATGCATCGCCCCAGCAGCGGCAGCTTCGTGTCGTACGCACGCGAATTCCTCGGCGAAAAGGCGTCGTTCGTCGCAGGCTGGATGTACTTCCTGAACTGGGCGATGACCGGCATCGTCGACATCACCGCCGTCGCGCTCTACATGCATTACTGGGCGCCGTTCGCGGCCGTGCCGCAGTGGATCTTCGCGCTCGTCGCGCTGTGCATCGTCGCGACGATGAACCTGATCGGCGTGAAATGGTTCGCGGAAATGGAGTTCTGGTTCGCGCTGATCAAGGTCGCCGCGATCGTGCTGTTTCTCGTGATCGGCGCGGCGATCCTCGGCACGGGCATGCCGGTGGCCGGCCATGGCACCGGCCTGCATCTGATCACCGACAACGGCGGGTTCTTTCCGCACGGACTGATGCCGGCGCTGGTGCTGGTGCAGGGCGTGGTGTTCGCGTTCGCGGGCGTCGAACTGGTCGGCACGGCCGCCGGCGAATGCAAGGATGCGCGCAAGGTGCTGCCGCGCGCGATCAACAACGTGATCTGGCGCATCGCGATTTTCTACGTCGCATCGGTCGTTCTGCTGGTCTGCCTGCTGCCGTGGAGTGCGTACAAGGCGGGCCAGAGCCCGTTCGTCACGTTCTTCGGCGCGCTCGGCGTGCCGGGCATCGGCTCGGTGATGAACCTGGTGGTGCTGACGGCCGCGCTGTCGAGCCTCAATTCCGGCCTGTATTCGACGGGGCGGGTTCTGCGTTCGCTGTCGATGGGCGGCTCGGCCCCCGCGTTCCTCGCGCGGATGAGCGGGCAATCCGTCCCGTACGCGGGCATTCTGGTGACGGTCGCGATCTATGTGGTCGGCGTGCTGCTCAACTATCTCGTGCCGTCGAGCGTGTTCGAGATCGTGCTGAACATCGCGTCGCTCGGCATCATCAGCACCTGGGGCTTCATCGTCGTGTGCCAGATGAAGTTCCGCGCCGCGGTCAGGCGCGGCGACGTGGAAGACGTATCGTTCAGGATGCCCGGCGCGCCCGTGACGTCGTGGCTCACGCTGCTGTTCCTGCTCGGCGTGCTGGTGTTGATGGCATTCGACTACCCGAACGGGACGTGGACGATCGCATCGATCCCGCTGGTCGCGCTGCTGCTCGTGGCCGGCTGGAAGTGGCTGAGCCGTCGCGCGCGCCGCGCGTTGCTGAAGCCGACGATTCCGTCGATCGCGCTCACGCAGAACGTGCTCGAGAAGGGCGACAACTGACTCGCTGCGGCATGCGTGCCGTCCGTTGAAGGAACCGCCGCCGGGCTGCGGACGGCGGTCGACAGCCGCGTTCAGTGATGCTCGTACAAAGCCTGCGTGTCGAGCGACGCGAGCGATGCGAACGACGGCGCAGCGGTCTTGGCGGCAACGCTCGGCCGTGCGGCGGCCGATTGCGCTTGCTGCACGGCGACCTTCGCCTCGGCGGCCTGGATGTCTTCGGGATAGTTCGGATCGTTACTGATCGGCCGATAACCGGCCTTTTCGACGCGGACGAGATCGGCGCGCACGTCGGCCCGTGTGAGCGCATGGTCGGTGGTTTGCGCAAATGCGACGATCGGTGCGCTCAGTGCGCAGGAAAGCAGGACTGCACGAATCAGGTTGTTCATGATGTTCACCTCTCAAAGATGGCGTGTTCGCGTCCGCAGATCAGGCCGGACATCCGCTCCCCATCGATGTGATGAAGAGTTGGATTCATTCTGCGATTCGCGCGCTTTCCTGAAGGTGAGGCTTCGATTACGGTTTTGTCATCTGAGCGCCGGCGCGCGTCGTGGGCGGGCCGCCCCGGTTCGCCGGACATAGCGCGGGCCCGCGACGCGACGCGCATGCCGGTCGATCGCCGCGTTCATGCGGGCGCGTCGAGCGGCCGTACTTCCGGAATCATCGCGGCCTGGCCGTGCACGATTCCGTCTGCGTCCATGAGCTGCCACACGGTCGCGCGTTCGATCCAGAACCGCTTGCCGGACTTCGTCACCCGCACGCCGCGGTATTCGGACACGAAGCCATCGCGCATCACCTTGTCGAGAAACACCTGGCGCTCGTGTCGCTCCATCGGCTCCGCCGACAGACGGGACGGCAACGCCGTCAGTTCATCCCAGTCGTATTCGAAAATCGCCTGCGCGCGCCTGTTGCCGTACACGAACACCGGATCGGCCGACGTGTCGTGCGCGAGGATGCCGAACGGCGCCGCATCGTACAGCCACGCGGCGCCGTCGGATGCGCTCATGCCGTCGGGCACGAGCGGCCGGTTCACGAGCCGGCGATACGAGTCGGCAAGAAGGTGGAAGAAGTTTGCATCGGTGCGCAACGACATCGGTCTGGCTCCTGAAATCGGCGAGATACGCGAATGAGCGAAGGTTTGCCGCCGGACATTATATGGACGAAGCGGCGCACCGCCGTCGGCGGCGACGGTTCGGCCCGCCCGCATCGCGCCGCGCGGCCCGCCGCACGGCCGATGCCGCCGCGCCGGCGCAGATAACGGTTTCGTAATCTTCGAGTCAGGGTCGGGTCAACGCCGCGCCGGCAGACTGCGTGCTCATCGCATCGAATGCGCGTCCATTCCCCGCTTCGAGGAGCACCATCATGTGGATCGTCCGGCTGGCGTTACGCAGGCCCTACACGTTCGTCGTACTCGCGCTGCTGATCTTCATCGCGGGGCCGCTCGCGCTGCTGCGCACCCCCACCGACATTTTCCCGAACATCGACATTCCGGTCGTCAGCATCGTCTGGTCATACAACGGCTTCTCCGCCGAAGACATGGCCAAGCGCATCACGTCGAACTACGAACGCGCACTCACGTCGGACGTCGACGACATCGAGCACATCGAATCGCAATCGCTGAACGGCGTGTCGGTCGTGAAGATCTTCTTCCACCCCGGCGCCGACATCAATCGCGCGATCGCGGAAGCCGCGAGCAACGCCGCGTCGATCCTGCGCATCCTGCCGCCCGGCACGCTGCCGCCGAACATCATCACGTACAACGCATCGACCGTGCCGATCCTGCAACTCGGGCTGTCGAGCAACACGCTCGCCGAGCAGCAGCTGTACGACCTCGGCAACAGCTTCATCCGCACGCAGCTCGCGACCGTCCAGGGCGCGGCCGTGCCGCTGCCGTTCGGCGGCAAGATCCGCCAGATCGTCGTCGATCTCGACACGCGTGCGCTGCAGGCGAAGGGGCTCGCGCCGATCGACGTGGTGAACGCGATCAACGCGCAGAACCTGATCCTGCCCGGCGGCACCGCGAAGATCGGCACGCACGAGTACGACGTGCAGATGAACGGCAGCACGCAGACGGTGGCCGCGCTGAACGACCTGCCGGTGAAGACGATCGGCGGCAATGTCGTCTATGTGCGCGACGTCGCCCACGTGCGCGACGGCTACGCGCCGCAGACCAACATCGTGCGCGTGGACGGCAAACGCGCGGCGCTGCTGACCGTCGAGAAGACGGGCAGTGCGTCGACGCTGACGATCATCGACCAGGTGAAGGCGATGCTGCCGAAGATCGCGGCCGGGCTGCCGAAGGCGCTGCACATTTCGCCGCTCGACGATCAGTCGGTGTTCGTGAAGGCGGCGGTCCAGGGTGTCGTGCGCGAGGCGCTGATCGCCGCATGCCTGACCGCGCTGATGATCCTGCTGTTCCTCGGCAGCTGGCGCGCGACGCTGATCATCGCGGTATCGATCCCGCTCGCGGTGCTCACGTCGCTGCTCGCGCTCGCCGCGCTCGGCCAGACCATCAACATCATGACGCTCGGCGGACTCGCGCTCGCGGTCGGGATCCTGGTGGACGACGCAACCGTCGCGATCGAGAACATCACGCATCATCTCGAACTCGGCGCGCCGCTCGAGGACGCGATCCTGACCGGCGCGGGCGAAATCGCGGTACCGACCTTCGTGTCGACGCTGTCGATCTGCATCGTGTTCGTGCCGATGTTCCTGCTCACCGGCGTCGCACGCTACCTGTTCGTGCCGCTGGCCGAAGCGGTGATCTTCGCGATGATCGCGTCGTACTTCTTCTCGCGCACGCTGGTGCCGACGCTCGCGATGGCGCTGATGCGAGCGAAGGGGCAAGGCCGGCCGCCGCGCGGCGTGTTCGCCCGCCTCGCGCGTTTCCAGGCCGCGTTCGAACATCGCTTCGAAGCCGTCCGGCTGCGCTATCGCGCGCTGCTCGCCGCGGCGATCGCCCGGCGCCGCCGCTTCGCGGCCGCGTTCCTGCTCGCCTGCGTCGCATCGACCGGCCTGTTCGCGTTCGCCGGCCAGGACTTCTTTCCGTCGGTCGATACCGGCGAGATCCGCCTGCACCTGCGCGCGCCGACCGGCACGCGGATCGAGGAAACCGCGCGGCTCACCGACGAAGTCGAAGCGAAGATCCGCGGCCTGATTCCGGCCAACGAACTGGCCGGCGTGCTCGACAACATCGGCGTGCCGGTGAGCGGGATCAACCTCACGTACGACTCGTCCGACCCGATCGGCACCGGAGACGCCGACGTGCTGATCACGCTGAAGCCGAACCATGCCTCCACGGCCGCGTACGTCGCGAAGCTGCGCAACGTGCTCGCGCAGTCGTTCCCCGGCGTGTCGTTCGCGTTCCTGCCGGCCGACATCGTCAGCCAGATCCTCAATTTCGGGCTGCCGGCGCCGATCGACATCCAGATCGTCGGCAACAAGCTCGACCAGAACCGCGCGGTCGCGAACGCGCTGCTCGCGAAGCTGCGCGGCGTGCGCGGCCTCGTCGACGCGCGCATCCAGCAACCCGGCGACGAACCGGCGATCGACGTGAACGTCGACCGCACGAAGGCGATCCTGGCCGGGCTACAGCAGCGCGACGTCGCGCAGAACCTGTTGATCGCGCTGTCCGGCAGCTCGCAGACCACGCCGAACTTCTGGCTCGATCCGCGCAACGGTGTCAGCTACCCGGTGCTCGTGCAGACGCCGCAATACACGGTGAATTCGCTGCAGGCGCTCGCGAACGTGCCGCTGCCCGCCGGCACCGCCCGCGCGCCGCAGACACCGGCCGGCGGCCCGGCGGCCGGCGCACCCGCGCAGAACCTGCTCGGCACGCTCGGCAGCTTCTCGCGCACGACGCAGCAGGCCGTGGTGTCGCACTACAACGTGCAGCCGGTGCTCGACCTCTTCGCTTCGGTGCAGGGGCGCGACCTCGGCGGCGTCACCGCCGACGTGACGAAACTCGTCGACGACGCCCGCGCGCAGCTGCCGCCCGGCTCGTCGATCGTGCTGCGCGGCCAGGTGCAGGCGATGCACGAGTCGTTCGCGGGCCTGCTCGGCGGCCTCGTGCTCGCGATCGCGCTCGTCTACCTGCTGATGGTCGTGAACTTCCAGTCGTGGCTCGACCCGCTCGTGATCGTCGGCGGCCTGCCCGCGTCGCTCGCCGGCATCGCGTGGATGCTGTTCGTCACGCGCACGACGCTGTCCGTGCCTGCGCTGACGGGCACGATCCTGTGCATCGGCATCGCGACCGCGAACAGCATCCTCGTCGTGAACACGGCGCGCGAACTGCTCGCCGGCGGCGCGCCGCCGTGGCAGGCCGCGCTGGACGCCGGGTTCAGCCGCTTCCGCCCGGTGCTGATGACCGCGCTCGCGATGCTGATCGGGATGCTGCCGATGGCGCTCGGCCTCGGCGACGGCGGCGAGCAGAACGCGCCGCTCGGCCGCGCGGTGATCGGCGGGCTCGCGTTCGGCACGGTGTCGACGCTGCTGTTCGTGCCCGTCGTGTTCGGCTTCGTCCATGCGTGGCTCGACCGGCGTCGCGAGGCCGCAGCCGCACGGCGCGCGCAGCCCGCCTCCGATACGCCGGCGCTGGGCTGATCGCGCCGCCGCCCTTCCATCCGATTCGTCCAACCTCGAGCCCACATCATGAACGACTCGATCGAACCCCTCGCCCCGCCGGCCGCCGACGCGGCTCACCCTGCCGGAAGCGCGATCGAACGCGCGGCCGTACCGCCCGGCTCCCGCGATGCGGCGCCCGACGCACCGCACCGCCGGGGCACCCGCCGACTGACCGTGTCGCTTGCCGCCGTCGCGCTCGCCGCCGCGCTGCTCGCGATCGGTATCGTGCCGCGCATCGATGCGCGCGCCGCGCAGCGCGCGCAGGTGGCCGCGCAGCAAGCGCTGCCGGTATCGGTGATCGCGCCCGGCACGGCGCCCGCCGACCAGACGCTGACGCTGCCCGGCTCGGTGATGCCGTTCGCGGAAGCGTCGATCTATGCGCGCACCAGCGGCTACATCGCGCACTGGAGCGCGGATCTCGGCGCGCACGTGAAGGCCGGCCAGCCGCTCGCGCAGATCGCCGCGCCCGATCTCGATGCGCAGTTGCGCCAGGCGCACGCCGACGCGGCAACCGCGCAGGCGAACTACGACTATGCGAAATCGACCGCGCAGCGCTGGCAGGACATGCTGAAAACGCAGTCGGTGTCGCAGCAGGACACCGACACGAAGGTGGCCGACATGAACGCGAAGCGTGCGATGCTCGCATCCGCGCAGGCGAACGTCGCGCACCTGAACGAACTGGTGTCGTACGAAGCGGTCAGCGCGCCGTTCGACGGTGTGATCACCGCGCGCAACGTCGATGTCGGCACGCTCGTCACCGCGGGCGGCACGCCGGGCAGTCCGGGCTTGTCCGGCGAACTGTTCCATCTGGAGCAGACGGGCACGCTGCGCGTGTTCGTCGACGTGCCGCAGGACAGCGCGGCCGACGTATCGACCGGCACGCCGGTCTACCTGACCACGCAGCAGTATCCGGGGCGGCGCTTTGCCGCGCGCGTCGCTCGCACGGCCGGCGCGATCGATCCGGTCACGCGCACGCTGCGCGTCGAAATCGACGTGGACAACGCCGACGGCGCGCTGCTGCCCGGCGCGTATGCGCAGGCGCACCTCGTCGTCGCGAGCGCCGCGCCAGCGCTCGAGCTGCCGGTCAGCGCGCTGCTGTTCCGGCCGGACGGCGTGACGGTGGCGACCGTCGCCGCGAACGGGCGCACGGCGCTCAAGCGCGTGCAGATCGGGCGCGATTTCGGCACACGCGTCGAGATCGTCTCGGGGCTCGCGGCAGGCGATCGCGTGATCGACAACCCGGGCGATGCGATCACGGCTGGCGAAGTCGTGAAGATCGTGTCGATGGCGCACGCCGCGGCACCGGTCGCGGCTTCGCCGGTGCAAAGCGCGCAACCCGCGCCCGTGAGCGGTGCGGGCGGCGTGCCGCCGATGCGCACGAGCGGCGCAGCACCGGCCGCGCAGGCCGCATCGACACCGGTCTCGGCGCCCGCACGCGGCTGACCTATCGAAAACCCCTGACGAGATATCTGCCATGCGCCTCGCTCATCCGCTCCCGTTCGCCCGCCGCGCCGTCGCGCTCGGCGCTGCCGCGGCACTGGCCGCGTTGACCGCCTGCACGACGCTGCCACCGTATTCACCGCCCGCGGTCGCCGTCCCGGCGCACTACGCCGGCGCGCCGGCCGCGCCGGCTGCGCAAGCCGGCTGGCACGTCGCGATGCCGGCCGACGCCGCCGCGCGCGGCGCGTGGTGGGCCGTGTTCGGCGACGTCGACCTGAACGCGCTCGAAGCACGCGTCGACGTATCGAACCAGACGGTGAAAAAGGCCGTTGCCGATCTGCAGCAGGCGCGCGCGATGGTCGACTATCAGCACGCCGGGTTCCTGCCGACGATCACGGCAGGCGTCGCGCAAAGCCGCGCGCGCGTGTCGCAAAACCGGCTCGGTTCGTCGCTCGCCGGCAAGACGACGCCCGACTACCAGGCCGGCGTGGCCGCGAGCTGGGAGCCCGACGTGTTCGGCCGCGTGCGCGACGCGGTGGCGGGCGCGCAGGCGAATGCCGCCGCGAGCGCGGCCGACCTGCGGGCCGTGAAGCTGTCGGTCACGGCCGAGCTCGCGACCGATTATTTCGCGCTGCGCTCGCTCGACACGCAAAAGCAACTGCTCGACGACACCGTGCACGCGTACGCGGACGCACTGACGCTGCTCAAGCAGCAACTCGCGGCCGGTGCGATCGACGCGTCGGCGGTTGCACAGGCTGAGACGCAACTCGAATCGACCCGCACGCAGGACACCGACATCGACGCGTCGCGTGCGCAGTTGCAGCACGCGATCGCGACGCTCGTCGGCGAAAGCGCGTCGACGTTCGCGCTGCCGCCGCGCGCGCAGGCGTTCCACGTGCCGGCCATTCCAGCCGGCGTGCCGTCGCAACTGCTGGAGCGGCGGCCCGACATCGCGGCGGCCGAGCGCCGCGTCGCGGCCGCGAACGCGCAGATCGGCGAGGCGCGCGCCGCGTTCTTTCCGGATCTGGTGCTGTCGGCGAGCGCAGGGCTCGAGAGTTCGTTCTTCGCGCCGTGGCTCACCGCGCCGAGCCTGTTCTGGTCGCTCGGCCCGCAGCTCGCCGGCACGCTGTTCGACGGCGGCCGCCGCAGCGCGTCGTTGCGCGGCGCGCATGCGCAATACGACGGCGCGGTCGCCGATTACCGGCAAACCGTGCTCGTCGCGTTCCAGCAGGTCGAGGATCAATTGTCCGCGATCGATGCGCTCGCGTCCGAAGCCAGCAGCCAGCAGCGCGCGACCGACGCGGCCGACCTGTCGCTGCGGCTGACGACGAATCGCTTCAACGCGGGCGCCGTCAGCTATCTGGACGTGGTGACCGCGCAGACGATCGCGTTGACGAACCGGCGCACGGCCGATCAGATCGACGCGCGCCGGATCGAGGCCGAAGTCGGGTTGCTGAAGGCGTTGGGCGGCGGCTGGCAGGCGAGCGCAGGCGCGGACGCGGATTCAGACACCGGCGCGAAGGAACACGCGGTGGCCGTCCGGCCTGAACCCAGCGTCACTCAGCCGGCGGCCGGTTGAACCTGCAAGGAACGCGTGCCGCGCGCTACGCCCGCAAAATCTTTTCTCGCTGCACTTACGATGCGGCCACTCCGCCTCGATGTCGGCCGTCTCTGCCGTTGCCAGTTGAAATCGAGTGGTTGAGCGACAACGGTTCCGGCTACACGGCCGACGAAACGCGCAGGTTTGCCGTGGATATCGGTCTGAAGCCATTGACCACGCCTGTGTGCAGCCCGCAAAGTAACGGTACGGTCGAGAGCCTCGTGAAACACGATGTACCCGTAACGTTTCTGTCCTTCGCCCTGGTTGCCCCGCTTCTGGCAGTCGGGACAAAGAATCCAGATGTGGGAGGGCGAGGTCTTCGCGGATGGCGTCATTACGAACATCTGTCGAACACCCGATTCGCAACATTGATGAGTTCGTTCCAGCGCGTGTCCGGAGATACAGGGCAAGTCCACTGAGCAACGGCAGGCCGTTGGCGCTATGCTCTTGTCACGATCAGCTTTCCCCGTTACGCCGCACATGAACCCAATCTGACATTGCAAGCGCTTGAACGCGCATCAGCATAATCTTCGCGCATACATCCCCCATTTTTTGCATGAGCGCAACGCGTGCAGACACAAAAAGAACATCGCTCTCAGCCTTTGCTGACGGCACTACCACGAGTGTTCCCATTCGCAGTATCTGTGGTGACCGTTAGCAGAAACTTCGAACGGCAACAGCGATGGACCACGCTGTTGCTCGCTCCCGTTCAACTGGGCGTGACCGTCTGATGTGCAGCTTGGCTGGGCTGATTCGCCATGACGGCCAAGCGCCCGCACAGGTCGAGCGGGTGCTCGCCATGCGCGAGCGACAACGGCATCGTGGACCAGATGGCCGCGGCTTGTGGCATGACCAACACGCCGTGCTGGCTCACGACCGTTTGGCTTTACTCGACGCCGAGCATGGCGCGCAGCCGATGTGCAGTGCCGACCATCGTTACGTGCTGGTCTACAACGGCGAGATCTACAACTACGCTGAGCTTCGCCACGAACTGAGCGCGCGCTGGTCGTTCCGCACGAACACCGATACCGAGGTGGTGCTCGCCGCGTATGCGGTATGGGGCGAAGCGTGTCTTCGACGCTTCAACGGCATGTTCGCGTTCCTGGTGTGGGACACCCATCGTCAACGAGCCTTTGCCGCGCGCGACCGGCTGGGCGTCAAGCCGTTCGTTTACCTGCAACAGGGGGCGGAATTCCTGTTTGCCTCGGAGGCCAAAGGACTGCTGCCTGCGATGCAGGCGCCGCGTGCGAACATCGACGCCGTGCTTGAATACCTGGTGGCGCCGTTCTTCAGCGGCGTGGCGCAACCGATGTTCGACGGCATGGCCTACCTGCCGCCCGGGCATCTGCTACGCGTGGATCGCGATGGCTTGCAGCTATCGCACTGGGCGCCGGAGATCGCCGAAAACCCAGCTACCAGGGCGGACGATCTCGCCCACGCGCTGCGCGAGCGGCTGTCCGCAGCTGTCCAGCGTAGCTTGATCGCCGATACGCCGGTCGGCCTGTTTTTCAGCGGTGGACTCGACTCCACGCTGATAGGCGGCCTGGCGCGAGCGGCAGGTGCGACACCGCCCTGCTTCACCATTCGCTTTGAAGATCACCATCGCTACGACTACACGCGTTCGCTGATCGTGGCTTCCGATGATCAACCTTTCGCCGAACAGGCCGCAAATGAATTGGGCCTGCCACGCGAAGACGTCGCACCGACGCGCTCCGCACTGGCCCAGGATCTGCTGCAATTGGCCACGCAAAACGATGCACTGCCCGCGTGGGAACAGGAGCTGGCGCAACATTACTTGGCGCGAGCCGCCAGCACGCGTCTCAAGGCGGTATTGGTGGGCGATGCCGCCGATGAAACGCACTACGGTTATCACTTTCTGCTCGACCCGCACGCCACCCGCGATCCGACCCATATCCTGCAACGCTTGACCGCCGATCCCTATCTGCGGCCCGGCTTGCTGGAGCAGCCGTTGCAACACTACGGCGAGGTCTATCGCCAACTCGCGATCGCAGCCGGACACGATTGGCATACGCCCACCTCACGTTTGCGCGCCACGCAATGGCTGGTGCGCCATCGTTGGTTGCAGCGGCTGCTGCATAACGGCGATATCCATGGCATGGCACATGGACTGGAAGCGCGCGTCCCCTTCAGCGATACCGAAGTTCTGGACCTGGCTGCCACCATTCCGGCCGAGCTGGCGCTACGTGATGGCGTAGAAAAAGCCATGTTGCGTGAAGCGGCGCGCGGTGCGTTGCCGGAAGCCGTCCGCCTGCGCAGGAAGTCGGCCTTACCCAAGGATCAAGGCAACGGCGAGGCATTGCGCCAGCACACCCGCGAAATACTGTCCACGGACGCAGACCGCATCGCCGGCTTGCTCGACGTACCCCGGCTGCAGCGCCGCTGCGCCGATCCATCCCCGCTGAATGAGCAAGAGCGCGCCGTCATGTTTCGGGCGTGCTCGTTGGCGCACTGGTCGCGGGTTCACGGCGTGAGCATGCCATGAGGCGAGCCTTGTTTTGCGTGGTGCCCGAGAACGAGCATCTCGATCTTTGTATCGAACCTGACCAGCGCTCGCGAACCGGTAGGCTTCGAAGTGGCGTTCTACGCGCCCGCCATCCCAGCCTGGTCGGGTTGCTGAAGGCGCTCGGCGGCGGCTGGCAGGCAAGCGCGGGCGCGAGCGCTGGTGCGGAATCGGACACCGGCACGCAGGCACACGCGGTGGCCGCGCGGCCCGAACCCGCCGTCACGCTGCCGGCGGCCGGTTGAACGTGAGCACGAAGCGCGTGCCGCGCGCGTCGCTTTCGACCTGCGCGGTGCCGCCGTGCAGCTCCATCACCGATCGCACGATCGCGAGGCCGAGCCCGGCCGTGCCGCCCGGCGCACCGCCGCTGCGCGCCGGGTCGCCGCGCACGAACCGGTCGAAGATCCGCGGCAGCAGCGCGGGATCGATCGGCTCGCCGGGATTCGCGACGACGACGCGCACCGCATCCGGCGTTTCGTCGACGGCGAGCGTGATGACACCGCCGGCCGGCGTATACCGCAGCGCGTTCGCGAGCAGGTTGCCGATCGCGCGGCGAAACAGCTCGACGTCGGCGGTTAGCCGCCCTTGCCCGTCGACGCGCAGCGTCGAGCCCGCTTCGTCGGCGAGTCCCTCGAAATACTCGGCGATGCGTTCGAGTTCGTCGCGCACGTCGAACGCCCGCTGCCGCGTGACGAAGCTCGGATGCTCGGCGCGCGCGAGGAACAGCACGTTGTCGATCATCCGCGCGAGCCGGTCGTATTCCTCGAGATTCGATTCGAGCAGCGCCTGGTATTCATCGGCCGGCCGCGGCCGGGCGAGCGCGACTTCGGTCGCGCCGCGCATGTTGTTCAGCGGCGTACGCAGGTCGTGCGCGAGATCGGCGCTGAATTGCGACAGATGCGAGAACGCCCGCTGCAGGCGGCCGAGCATCGCATTCTGCGCGTCGACGAGCGCCCGCAGCTCGCGCGGCGCGCGCGACGCGTCGAGGCGCGTGTCGAGCTTGTCGACCGTGATCCGGCCGGTGTCGTCGACGATCTTGCGCAGCGGCTCGAGTGCCGTGCGGATCAGCCCGTAGCCGAGCAGCAGCGCGAACAGCGCGCCGAGGCCGCCGGCAAGCTTGAGCCGGTCGCGGTAACCGTCGAGCAGCGCGGCCCGGTCGCGCATGTTGCGCGCGATCGCGATGTGAATCGGCGTGCGGTCGCCGAGCAGGGCCTCGATCACGACGCCGCGCATCGGCGTGCCGCCCGCAGCGATCCATGTGACGAGTTGATCGGCCGTGATCCGGTCGTTCGCGGGTATCGGCGTCGCATTCGGCGCAAACAGCTGCGCGTCGGCCAGCGGCGCCGACGCAGCCGACCGCGCGTCGTCGAGCGCGGCGAGCGTGACGTTGTGGCGCACCAGCATGTCGCCCTGCCCGTCGGTGACGACCATCGACAGCGCCTCGTTGCCGAGCACCTGGCTCGTGAGCCGCTCCGTATGCGCGCGCACCGCGTCGAGTGATTCGAGCTCGCCCGCGAGCCGGCGCGTATGGCGCGCGGCGAGCACGATGTCGAGGTCGTCCTGCGTATTGACCTGTCGCTCGAGGCTCGCGTACACGTACACGCCGACGAGCGCGAACGCGGCCAGCGTGGTCGCTGCGATGGCGAGTGCGAGCGTCGCGGCAAGCGAACGCGGCCGCGTCATGCGTCGTCCTTCGGTTCGAGCACGTAGCCGACGCCGCGCACCGTGTGGATCAGCTTCACCGGGAACGCGTCGTCGATCTTCGCGCGCAGGCGCCGGATCGCGACTTCGACGACGTTGGTATCGCTGTCGAAATTCATGTCCCACACGTAGGACGCGATCTGCGTGCGGCTCAGCACCTCGCCCTGCCGGCGTGCAAGCAGCTGCAGCAGCGAGAATTCGCGCGGCGTCAGGTCGATCCGCGTGGCGCCGCGCTTCACGCGGCGGCGCACGACATCGATTTCGAGGTCGCCCACCGCGAGATGCTCGGTTTCGCGCGGCGGCCCGCGCCGCGCGAGCGTACGGATGCGGGCGAGCAGCTCGACGAACGCGAACGGCTTCACCAGGTAATCGTCGGCGCCGAGCTCGAGGCCGTGCACGCGGTCCTGCACGTCGTCGCGCGCGGTCAGGAACAGCACCGGCGTCGTATGCGTGTCGCGCAGCCGCTTCAGCACGCCCCAGCCGTCGAGCACCGGCAGCATCACGTCGAGCACGATCACGTCGTAGCGCTCTTCTTGCGCGAGCGTCAGCCCTTCGCCACCGTCCTTCGCGAGATCGACGCTGAACCCCGATTCTTCGAGGCCCTTCTTCAGGTACGCGCCCGTCTTCGGCTCGTCTTCAACTATCAGGATGCGCATGGCGGTTCCGTCGCGGTCGTGGTGACATGCGGCGATGTTACCGGGAAACGGCGACGGCGAACTGCACGGCGCAAGCGGGAACGCGGTGGATTACAAAACGGTAATCGGGCCGTCAGCGTGGCGTGCGGTTGCCCCCTTGGCGGCGCCGGTCGGCATTCCTGACGCGGGCAGCCCGGCGCACGCGGATGCGGTGCGGAGGCCGGGAACGGAGGACGACCCGGACGACGATGTCCGCACATCGCACGCGTCGCGAACGAGTGCGCAAACGAAGGTGAAGGCGTCTTCCGAGCCGCTGCTGCCGTTGTTTGGAACCAGTCTGCGCGAACCCGCGCGTCAGAGACGCCCTTCCGCTTCCGTTTGGATTCCATCGTATTCCATGAGAATCCGGTCCGCGACGAACGTCACGAGGTCATCGAAGAAAACCGCGGTCGCCGTGTCGTCGAATACGGTCAGTTAGAAAGACCGATGGGCCTGCGAATGCGGAGCGATCCGCGCCGTTTCCACTGCCATCGAGTTGATGAACGCGACGTTCGACGGATTCGGCAGCTTGGCGTCGCACGCTGCACCGATCGAGCAATGTCGACGCCTCGCCAAACGGTTCCGTCACGGCCCCGGACGAGCGCATTGCAACTGCGCCGAACGCGAGGATAGGCCGGACTCGGGTGGCATCCGGTGGCACCCAACCACATGCCGACACGGCCACGCCCCTGACGGAAAGTGACCCCAATAACATCATACGATTGCATTTTCACATTTTATGTGATTTTATTACCACCGGTCGCACGCCGCCGCCGTCCACCCGAGCGGCGCACCCCATACCAAGGAAGAGACGCAGATGGAGACAATCGCCGTCATCGGCAGCAACATGGTCGACCTCGTGACCTATGTCGCACGCATGCCCGCCCGGGGCGAAACGCTCGAAGCGCCGAACTTCGAGCTCGGCTGCGGCGGCAAGGGGGCGAACCAGGCCGTCGCGGCCGCCCGCCTCGGCGCGCGCGTCGTGATGGTCACGAAGGTCGGCGACGACGTCTTCGCCGACAACACGATCCGCAACTTCGAGCGCGAAGGCATCGACACCACGCACGTGCGCAAGGTCGCCGGCGTGCCGAGCGGCGTCGCGCCGATCTTCGTCGAACCCGATTCGAGCAACAGCATCCTGATCGTCAAGGGCGCGAACCGCCACCTGACGCCGGCCGACATCGACGCGGCCGCGCCGCAGCTCGCCGAATGCGCGCTGATCGTGCTGCAGCTCGAGATCGAGCTCGACACCGTCTATCACGCGATCGCATTCGGTGCGCGGCATGGCATTCCCGTGCTGCTGAACCCCGCGCCCGCGGTGGCCGATCTCGACTTCGAGCGGATCCGCACCGTCGAATTCTTCGTGCCGAATGAAACCGAGCTCGCGATCGTGTCGGGCATGCCGGTCGATTCGCGCGACACCGCGGCGCGCGCCGCCGAAGCGCTGGTCGCGCGCGGGCTCAAGCACGTGCTCGTCACGCTCGGCAGCAACGGTTCGCTGCTGGTATCGCGCGACGGCGTGCAGCACGTGCCGGGCGTACCGGTCGACGCGCGCGACACGACGGGCGCTGGCGACGCGTACATCGGCTGCTTCGCGCGCTGTTATGCCGCGTCCTGCGACGCACTCGACGCGATGCGTTACGCGTCCGCGTATGCCGCGCATTCGGTCACGGGCCTCGGCACGCAGAAGTCGTACGCCGACGCCGCGACGTTCGAACGCTTCCTCCGCGACGCCGGCATGTAAACGGCGCCTTCATCGACGAGACAATTGGGAAGGAGACACCCCATGGGCCGAGCCAGAATCGAACACACCCCCGACGGCTATTACCTGAATCGCACCCCACTCTTCGCGTTCACGCTGCTGTGCTGCCTGTTCGCGCTGTGGGGCACCGCCGCGAACCTGAACGACGTGCTGATCGCGCAATTCAAGAAGTCGTTCTTCCTGTCCGATTTCGAATCGGCATTCGTGCAGTCCGCGTTCTATCTCGGCTACTTCTTCCTCGCGATTCCGGCCGCGACCGTCGTGAAGAAGTTCAGCTACAAGACGACGATCCTGGTCGGCCTGCTGCTCTACACGACCGGCTGCCTGCTGTTCTTCCCGGCCGCATCGATGGCGAAGTACGGGATGTTCCTCGTCGCGCTGTTCGTGATCGCGGCCGGCCTGTCGTTTCTCGAAACCGCATCGAATTCGTATTCGACGCTGATGGGCCCGCGCGACACCAGCACGCGGCGGCTGAACATCTCGCAGACGTTCTATCCGTTCGGCGCGATGGCCGGCGTGTACATGGGCAGCTTCCTGATCTTCAAGGAGGGCGATGCATCGCATGCGCAGCTCGCCGCGATGTCCGCGGCCGACGCGCACGTGCACCAGCTCGCGATGATCCAGGCCACGCTCGAGCCGTACAAGTGGCTGATCGTCGTGCTCGTCGCCGTGTTCATCGTGTTCGCGCTCACGCCCTACCCGGCCTGCAAGGGCAACGGCCCGAGCGTGGCCACGCACCGGATCGACGCGCGCGGCACGCTCGCGCGCCTGTTCGGCAACCGGCGCTTCGTCGCGGGCGTCGTCGCGCAGTTCCTGTATGTCGGCGCTCAGGTCGGCGTGTGGAGCTTCACGATCCGGCTCGCGATGCAGATCGGCGGCCTCACCGAGCGCGGCGCGTCCCGCTACCTGCTTGCCACGTTCTTCGCCTTCTTCGTCGGCAAGCTGATCGCCACGCTCGTGATGAAGCGCGTCGGCCCGGCCAAGGTGCTGATCGTCTACGGCATCCTGTGCATCGCGCTGCTCGCGTACACGATCAGCGTGCACGACATCACCGCCGTCTACGCGGCCGTGGGCGTGAGCGTATTCCTCGGCCCGTGCTGGCCGACGATCTACGGCCTCACCATCGACGGGCTCGGCAAGGACACCGAATACGGCGGCTCGATCCTCGTGATGAGCATCGTCGGCGGCGCGGTCGTGCCGCTGATCCAGGGGCTGATCTCCGATCACACGGGCGGCAACATGCAGCTCGCGTTCGTCGTGCCGCTCGCGTGCTTCGTCGTGATCGTCTACTACGGCTTCTACTGCCTGCGCCACCTGCCTGCCGCGACGCCCGACGCAGCCGCCGACGGCGACGCGCCCGCGCGCTACGCCGCCACGCGCAACACGTCGGGGGCTTGAGCATGCGAGGCGAAATCGAACTGCGGCGCGACGACTTCCGCGACACGCCGCGCACGCTGTACCGCACCGACGGCCTCACCGTCACCGCGTTCGCGTATCCGTCCGGCGTCGAGGCGCTGAAGCTCGAGAACCGTCGTGGCCACCTCGTCGTGCTGCCGTATCTCGGCCAGATGATCTGGGCCGCCGCGTTCGACGGCCGCGACCTGACGATGAAGCACATGTTCCGGCAGCCGAAGCGTGCGGCGTCGATCATCGATACGTACGGCTGCTTCATGTTCCACAGCGGGCTGCTGCGCAACGGCTGCCCGGGACCGGACGACACGCACGCGCTGCACGGCGAGATGCCGTGCGCGCCGATGGATCGCGCGAGCGTCGTCGTCGGCGCGGATGCGCGCGGCGCGTTCGTCGAAGTGACCGGCGAATACGAATACGTGCTGGGTTTCGGCAGCCATTATGTGGCGCGCCCGTCGGTACGGCTCGCCGAGCACGACGCGCAGATGACGATCGCGATGGACGTGACGAATCTCGGCGGCACGTCGATGGATCTGATGTACATGGCGCACCTGAACTACGCGTACGTGCCGGGCGGCCGTTTCGTGCAAGCGTTGCCTCGAGGCGGGTTACGGTTGCGCGACAGCGTGCCCGCGCACGTCAGGCCGACCGCCGCATGGCGCGACTACACGGCAACGCTCGCGCACGCACCGGAACGGCTTCACACGCTCGATGCGCCTGCGCTGTACGACCCGGAGATCGTGTTCTTCATGAACGGCGCGGAAACGGATGCGGACGGCGTCGCGCATTTCCTGCTCGAACATCCGGATGGCGGCGCATTCCACACCGCGTACCGTCCCGAGCAATTTCCGCATGCGACGCGCTGGATCCTGCACAACGCGGACCAGCAGGTCGCCGCATTCGCGCTGCCGTCGACCTGCGAACCGGAGGGGTATGAAGCCGAACGCCGCAAGGGCCATGTGGCGGCGCTCGCGCCCGGTGCGACGCGCCGCTTCGAAGTCGTCACCGGCTACCTGAGCGCGGCGGAAGCCCGCCATGCGTGAAGCGGTGTGCGGCCGCGCGGCGTCAGGTCACGAGCGCGATCCCGTGCTCGCGAATCGCCGTTTCGTAGCGGCGGCTCAGTTGTCCGTCCGAGATCACGTAGTTGAAGTCGGTCAGCTCGGCGAAATAGGCCGCGCGCACTTCGTCGAACTTCGTGTGGTCGACGAGCAGGAAGCGGTTCTGCGCACGCGCCATCACCTTCTTCTTCGCGTCGACTTCATGGAAGTTGAAGCAGGTCACGCCGCAGCGGTCGCTCACGCCGGCGGCGGAGATGAACGCCTTCGACACGCGCACCGTGTCGAGGATGCCCGTCTCGGCCACCGATTCGAACACCATGTTCTTGCGGTGGTACGCGCCGCCGCACAGGATCACGCTGCAATGCGGCTTCTGCTGCAGCTTCGCGAACACGTTCAGCGAATTGCAGACGGCGGTGAATTCGAGGTCGTCCGGAATGAAGTCGACGACGAACGGCGTGGTCGAGCCGCAGTCGACGAAGATCGTGTCGCCGGTCGTCACGAACTGCGCGGCCAGCTTGCCGATGCGGCGCTTCTCCTCGGTCTGCCGGTCGTTCTCGGTGCTGACCACGTACTCGCCGATGTCGCTGCGCTGCGCGGCGAAGTGACGCGTCACGTAGCCGCCGATCAGGCTGAGGCCGTGCGGATTGTCCGCGAGATCGCGGCGGATCGTCATTTCGGATACACCGAACAGCTCGGCCACTTCCTTCAGATGAATCGCGTTCTGCCCTTGCAGCACGTTCATCAGTGTCTTGATCCGTTCGCCTTTCTTCGTTTCCATGCCAGTATCCTGCGTGCCCGTCGCATCCGTCGCTCGTCGTGCCGGGCGCGCAGGCCCGGCCGGAATGTCGTATTTGTAACAAACCGATGTGAAAACATCAACTTTACGTGTGCCCTTCCGGCACACGCTCCGTGGAGTCCTGAAACATGCCGCTTTCCAACGCCCAACTCGCTCAAACCATCGATCACACGCTGCTCGCGCCCGACGCGAGCGACGCGCAGATCCGCGAACTCTGCCGCCAGGCGGCCGAGCATCGCTTTTACTCGGTCTGCGTGAATTCGGCGAACGTGCCGCTCGCCGCGCGCGAGCTGGCCGATACCGGCGTGCTCGTGTGCGCGGTGGTCGGTTTTCCGCTCGGTGCCGGGCTGTCGGCCGCCAAGGCATTTGAAGCCACCGCCGCGATCGCGGCTGGCGCCGGCGAGATCGACATGGTGATCAACATCGGCGCGCTGAAGAGCGGCCGCGCTGACGACGTGAAGGCCGACATCGACGCCGTGCACCGCGCATGCGGCGCGGTGCCGCTCAAGGTGATCCTCGAAACGGGGCTGCTGACCGACGACGAGAAGGTGCGCGTGTGCGAGATGTGCCGCGATCTCGGCGTCGCGTTCGTGAAGACGTCGACCGGGTTCGGCCACGGCGGCGCGACGCTCGCGGATGTCGCGCTGATGCGCCGCACGGTCGGCCCCGCGCTCGGCGTGAAGGCGTCGGGCGGCGTGCGCGACCGCGCGGCCGCGCTGGCGATGATCGAGGCCGGCGCGACGCGGCTCGGCACGAGCTCGGGGGTGGCGATCGTGACGGATCAGGGGGGGAGTGGGTCGGGGTATTGACGGGTGCCGCGGGCTGCCGATGGATTGGGGGACGCGGGCACGGTGGTATGTTTGGCGCGCCGATGCGCCGGTGCGCGCGCGGCGCCTGCGTCCGTCCGATGAGAACGCTCTCCGTCTGCGCGCGACCGACATGCACTGACAGTTTCGACAGGGGCACTGCATCGCCTCTTCCTCCCGCCCCGCTCCCCCGGCACAATGCCGCTCATGCTCCACGACAACGCCTTCGTTTCCCCATCCGCCGGCCCCGTCGGCCGCCTCGCCAACCGGCTCGTCGCGAGCCGCCCGCTGCTGCGCTCACGCCGCGCGCTGCTGTCGCGCCTGCCGTTTCTGCAGCTCGCGAGTGAGGTCGAGAACGTGTGTACTGCACGTGGCTCGTCGATGTCGCCGCCGTCGCGCATCTGGTGCCGCGTGGCGTCACGCTCGCGAGCCGCGACGGCCGCACGCCGTTCACGATCCTCACCTATGCGCACCGCCATTTCGGCCCGCGCATCGCTGGCCCGCTGCGCCGCGTGTTCCCGTCGCCGCTGCAGAGCAACTGGCGGCTTTATGTCGATGCGCTGCCGGGTGGCGTACCGGCCGATCGCACGGTGCTGTTCGTCAAGAACGTGTTCGACCATCCGCTCTATGCGCTCGGCAGCCGGCTCTTCAGCGATGCGCTACCGTCGCATCTCGCCGAGCGCTTCACGCACACAGTGCAGGATGGACGGTATCGAACGCGGCTGTCGGGCGGTAACGGGAGCGCGCCCGATTTTCATTGCTCGGCGGCCATGTCGGACGACGACACGCTGCCTGCGGCGTTCGCGCCATTCTTCGAAAGCTGGCGCGACGCCGTCGCCTACCTGTCGCTGCAGCACGCGGCCGTCGCGCATGTCGCCGACTGCGACCGCCTCGCGCATGCGTCGATCGACCTGCCGATCGATATCGACGCCGTCCGGCCGCTGAAACCGGTCGAACCCGTTGGCGGCGGCGAGTTCCTCGCGCGCATCGGCGCGACCGGCGAGCCGATGTGCTTCGTCGTGCCGGATGTCGCGTTCCGGGTGTTGTCGGAGCGGGTGTTGTAACGCCCCACTCAGCTTGCTCGCAACGCGCGTGCGCTCTCATCCGCGTCACTTTCTTCCGCCAGCCGCCCCGCATAATCCCGCACGAACTGCACGGCAATCCGCCCCGACCGCGCACCGCGTTCCAGCGCCCACTGCAGCGCCGGTTCGCGCGCCGCGCGAATCCGCTCCGCATCGAACCCGGCCTCGCCAAGCCGGCTTTCGACCACAGCCAGATACGCGTCCTGCGTGAACCCGTAGAACGTCACCCGGATCCCGAAGCGCTCGGACAACGAAATCTTCTCCTCCACCGCGTCACCCGGATGCAGCTCGCCGTTCTCCGCGCGCGATACGTTCGCGTTGTCGCTCGCCTGCTCGGGCATCAGGTGGCGGCGATTCGACGTCGCGTACACGAGCACGTTCGACAGGTCGCTCGCGACCGAGCCGTCGAGCACCGTCTTCAGTTCCTTGTAACCGGTCTCGCCCGCCTCGAACGACAGGTCGTCGCAGAACACGATGTAACGTTCGGGCCGCGCACGCACCAGCTCGACGATCGCGTAGATCGCTCAACCGTTCCTTGCCGACCTCGATCAGCCGCAGCCCATACGGTGCAAACGCATGCAGGCACGCCTTCACGATCGACGACTTGCCGGTGCCGCGCGCGCCGGTCAACAGCACATGATTCGCCGCGAAGCCGCGCACGAACTGCCGCGTGTTGCGTTCGACGATCGCCACCTGCCGCTCGACGTTGCGCAGCGCATCGAACGCGATGAGCGCGGGCGCCGCGACCGGTTCGAGCGGCGCCGCTCGCGACCCGCCGTCGAAGCCGCGCCAGCGGAATGCAACGGCGGCGTCGAAATCGACGGGTGCCGGCTGGCCGGTGCCTGCCAGCGCTTCGAGCGCAGTGGCAATCCGTTCGAGCTGATGCACGAGCGCCGGCCCCTCCACGGAGGCACGCACGTCCGGCAGCGCGCCCATCAGGTTCTGCAAATCGCGATCGCCGCTCATTGCCGCACCCCTTGCGATGCGCTCGCCTGGAACGGAAACCGCTGCGCGATCGCCACGCCGGCGAGCGCCACGCCGCCGCCGATCAGGTGATACAGCCGCAGCGATTCACCAAGCAGCACGATCGCGCCCCCGGCCGTCATCACCGGCAGCAGGTTCATGAACATCGCGCAGCGGCTCGGGCCGAGCAGCCGCACGCCTTGCATCCACAGATACGGCAGCACGACCGACGCCAGCACGCCGGCATACAGGATCAGCGGCACGCTCGCACGCGTGGGCCACGCCGCCTGCGCGGGCAAGCGCAGCAGCATCGGCACCATGAAGACGAGCGCGGCGAGCGCCTGCACGTAGGTCGACTGCCACGCCGGCAGCGCACCGATGCGCCAGCGCTTGAGCAGCACGCCGTACAGCGCATAGGCGGCCGACGCGGCCAGCATCAGCAGGTCGCCCGTGTGCACGCCGCGCTCGGCGATCGTCGTCGGATGTCCGTCGGCGATCAGGTAGACGACGCCCGCGAGCGACAGCACCCCGCCGCCGATCATGCCTACGCTGGGCGGATCGCCGAGCAGCAGCGAGCTGAGCGCCATCGTCATCAGCGGCACGAGCGCCGTGATGATCGCCATGTTGGTCGCACTGGTCGTCTTCGCGGCCTCGTAGGACAGGCTCTGGAACAGCGCCATCGCGAGAAAACCGAGCACCGCGAGCTTCGGGAGATGCGCGGCGAGCGTCGCGCGATTGCGCCACGCGGGGCGCAGCGTGAACACGCTCATCAGCGCAACGGCGAGCAGCAGCCGGTAGAAGGTGATCGCCGACGGGTCGATCGTCGATGCCGACAGCTTCGACACGACCACGTTGCCGGCCCACAGCGCGATCGCGCAGAAAGGAAACAGGAAAGGGGGCTTGTTCATCGCATTTGACGGATTAATATCCTGACAGGGGTCTGGCGTGGATCGGAACGCCATCGTGCCCGCCCGCCCAACCGCCTGTCTCTCGCCAAAATGTCACGACTTGTCGCCAATCGGACACTCGAGTCCACCCCGCCCGGTGCCCACCTGCGCTTCGAATCGACGCCGATGCCCGTCTCGGCAATGGCGGCCACGTACGCGCACGGCACGTCGATCGCGCCGCACCGGCATCGCCGCGCGCAACTGCTCTATGCGATCGAGGGCGTGATGCACGTGCAGTCCGAAGGCGCATCGTGGGTCGTGCCGCCGACGCGCGGCGTGTGGCTCGAAGCCGGTCTCGACCACACGGTGCAGATGAGCGGCGACGTGCAGATGCGCACCGTGTTCGTCGAGCCGGGCGCGGTCGAGCACCTGCCCGTGCGGAGCTGCGTCGTGGAAGTGCATCCGCTGCTGCGCGAGCTGATCCTCGCCGCAGTGGACGTGCCGCTCGACTATGCGCCTGGCTCGCGCCACGATCACCTGATGCACCTGCTGCTCGCCGAAGTGACGGTGGCGCCGCTGTTGCCGCTGTACCTGCCGTGGCCGCACGACACGCGCCTGCGCACGATCTGCGACGCGCTCGTCGCGGCGCCCGACGACCTGCGCACGATCGCCGAATGGGCCGACCTGCTCGGCCTGTCGGTCCGCACGCTCCATCGCGCGTTCCGGCGCGAGACCGGGCTCAGCTTCCGCCGCTGGCGCGAACAGGCGCGGCTGCTGCTCGCGCTCAAGCGCCTCGCGCACGGCGAGAAGGTGCTGACCGTCGCGATGGATCACGGCTACAGCAGCCAGAGCGCGTTCTCCGCGATGTTCAAGCGGCATTTCGGCGTGTCACCGTCGGCGTTTTATGCGTAGAGCGTCTCTCGCCCCCTTCTACCGCGCCGCAATCCCCGCGATGAAAAACACGCACGCGGCTGCGGACGCCACCGTGCGCACGTGATTCCACTTCGTCCAGTCGTGCACGTAGCGCGTCCACAGCGCCGCGCCCTGCGCGGTCGACGGATCGGCCGCGGCGAGCGCATCGTTGAGCGGCACGTTGACGGCCATCGTCACCGCGAACATGCCGAACACGTACAGCACGCCGCCCGCGACCGCCACCATCGCGCCCGGTTGCTCGCGATCGAACAGCGCGAGTACGACCAGTGCAAGCGCCATCAGCGTCGTGACGAGAAACAGCGGCATGAACGGCGAACGCACGATGTCGACATTGATCGCGTTCATCGCGGCCACGCCGGCCTGCGGCGCGATCCGTCCGAGCGACGTCATCACGAACGTCGAGAACGCGAAATACACGCCGGCCATCAGCCCGCAGCCGATGGCCGAGCCCCACAGCAATGCGGCGGTCACGAACGCGATCATGATCGTGCGCTCCACACGCCGGTGGCGGCCGTCGCGCGCGCATAGTCGGCGAAATCGCGCGCCGGCCGCCCGAGCGTCGTTTCGATACCGTGCGTCACCGCGCTGTTGCGCCCGTCGAGCACCACGCTGAACAGATCGTCGAGCAGCGCGACGACCGGCTCCGGCACGCCGACCTCGCGCAATCCGGCGACGAACGCATCGGCCGGAATCTCGCGATAGACGACCGGCCGGCCAGCGGCCCGTGCGATTTCGCCGACCGCTTCGGCGAACGTCAGCGCGCGCGGCCCCGTGACCTCGATCACGCGGTTCGCGAAGCGCGCATCGGTGAGCGCGGCCACGGCGACGTCCGCGATGTCGTCCGCATCGACGAACGGCTCGCGCACCGCGCCGGCCGGCAGCGCGACTTCACCGGCCAGCACGCCGTCGATCAGGTAGCCCTCGGAGAAGTTCTGGTTGAACCAGCTCGCGCGCACCACGCCCCAATCCACGCCCGACGCCTGCAGCGCAGCCTCGGCGGCCTGCGCGCGGGGCTCGCCGCGCCCGGACAGCAACACCACGCGCTCGACGCCGCTTTTCCGCGCAAGCCGCGCGAATGCGGCGATCGCGTCCACCGCGCCTTCGACGGCCAGGTCGGGCTGGAAGGTCACGTAGGCCGCTGATACGCCCTCAAGCGCAGCGGGCCATGTCTCGGGCGCCGCCCAGTCGAAGCGGACGGCCGACGTGCGCGACACGGGCCGGGTCGCGATGCCGCGCGCACGCAGCCGGGCATCGACGCGGGCGCCCGTCTTGCCCGAACCGCCGACGACGAGGATGGGAAGTGCCGACATGACTGTCTCCTTTTGACTAAAATACGAGAATTTCTCGTATTTGAAAAACACGATAGACTCTCGCATTAGCAACGTCAAGTTTTTCTGGAGGCGGCATGGGCCGACAAAAATCGGGGCGGAATGGCGAGCCCGCAGAAGCGGCAGCGGACACCGCGGACGCGCCGGCGCGCGCGCGGCTGGTGCCGACGCAGCAGCGCAGCCGCGAGCGGTTCGAGCGCATCCTCGCGTGCGCGTCGGAGGTGATGATCGAGAAAGGCTGCGATGCGTTCCGGATGAGCGACATCGTCGAACGCACGGGCATCTCGTTCGGCTCGCTGTACCAGTACTTTCCGGACAAGGCGGCCGTGATCGGCACGCTTGCGGAGCGCTACAACGAGGCCGGCCACGACTGCGTGCGGCGCGACCTGGCGAAGATGAAGACGCTCGACGACCTGCACGCCACGCTCGGCCGCATCACGGACAGCTACTACCGGATGTTCGTCGACGAGCCGCTGATGCGCGACATCTGGCAGGCCACGCAGGCCGACCGCGCGCTGCAGGCGCTCGACCGGGCCGACGGAGAATTTCTGGCGGGGTTGTTCGCGGATGCGCTGGGCGAAGTGGCGCCCGATACGCCGCATGCGCAACGGAGCGCATTCGCCGAGCTGATGATGATCCAGATCGCTGCGGCCGTGCGCCATGCGATCACGCTGCCGCCGAAGGCGGCGCGCGTGATTCTCGCGATGTTCAAGCGGACATTGCCGCAAGATTTATCGATACTTGAGGGCTAGGATGTGCTCGACTCCTCGAGTCGAGACATTCCGATTCATCACTTTGAATTAAATATTCATTAATACAATTACAAAAAATCCATCAAGGCACAATCCGAGCCCCCGACGCCTGAATCCCTGATTTTCCATCCTGATCGACTCGATACCCCGCTGCTCCCGAGAGCACGGGTCTTTCACCGCTCGTGCGGGCAATCCATTTCGTGACGCGATGCGTGTTTCGCCTTGGTGAACGTCCCGGGGCTTTATTCAGCGCCCCGGCGACCAAACGCCACCGCAGTCAACAAAGCGCACGATGATTAACCGAAATCGATAATTCAATGAAATATCGACGATCAATGGAATCGATTTCAACAAATAATTCAGATCACCAACCCATTTGACCATTTACTTTCCGATTTTTCTTCCGCTAAGCTTACGGCACGTTTTCAAACCCACCAAGTCGATCGCCCAATTCAAAAACCCAAGCAATTTGAATTAAATCGATCGATTATTGATCATTTCCTTGAATCCAATGAGATGGAATAAATCCATAAAGGCCGGCAAGCCATCATGTGATTGACCGGGCTCTCCGTGCATCGGCCGGCGACCCGTGCCCGTCGCTCCGACCACGTCTCTTTGTCATCGCGATTCAGGTTGCGCGGGCAGGGCCCGATCCCTGGGCCCTGCCCGCGCCGCACCACGATCGCGGACTTCACACTCACACTCACACTCTTGCGAGCGCTGACGATGGACGACTTTTGCCGCGCGAACCTGCCCCCTGCCGAAGATTGGCCGACGTTCGTCTTTGACTTGCCGGGGCTCCAGTTCCCGCCGTTTCTCAATTGCGCCGCCGCGCTGCTGGATACCGCAGTCGAGGAACGCGGCTGGGGCGATCGCGTTGCGATCAGGACAGAGTCGGGCATCACGTGGTCGTATCGCGATTTGCGCGATGCCGGTAACCGGATCGCGAACATGCTGGTCCGCGATGCGGGCCTGGTGGCCGGCAATCGCGTGCTGTTGCATGGCGCCAACCACCCGATGCTGGCCGCCGCGTGGTTCGGCGTGGTCAAGGCCGGCGGCGTGGCCGTCGCGACGATGCCGAAGCTGCGCGCGGGAGAACTGGCGCCCATCATCGGGCGAGCGCGGGTCACGCATGTCATCTGCGAAGCCGGGCTCTCGGCCGAGCTCGACGCGGCGATGGCACGCATGCAGTGGCGCGGCGACGTTCGGCGCTACGAGACGGACGACATGCATCCGCATGCGCGCTGGCTCGACGGGTATTCGGCGGCATTCGCGGCCGCCGATACGCGCGCGGACGATCCTTGTCTCATCGCATTCACGTCGGGGACGACCGGGGAACCGAAGGCCACGGTCCATTTTCATCGCGACGTGATGGCGGCCTGCCACTGCTTTCCGCAGCACGTGCTCAAGCCTACGGCCGATGACGTCTTCTGCGGGTCGCCGCCGCTCGCGTTTACGTTCGGCCTCGGCGCGCTGCTGCTGTTTCCGATCAGTGTCGGCGCGAGCGTCGTGCTGTTGCAGAAAGCGAACCCGGAACGGCTGCTGGCCGCCGTCGGCCGCCATCGGGTCAGCATCCTGTTTACGGCGCCGGCGGCCTATCGGGCCATGCTCGACCATCTCGACGGGCACGATGCGTCGTCCCTGCGCAAATGCGTGTCGGCGGGTGAAGCACTCCCGTCGTGGACGCGCGACGCATGGCAGGAGCGCACCGGCCTGCACCTGATCGACGGAATCGGGGCGACCGAGATGCTGCATATCTTCGCGTCCACGGCCGACACCGGCGCGAAGGACGGCGCGATCGGCAAGGCGGTGCCCGGTTACCGCCTCGCCGTCGTGGACGAGCACGGCCAACGCCTGCCGCCCTACGAAATCGGTTATCTGGCCGTACAGGGGCCGACCGGGTGCCGCTACCTGAATGACGCGCGGCAACGCGACTACGTCAAGCACGGCTGGAACCTGACGGGCGACAGCGCGTACCTCGATGAGGATGGCTATCTGTTCTATCAGGCGCGCGCCGACGACATGATCATCAGCTCCGGTTACACGGTGTCCCCAGGCGAAGTGGAGCAGGCGCTGCTGCGCCATCCCGCTATCGCCGAGTGCGCCGTCGTCGGACAGATCGACGAACGGGGCGGCACGCTCATCTGCGCGCATGTGGTGCTGCGGCCGGGCGTCGACGGCTCGGAGGCGTTGACGACGCAACTGCAGCAGCACGTCAAGAGCGTGATTGCACCGTACAAATGCCCGCATCGGATGACCTATCACGCCGGCGGCCTGCCGCGTAACGAATCGGGCAAATTGCGCCGCGCCGTGCTCCGGCAGGCCGGTCATGGCGCGACGCATCCCCTGAATCAAACCGTCCAGAACGAGCACGCCCTATGAAAATTCTCGGAGCCGCGGTGGCCATTCCGGACCCCGCGACCACCGCGCAATCCTGTGCCAACGATTACGCGATCAACGCCGCCAGGCAGGCGCTGCGGCAAGCACGTTGCCTGCCGTCGGAACTGGATCTGATCGTCAGCCTGTCGATTTCGCCCAGCAGGATGGCAGACACGCCAACGATCGCCGGGCCGCGGCTCGCGCACCCGGTGCAGCGCGACCTGCGTGCGCGGCATGCGGCCGTGTTCGATCTGCTCGACGCGGACTGGACGCTCGCACTCGATCTCGCGCAAAGCCATTGCAAGCAGCTCGGCTACCGGCGCGCGCTCGTCGTTCGCGCGGAGGCACTTGCAGACGTCGAACAGGCGGCCACGAGCGGCTTCGCCGACGGCGCGGGCGCGATCGTCCTGACGCCTGACGGCCAGGAGCGCGACCACGCGTGCCGCTACGCGGATCTCGACGCGCCCCCGTTCGCGACGCTCGACGCCCTTCCCCCGCGACGCGTGAACGGCGTCCTGTCACTGGCCCGCTTCGAGAGCCGGTTCAATCCCGCAACCGGTCGGTTCGACGCTGAGCCGGCCCATGCGGCCACCGCGGTACGCACGATGGTCGACGCGATGCAGCGCCGCGGCGACCGGCGCGCCGCTCCGCTGTTCTGCGAATCGTGGTTGAGCGGATGGCCATCGATCGCCATCGGCGTGGGCCGCGATTTCCACGTCGATGTCGTCGCCGGTTCGACGGACATCCCGAACCCGTTCCAGTTGCCGGCGTGGCTCTCGTCCCGCGTCGCCCATTCGATGTCGTTGCGTGACGACGAACGTTCGGTGGTCGCCATGACGCTGGATCCGTTCAGGCCGCGCATTGCCTGCAGCACGATGGAGGTCTGATAGTGCACAACGTCCGAATCGCAAGTCTCGCCTGCCGCCTGCCGGCACGCCAGGTACCCAACGACGATCCCGTCTTCGCGGGCGTCGAGCCCATTCCGTCGGAATGGTGGCAATTCTGGGGCATCGAATCGCGCTACATGATCGATCCCGCCGCCGGCGAATCCGAGCTTGCGCTGGCCGAACGCACGGCCCGCGACGCGCTCGCCCGTGCCGGCGTGGAGGCCGCCGACCTCGATCTGGTGCTGTTCAACATGACGTCGCCGTTCGTTTCGCTCGCCGACGGCCGGCGCCGTTTCGCGCCGCGCCTGGCACGCACGCTGCGCGACCGGCTCGGCGCCACGCGCGCGCTCGACGCCGATGTCGAGATGGAATGCGCGAGCTTCGTGCTGCAACTGCAGATCGCCGCCAACCTCATCAAGCAGGGACGGGTGAAGCGTGCGCTGGTGTGCTCGTCGGAGCGCATGTCGGCGGTGGTCGACTACACCAGCAAATCGTCGACGAACTTCGGCGACGGCGCGGCCGCGGCCGTGCTCGTCGCCGAGCCAGCCGATCCCGACGGCGCCGACTGGCTGGATGCCGCGTATCGCAGCGATGCCACGCACTACGACCTCGTGACGATGCAGTGGCGTCACGCGCACGCCGCGACGGACGACGACGCCGCAACCGACGCCGACAACCCGTTCGGCGTGTATTTCACGCTCAAGCCCGAAGCGCAGGAAGCGATCGCCCGCTTCATGCCCGTGGCCATTCCCGATATCGTCGAGCAGCTGTTGCAGCGGAGCGGAACCCGCGTCGCCGATGTCGACGCGATGGTGTTCCATCAGCCGTCGGCGCTGCTCGTGCGCGCATGGGCACAGCGGCTCGGGCTCAAGCCCGACCAATACGTGATTCGCGTGGCCGACTGTGCGTGCCTCGTGTCGGCCGCCGTGCCGTTTGCGCTGTACGAGTCGATCCGCGAAGGCGTGATCCGGCCGGGATCGTTGGTCGTGATTGCCGGCGCCGGCGCAGGCTGGGGCTTCGGCGCGCAATTGTGGCGCTGGGGCGAAACCGTCGTTACCGATGCGGGCGACGCCGTCGCCGCCGTGACGGAACAGGAGGTGCAGGCATGAGCGCCCGACTCGTCATCGCCGGAATGGGCCACGCGCTGCCAGACCGGATCGTCGGCAACGACGAAGTCGCCGGCATGATCGACACCAGCGACGCGTTCATTCGCGAACGCACCGGCGTCGTGGCGCGACGCTATCTCGCGCCCGATCAGGATCTGGCGGATCTCGCCTGCCCGGCCGCGGAGCGGGCGATGGCCGACGCCGGCGTCGCGCCGCACGACGTCGACCTGCTGATCGTCAATACGCTGTCGCCGGATCATCACGATCCGTCGCAGGCGTGCTACATCCAGCCCCGGCTCGGCTTGCGGGAGATTCCGTGCTTCGATATCCGCGCGCAATGCAGCGGCGGGCTCTACGGGATCGAGATCGCGCGCCATTTCCTCGCGAGCGGCCTGTACCGCAACGTGCTGCTGATCTGCGCCGAGGCCCTGTCGCGGCGAATCGACACCAGCAATGCGGGCCGCAACCTGTCGATCCTGCTGAGCGACGGCGCCGCCGCGCTGCTGCTGCAAGCGACGGACCACCCGGCGCACGGGCTGATCGACCTGACGCTCGGCGCCGACGGCACCCGGTTCGACCTGCTCAGCACCGAAGCGCCCGGCGCGCGACGCCCGCGCTTCATCGACGAAGACGACATCGCGGCCGGCCGGCACCATTTCCGGATGAAAGGCGGGCCGATGTTCGAAGATGCCACGCGGCGCATCGTCGACGCGTGCCGGCAGATGCTCGACAAGCACCGGCTGGCGCTGTCGGATATCGGCCTGGTCGTACCGCACCAGCCGAACCTGCGCATCCTCGACGCGGTCATCCAGCAACTCGGGTTGCCCCGCGAGCGGTGCATGATTTCCGTCGATCAGCTGGGCAACATGGCCAGTGCGGCGTTTCCGGTCGCGCTCGCCCTCGCGCGCGAGCAAGGCCGCATGCCGGCCGGGCAGCTCAACCTCCTCGTGACCTACGGTGCGGGCGCGACGTGGGCCTGCGCGCTCTATCGGAGCTGAACGACATGCTGAACGCTTCCACGGGATGGATCGAGCCGCGGCTGGCTCTCGCCGGCACGGCCGACGTGCCGCTGTACGTGATCGTCAACGACGAGGCCGCGACGCTGATCGAGGGCGGCCTGAGCGGCATGACGGAGCTCGTGTGGCAGCAGCTTCACGATCTGCTGCGGGACTTCGGCGGCATCCGGCATTTGCGCTACTGGCTGATCACCCACTCGCACTATGACCATTGCAGCCTGCTGATGACGCTCAAGTCGCGCATGCCGTGGCTTCATGTATCCGGTTCTCCCGACGCGTTCGATGCGTTCCAGAGCCCGTCGGCCTGCCGAACCATTCGTCAGCTCGACACGCACGCGTCGCGGTCGTGGCAGCCCGCCGTCGACGCGGAATTCACCGAGTTGTCCGACCTGCCGTTCTACCCGGTCAATCCGGGCACTCAGCTCGACATCGGCGCCGGGATGCAGATTCGCACGATCGCGCTGCCGGGCCACAGCCGTTGCCAGTTCGGCTACTACTGCCCCCAGCTGGACATCGGTTTCGTGTCGGATGCGCTCGGCGAGTTTCACGGCGCCACCCATTGGCTGCCGCTGGTCTTTCAGGACCTGTTCGCCTATCGGCACTCGCTGCACGTCATCGAGCAACTGCAGCCGCCGCGGCTCGCCTTGGGACACCACGGCATCCTCGCCGGCGAGTTCGCCCGCTCGGCCGTCCGGCACGCCCGCGCATGCCTCGATGCGCGCGAGGCCGACGCGCGGGCGGTGCGCGGCAACGCCGCCGCCACGCACGAGCTGGCCCATCACTGGACGGCACGTTATGCGGCAAGGAGCGAACGGGTGGTGCCGCATTTCCTGCATCTCAAAAGCATGATGCACATGATCGACCTGTTCCATCGCGCCGAATAGCCGCCTTCGGATTCCCGCCGCAGCCACGCGTGGGCGCCGCCCCGGCGCCGGGCCGCTGCTCGCTGTTTTCATTCCTCTTCCGACGACAACATGACCACTGCGATTTTGCCGACCACGCTTAGCGAACTGCTTCAGAACCGGGCCGCCGCACTCGGCGACAAGACCGCCTACGTGTTCCTGAGCGGCCCGCCCGAACAGGAACAGCCCGAATCGATGACCTTCGCGGAACTCGACGCACGCGCTCGCCGGGTCGCCGCGCTGCTGCGGCAGAACGCGATCGACATCGGCGACCGGGTCCTGCTGCTGTGCCGGCCGGGGCTCGACTACGTCAGCGCCTTCATGGGGTGCCTGTATGCGGGCGCCATCGCCGTTCCCGCCTACCCGCCGCGCAACCGGCAGCATATGGTGCGGATCGCCGGCATCGTCGAGAACGCGGGCGCGAACACGATTCTGTGTTCGGCCGAGGACCATGCGCGCTGCGCGACCTGGCTCGCCGATACCGACGCATCCGGCAGCACGCTGCTCGACGTCGGGGGCGCGCAGGTGCTGGATCCCGTGCATTCGCCCGCCAGCGTGCAGCCCTCCCAGATCGCCTTTCTGCAATACACGTCGGGGACCACCGGCAGCCCCAAGGGCGTGATGGTGTCGCACGGCAACCTGATGCACAACCTGGGGCTGATGCGCGAATGGCTCGCCTATGACGAGCAGAGCACGATCGTCAGCTGGCTGCCGCCCTACCACGACATGGGCCTGATCAGCGTGATCCTGACGTCGCTCTACGGCGGCTTCCGGAGCGTGCTGATGGCCCCGGAACGCTTCATCCAGCATCCGTACCTGTGGTTGCGTGCGATCAGCCAGTACCGGGCGGATCTGACCGGCGCACCGGATTTCGCCTACCGGATGTGCTGCCGGCGGATCTCCGACGAGCAGCTGGCGACGCTCGACCTGTCGTGCCTGCGGGTCGCCTACAACGGCGCCGAATCGGTGCGCGCCAGCACCCTGACCGATTTCGCGCAGCGCTTCGCCGCCGCGGGTTTCGCCGCCGACGGCTTTCTGCCGTGCTACGGGCTGGCGGAGGGCACGCTGTACGTCGCCGGTCGCACGCAGCGGCATCCGATCCGGACGCTATGCGTCGACCAGGCCGCCCTCCAGCAACAATCCGTGGTGCTGCGCGGCGAATGCCTGGGCGTGTCGCAGCAGCCGCTGGATCGTCCGGGCGAACGGGTCCTGGTCAGCGTGGGCCGCACGGACGGCGAACAGCACGTGATCGTGCGCAACCTGGAGACGAACGAGCGTTGCGCCGATCGGACCATCGGCGAAATCTGCGTGGCCGGCCCGAGCGTCGCCGCCGGCTACTGGCGTCTGGACGAACAGACGCATTCGACCTTCCGGCACAGTCTGGCGGGCCATCGTGATCAGGTGTTCATGCGCACCGGCGATCTCGGCTTCATTCTGGACGACGAGCTTTATGTCACCGGCCGGCTCAAGGACATGGTGATCCTCGCCGGCCGCAACTACTACTCGGAAGACATCGAGTACGCGCTGATCGTCGGTGTGCCGGAACTCGTACCGAACGGTTGCGCGGCCTTCATGGACGACCAGGTCGACACGGAGCGCCTGATCATCGTCGCGGAAGTCGAGCGCACGCAGCGCAAGGGCAATCTCGACAGCTTCATCGACGCGATTCGCCAGGCCGTCTGGAACCGCCTCGACATCGGCCCGAGCGCGATCATGCTGGTGTCGCCCGGCAGCGTGCCGAAAACGTCGAGCGGCAAGGTACGCCGCAGCACCTGCCGCACGCAACTGCACGACGGCGCGCTGACGATCCTCGCGCAGTGGGACGTCGAGGGCGGCGCACCGACACCCGCGCCCGATCGCCGACAGCCCGCGCATCCGGCAGCCGTGGCCGACCAGCCGGCAGCCAACGATCACCGGCGCGTCGACAGCGCCACCGTCGACGAACTGAACGACTGGCTCAGGCACTACGCCCGCACGCGGATCGATTCGCGAACCATCGACGAGCGTCGCACCATTCCGCCGCACGTCGTGCTCGATTTCGGGAATCGGGGCCTGCTCGGCATGCCGATCGACCGCTCGCATGGCGGCCTCGGCCTCGGCCAGCGCGACATGTCCCGCGTGCTGGCGCAGTTGGCGGCGATCGATTCGACCCTGGCTTTCTTCGTTGCCCTGAACAACACGCTCGGGATCCTGCCGATCATGCGGCATGCGCAGCCGCCATTGCGCGACGCATTGCTGCCGAGCCTCGCGAGCGGACGGATGCTGGCCGCGTTCGCGATCACGGAGCCGGCCGCGGGCTCGCATGTGCGTGCGATTGCCTCCCGCGCACAGCGCCTCGATTCCGGCGACTGGGTGGTCACGGGAAACAAGCGCTGGAGCGGCTCATCCGCATGGGCGGGGATCATCAACGTGTTCGCGAAGCAGGCCGACGGTGCGGGCATGGTCGGCCTGGCGGTGCGCCCCGGCACGCCGGGCGTGCGGATCGGCGCCGAGGAACTGACGATGGGTGTGCGCGGCATGATCCAGAATTCGCTCCATCTGGATCAGGCACGAATCAGCGACGCATGCCGGCTCGGCGACGTCGGGCAAGGGATGGCCGTCGCTCAGCATGCGATGAACATTGCGCGCCTCGGCATCGCCTCCGTCTGCGTGGGCGGAATGAAGCGCTGTGCGCAGCTGATGCATCGCTACGGCGCGCGGCGCCAGATCGGCACCGGCCTGCTGCTGGACAACCCGCTGAGCCGCCTGCGCCTGGGCGAGCTGCGGGATCGCATCGACGGGCTCAACGCGCTGGTCGAGCACCTGGCGACCGAACTGGACCTCGGCGTCGCGCTGCCTGAAGACTGCCTCCTGATCGCGAAGACGCTCGGCTCCGAGCTGCTGTCGCAATCCGCGGACGAGATGATGCAGTTCCTGGGTGGCCGGGGGTATATCGAAAGCAACCTCGCGCCGCAGATTTTCCGGGACGCGCGCCTGACCCGCATCTTCGAGGGGCCGACCGAAACGCTGCTGGTTCACCTGGGCAGCCGCCTGCTCAACGGCGGCGACGATTTGCCGCGCTATCTGGAGGGTGCGCTGAGCGCCGGTGCGCTGGCCAGGGAACTGCGCGAGCTGGGCGCACGGCTGGCGCAGGACGGGCTCGCCAATGCGCCGAAACTCGACGGCGCCGCGCATGCCGCCGTCTGGGTCAATTACTGGCTCGGCACGATCGCGCAATGGGGATTGCTGCTGGCCGTGATCGAACGCGCGGCTGCGCAGCAGCGGATCGACGACGGCACGCTGCGCTGGGCGCAGCGCCAGTACGAACTCGCGATCGAGGCGGCGCAACGGCAGGTCGGCCTGCGATCCGCGTTGCCCACGACAGCGGAACTGAACGACTGGGCCGCGCGCACCGGGTTCGAGATCGGCTCGATCGAGCAAACGATCCCGGGCGCCAGCCAACTCGTCGACCCGTTGCTGGACGCCAATGCCGGCGCGCCCGACGCGCCCGCCGACGACGCCGGTTCGGCCGCAACCCCGACCGTGAACGAACCGGCGAGCCTGCTCGAGCGTCAGCAGCTTCATGCCGTCGAACAATGGCTCATCGCGTGGCTGGGCGAGCGCCTCAAGCACCGCAAGCTTCGATTGACGCGCGAGTCGACGTTCGCCGAAATCGGCTTCGACTCGATCCTCGCCGTCGAAATGACGATCGTACTCAGCGAGACGTTCAGCGTGACCGTCGATCCGTCCGCGGTCTGGGACTACCCGTCCATTCGCGCGCTGGCCGCCCACCTCGCGCCGCGGACTCACGGCGCCGCACCGGCGGTTGCCGCGGCGCACGCCGAGCCGGATGCATCGTCACCCATTGCAGCTCAACCTTCGACCCTGTGAGACCGTCCACCATGCACGCCCGATTCAACCTTGGCGATTCCACCGCCGCACTGGCCCGGCAGCTCGAACACTATCTCGACGCCTATCCCGACGAAACACGCACGTTGCTCGGCCTGTCGGCAGGCACCCCGATCGGCGTCGAGGTGCTCGACCTGGAGCTGCCGGTCAAACTCGAGCAACACACGCACGCGGCCACGCTGCGCATCGGCCGGCACGACGCCCAGCGCGTGATGGCCTACACGCGCAGTTGCAACTGGGCGAACGGCATCGTGCTGGTGCCGACGCTGGCGCGCCTCGTGTTTGCCGGCGCGTTCCGCGGCCTGCGGGCCGGAGCGCCCCGCTCGATGCGCGCGTTCGCCACGTCCCGCCAGCCCGACCCGACCCGTAACCTGGGGATCCTGTGGGGCGCCCTCAACCTGTTGAGCCTGGCCGGCTGGCTGACCCTCGATCGCGGCGACGAAGACGCCGAATATGCGCTCACCCCGGCCGGCGAATATGTCGTCGCGTGCGTCGAGCGCACCCGCCCGCTGTTCGAGCAACTGGCGAATGCCACGTCGGTGCTCCAGCATCTGCACGCCCTGTGTCACCGAACGCGCATGGCGGCTGACGACAGCGTGCTGTATGCCCAGCTCGCGCGGATCTGCATAGCGGGTTGGCCGGAGCTTCCGCTCCCGGCCACCGATCTGGAGCGCCAGGTGAATGGACAGTTGCGCACGGCGATGGACGGCCTGTTGCTCGGCCCGACCTGGGTCGCGCTCGACATGCCGGTGTTCGACCGGCAGCCGGATGGCCAGTACTCGCAATCGGCGCCCGGCATCCTCGGCAAGCTCGACGGTCAGCCCGACGGGGTCGCGGTCGGCGCCTGGACACAGGCCGATCCTGTCGTGCTGCACGCGGCGTGGTCGCTGATGTGCAAGTTCGGCATGGCGGAAATCGATCGGGAAAAGGTACGCCTCACCGAGTCGGGCCGGATTCATCGTCCGATCGCCGCCCCTTACGCGGGGTTGCCCGCGTCCTATCTGCGTTCGTATGCGTTGCTCGACGAGCTCCTGTTCGGCAACCCCGATCCGCTCGATATCGATAGCGACGGCCACATCGATCGCGTGATGAACGTGTATGCGTCGAGCGGCGCCGGGTCCGGGCCGGCGTCGCAGGAAATCACGACGAAAATCCTGCGTGCGTTGTTCGACGAGACGCCGCTGGACCGCCAGCCGGCCGGCATTGCCGACATGGGCTGCGGCGACGGCAGCGCGCTGAAGCGCCTGGCGGAATACGTGATCACGTCGACGCAGCGCGGCCGGCACCTCGCGGATTATCCGCTGCTCGTGATCGGTGCGGACTACAACGAATCCGCGCGCGGCCGCGCGGCCGCCACGCTGTCTGCGCTGAGGGACGTCCCCGGCGTGCAGGTCCGCGTGATCGCCGCCGACATTTCCCGGCCCGACCGCTACGACGAAGCCGTGGCCGAAAGCGGCCTGACCGTCAGGCAGCCGGACGGCAACGTGCGCCCGGCGCGACTGAGCGACTTGTTGCATACCTTCATGTTCCTGGTCCACAACCGCCGGTTGAGCATTCGTCGCAAGGACGCAGCCGATGCGATCCTCGAGCACCATCTGCGCACCGTCGACCGCACACGCCTGCGCGCGGTTGTCGATCAGCACTATGCGGGCGTCCTGACGGTATCGGATCAGGCCGAGCTGCCGATCGCGCTCGACCCGATCAAGCGGGCGTTCAAGGTGGCATATAGCGACGCGGAAGGCCTCGTTCCCGGTTACGTGGCGGCGGCGGATCTCATCGATTTCCTGACCCGCTGGAAGCCCCACGCAAAGCATGGCTTTCTCATCGTGGAAGGGCATAGCCCGTGGGCGGAGAATCTTTGCGCGCGTGCACCGGGCGGGCCGGACACGTGGTTGCGCACCGAGCAGCTTCCGTCGGTGTTCAACTGGGGCATGCATTTCGTGTCGCGTCAATTCATGGCGCCGTTCAACGAATTCACGCTTGCGTTGACCCTGGCCGGCTTGCGCCCCAACAGCCCGATTCACGGGCGGATTCATCCGGAGGGGTTCCCGGGGCCGGATCTGCTTGACGATTACCGTTTCTTCAGTATCGCAAACTATGTTGCCGATACCGGCACGAATCGCTAGCGCGGTGGCGGCACGTCAGGTCGGCGCGCCGCGGCCCTCGAATTTCCGTTCGAGGGCCGCTTCCTGCTCGCTGCTCCCTCTCGGGTGCGTCGGGCGCCACGGTGGCCGGCGTCCGATCACGCGGCGCCGGCCGGTGCCGGTCAGCGCTTCGCCGGCGCCGGCGGCTCGCCTGCCGTCGTCGCGCTGCGCGCCCAGTCGGCAAACTCGGTGTCATAGCGATTGCCGATGTACGCGATATAGTTTGCGTACCCGTCGTAATCGCCCACCCGGAAGCGGGACACGATGGTGTCGACGTCCGCGCGATGGCGCTCGAACATGAAGCGCGTCGCCATGTAGCCCCACCGGTACGCGCGCGTGACGTAGTCGCTCGACGCGTAACGCGTGCCGAGCACGTCCGAGAACCGGTACGCGCCCGTGCGCACCGCGTCGATCGACTCCTGGTTGTCGTTCTTTCTCGACAGATACTCGGCGACGCCTTCGATCCACCACACGGTCGGCTTCGCGGTGCTCGCCGAGAAGTCGCCCGCCATGTCGTATCGGCCGTCGAGATAGTGCGTGAACTCGTGCTCGAGGTTCCACACCTTGAACTCGGGCCGCAGCCATGATGCCTCGTGCGCGATGAAGCGCGCCTGATTGCCCGGCGCGGACGGATCGCCCTCGAGATACATGCCGCCGTTGTCGGTGCTGATGCCGTAGATCACCGACGCGTATTTTCGATAGTTCGCGTAGTCATCGAAAATGACGAGTTCGATCGTGTCGTTGCGATCGCCTGCGACCGCCTTGCGCCCGGTCTTCATCATCCGGTGGAAGTAGTCGTCCTGCCTCGCGACCGCCGTGCAGACCGACTGCAGCTGCGACATCGTCATGTCCTGCGCGAGAATGCGCACGCCCGCATTGCATGTGTAGCGATTCGCGAGCACCGCATCGGTCAGCCGCTTCTTGTAGTCGCAGGTACCGTAGTCCGCGCAGTTGCCCGGATCGCCGTAGTCGACCGCTTCCGCCGCCGCGAGCCAGAGATCGCTGTCCGCGCCCGTCATGCTCGTCGACGCGAGCATGTCCTGGATCATTTTCTTCACGCGCGGCTTCTGCGTCGGATAGCGGAGGAAGCGAAACGTTTCGCGCGCCGCGTCGGCCAGCTGATAGGCGGCGCTCGTGTTCGACAGGCTCGCGCGGTTCGCGGTGACGAAGCGGTTGAGCGTCTCCGGGAGCGTCGCATCGCTGTCGAGCATCGGCTGCGCGCCGCTGCGCTGGTGCGCGTAGAAGAACACCGTGAGCAAGCCGGTGAAGCCGCCCGCCGCACTGCGCTGCAGCAGCGGCGCGGCCGCCTGCGGATTCGCCGCGCTCACGGTGTAGGATGCGATCCGGTTCTTCAGCGTCGGCAGGTAGTACGCTTCGTCCCGCATGTTCGTGATGAGCTTCATCAGTTCGTTCGCGGTGCTCGGCGCACGCGAATTGTCGCGATAGAGCGCATCACCCTCCAGGCTTTGCTTGATATACGGGCGCAGCGACACCGCGAGATTCGGAATCGGGTTCGCCATGCCCGATACATCATATTGGTAATAAGCAGCACGCAGATAAATCAGCAAATTGACCAGGATCAAATTGCTCGCATCGTATTGATGAATTTCCTGCACGAAACGACTCGCGACAGCGTGCACGTTTTCGGCATTGAAGATCCGTGTGGCCTGCGCTTTATCGACCGAAAACAAGCCGTAGTGGCATTCGTAATCGGGAAGATTCGCGATGTAATCGGCGAGTGCCGTGCCGCGATACTGGGTCATCACCGACATGTCGCGGCAATCAGCGCCCGACGTGCTGCGCTTGCTGCGCGTGGCCGGCTGCTTGAGCGGCGAAGGCCTCGTCAGCGCCGCACGATCCTGCTCGCTGAGCGGCAGGTTGTACTGCGCCTGCTCGGGCGACACCGGCAGATTCTGCGGCACGCGAGGCATGCGCGCCTGCCTGGGTTGCGTCTGCTGCGCAGGCTCGGTATTGGCCGACGCAGTGCCGGCCATTCCGGCGAATACCGACCACGCGACGATGGCCGACCAGCGGCATTTTTTTTGAAACCCCTCGTTTATTGCCACTTTATTTTCTCTTGGTTGTTTTTGGGCAACCAAGATATAACATTACATGTTGAAACGTCAATTTAATCGATATGAAAGATATCCTCGTTAATTGGCTTAATTATTTAACGATTAAACTCGATTTCCGAAATGATTCAACCGACGGACAGGATTCGGCGCGCCGCTTCCCTAAATGAAAAACGCGGATGGCGAACCGCACCGGATGAACGACATCATCCGGCACGACTCTCCATCCGCGTTCAAGACTTTCCAGCCTTCTGCTTACTTGCTGTAGTCGTACACCCCACGCCCCGTCTTCCGCCCGAGCCTGCCGGCCGTCACCATCTCGCGCAACAGCGGGCACGCACGATACTTCGGATCGCCGAAGTCCTTCACGAACACGTCCATCACCGCGAGGCACACGTCGAGGCCGACGAGGTCGGCCAGCGCGAGCGGCCCGATCGGGTGGTTCGCGCCGAGCTTCATCCCCGCGTCGATCTCCTCGGCCGACGCGATGCCTTCCGCCAGCACGAAGAACGCCTCGTTGATCATCGGCACGAGAATCCGGTTCACGACGAAGCCCGGCGAATTGCGCACGCCGATCGGCGACTTGTCGAAACGCTCGGTCAGCTCGCGCACCGCCGACGCGGTCGCGTCGCTCGTCTGCAGCCCGCGGATGATTTCGACGAGCGGCATCAGCGGCACCGGGTTGAAGAAGTGCATGCCGACGAAGCGCGCCGGATCGGCGAGCGGCGCCGCGAGCGCGGTGATCGAGATCGACGACGTGTTGGTCGCGATGATCGCTTCGGGCCGCGCGACGGACTCGATCTGCTTCAGGATGCGGCCCTTCAGCTCGACGTTCTCGGTCGCGGCTTCGATCACGATATCGGCCGATGCGAGCTTCGCGTAGTCGGTCGACGTCGTGATGCGCGCCAGCGCCGCATCGCGCGTGGCGGCGTCGAGCTTATCCTTCGACACGAGCCGCTCGAGGCTGCCCTTCAGCGTCGCGACGCCCTTCTCGAGCGCCGCGTCGCTGACGTCGATCATCACGACGTTGAGACCCGCAACGGCGGCGGTCTGCGCAATGCCGTTGCCCATGGTTCCGGCGCCCACGACGCCGACAGTTTCGATGGCCATGAAATTTCCTGTGTGTTCGGGTGCTGAGCGTTCGATTATCAGATGTTCTCGAAGATCGCAGCAATCCCCTGGCCGCCGCCGATACACATCGTCACGAGCGCGTAACGCCCGCCGATGCGCTTCAGTTCATACAGCGCCTTGACCGTGATCAGCGCGCCGGTCGCACCGATCGGGTGACCGAGCGAGATGCCCGAGCCGTTCGGGTTGACCTTCGCCGGATCGAGGCCGAGCTCCTGCGTGACCGCGCATGCCTGGGCCGCGAACGCCTCGTTCGCCTCGATCACGTCGAGATCGCCGATCTTCAGGCCCGCGCGTTCGAGCGCCTTCTGCGTGGCCGGCACCGGGCCGATGCCCATGTACGCCGGATCGACACCCGCGTGCGCATACGCGACGAGGCGGGCGAGCGGCTTCACGCCCTGTGCGCGCGCGGCGTCCGCGCTCATCATCAGCACGGCGGCAGCCGCGTCGTTGATGCCCGACGCATTGCCGGCCGTCACGGTGCCGTTCTCCTTCTGGAACACCGGCTTCAGCTTCGTGAAATCATCCGCGCTGGCTTCGAGGCGCACGTGCTCGTCGGTGTCGAACGCAACTTCACCCTTCTTCGTGCGGATCGAGATCGGCAGGATCTGATCCTTGAAGCGCCCTTCCGCGATCGCGCGCGCCGCGCGACGATGCGATTCGAGCGCCAGCGCATCCTGCGCGTCGCGCGAGATGCCGTACTTCGCCGCGACGTTCTCCGCCGTCACGCCCATGTGGATCGTCTGGAACGGGTCGTGCAATGCGCCGAGCATCATGTCGACGAGCTTGCCGTCACCCATGCGCTGGCCGAAGCGCGCGGCCGGCACGGTGTACGGGGCGCGGCTCATGCTTTCCGAGCCGCCGCCGATCGCGATGTCGGCGTCGCCGAGCATGATCGTCTGCGCGGCCGATACGATCGCCTGCAGGCCCGAACCGCACAGGCGGTTCACGGTCAGCGCGGGCGTGTGCTGCGCCACGCCGCCATTGATCGCCGCGACGCGCGCGAGATACATGTCCTTCGGCTCGGTGTTCACGACGTGGCCGAACACGACATGCCCGACTGCGTCGCCCGGCACGTTCGCCCGCGACAGCACTTCGGCGACCACCTTCGCACCGAGGTCGGTCGGCGAGAAATCCTTCAGGCTGCCGCCGAAATCACCGATCGCGGTACGAACACCGCTCACCACCACGACTTCTTTCGCTGCATTGCTCATCGTCTCACTCCGGTTCGTTCGCGCCCGCAGGCGCGGGGATGCGTTGCGTTACATGTTCGGGTAATTCGGCCCGCCGCCGCCTTCCGGCGTGACCCACACGATGTTCTGCGTCGGGTCCTTGATGTCGCAGGTCTTGCAGTGCACGCAGTTCTGCGCGTTGATCACCAGGCGGTCG